>RFGP01000196.1 GCA_003697365.1 Chloroflexota bacterium | reverse complement strand
TTTGATATGCAAGGGAGCTTTTCGGGCGAAATCGCAGAGCATGGTTACGCAGGAAAAGGTGGCCTATACTTCAACCTCTTAAGTGCCATTGAACGTCTGACGCTAAAGGCTTCACCTGTAGTATTAACTTCATCAACTGAAATTTGTCGCCAAGCCCGTGAGCGTTTTCATTTGAGTGAAGATCATATTTGGCCTATTCTTGATGGCGTTGATACTGATGTTTTTTCGCCAGAAGCCTTTCCACCTGATCCTGAGCTTCGCCGTGCCTTAGGCTTACCTGAAGATAAACAAATTATTGTTTTCATGGGTATTTTAAAGCCCTATCAAGGCGTTGATGATATGATCGAAGCCGCCCGTATTTTGGTGTACGAACGCAATTACACTGATGCACACTTTCTCATCATTGGTTTTCCTGATGAAGATGTATATGCACAAAAAGCCGCTGAACAAGGTGTCGCTGATTACATGACTTTTGTTGGCAAAATACCTTATCAAGAAACAGGGCGCTATGTTAGCTTAGGAGATTTGGCGATTGCTCCCAAAATTTCTATGACAGAAGGCGATGGTAAGATATATTTTTATATGGCGATGGGTTTACCTGTGGTTGCTTATGAGCGTCCTGCTAGCCTTGAAATTCTCGGAGACTTAGGCATATATGCTAAGTTCCATGATCCGCAAGACCTCGCGCGTGCATTACACGAGACTTTATTGCAGCCCGAATTCATGAAACAACGCGGCCAAGAAAATCGTCAAAAAGCTATTGAAGAATACTCATGGCTTAGGGTGGCAAGTCGTATTGTAGATGCCTATTCTATAGCAGAACAACGTATGGTTTCACGTAAACGAATAAATCGAGGGCAATCGTGAATACTCCTTCTAAGAATCTTACACGGATTTGGAATTGGGGACGACTTTTTATCGGCATCTTAGGACTCGTCATTGTGGTCTATGCTGTTGCCGAAGAAGATGCCTTGTTAAATACTTTTACGCAGGTTGATTTGCTGCTGGCTTTTGTGGCATTTTCTATGCATATTTTCGCAACGCTCTTCAAAACTTTGCGATGGTGGCTAGTGCTGCGCGAAAGCCAAATTAATATCGGTTTTCAGCGTTTATTTGGTACATATTTGGTCGGTATCTTTTTTGGCCAATTTATGCCCGGCGCTTCAATGAGTGGCGATGCTATTCGGATGATGGAAGCTAGTATTGATACAGGGCGCACAGTGACTTCTGTATCCTCAGTGTTAATCGAACGCGCTATCGGTATGATCACTATTGTTGCTTCGGCAAGCCTAATCATGATTATCGCTCCACAAGAGGAATTAACAGGTACGCTGGCCTATTGGGTGCTACACCTCCTTTCAGTGCTAGGCATTGGCATCTTAGTAATTTTGAGAATGGGATGGTTCATTGAACCTATCGTTCATGTTTTGAGCTTGCTACGACTACAAAAGCTGGGTGATAAAATCAACACGCTTAGCCAAGCACTACAAGGGCATTTGGGCAAAGGGCGTATGTTGTTGAATATGGTAGTTCTATCAGCCATCATTAATTTGCTGATCTTAACTTCATCATATATCGTGTTGCTTTCTTTAGGAGAATCAACGCCATACGTCTCTTTTATCCCGCTTATAGCGCTAGCTGCAGCCGTCGAGACGATTCCACTTGCACCGGGAGCATTGGGTCTGCGTGAAGCAACCTATGTCACATTTTTAAGTACCTACCTTGATGTTTCACCAGCTGCTGCTCTTTCCACAGCCTTAATTGTTCGTGTGATGGCTTGGGCCTTAGCAATTATGGGGGGAATTGTCTTTGTGGCGCGCGCCGCTGAAACCAAAGAGGAAAGCCGCCAACAACAACCTATGCCATCTCATCCTACAGCTTGGAAAGGTAGCTAATGAATCCTTTTGATACTACACTTACAACAATTGCTGATGAACTCAAAAAACAAGAGCGAGTAGGCATCCTCCTAGCCGCACAGCTAGGAGGTACACCTGAAGAAATTCAATTGATGATTCAGCTTGCTAATTATAACGAGGAAGATGAAAGCCTTCGTCCGCAAGGGGTTTATGTTGTTCGTTGTGTTGGGGTTCGTGAGCAACGTCTAAGTTTAGGACTTTTTGGCACAATGGCGTATAGCTCTGACCACCCTTTGTTATGGAATCACAACACGCTTTATCATCAAGTCTATTTTCGTGGAAAACCTACAGATGTTAACTCTCTTATGCTTGATCTAAATCAAATATATGGTCAATATTATGGGCCATTTCGTACACTAGCGGATGATCTGAATTTGGCTCGCCCGTTAGGGCAACTGTTAGCTACGGGATATGGTTTATTGGGTGAAATGCCTGAGCCAATGGCGAAAAAAGTTGTTGAATTACTTAAACGTCATGGCGTACAAGCCCACTTGTTAGCCGCCGATCAAAAACCGCCACCAATTCAGTTCCACCTTTTAGTTTTAGACGACTCATTTATTGTAGCCCAAATGTATAGCGCAGAGCCGCTTCGTGGTAAAGCTGAAAAAACTCAATAAGACTAAGCTCTCTCCCTAGCCTTCAATAAAGCAGGGAGAGAATTTATTAGTTGCTGCGACTCAAAGCTACTACAAATGCCATAGCTTGTTGCTGTGTGTGGGTGAGGCTAATATCCCATTCGTCAAGCCCCAATGAGGCTGCAAGTTGTGCAGCGTTGCCATGTAAAACTAAAATCGGTCGTTTTCGCTCGTCAGCTAGAATTTCAATCTCAACCCAACGAACATCGCCAATACCAGTTCCTAGAGCTTTGGCAACGGCTTCTTTTGCTGCAATGCGCGCAGCCAAGCTCGCCAAACGTCCTTCACAATATGTCTGTTCTGCTGGTGTAAAAAAGCGTTTGAAGAACCTTTCGCCATGTCGTTCAATGGCACGTTCTACACGCTCTATGTCGATTAAATCAACTCCTGTACGCAGCATGTACTCTCTTTTAGTAGCTTATTTGGTCTTGAAGTAGTAAATGGCACCGTCAGCATCGGGGTTTTCAGGATTCAAATATTCGCGTGTTACGATGATATGCTTTCCTTTTGGAGCAAAGCGTTTAGCAATGGCGAACATATAGCCATATATTAAATCATGTGGGAAGTGTGTATGGTCAACAATTTGAATTTCGTCAGGAGAGATGACTTTGATCTCATACTCTGTGCCGGGCTCATAATTACGCACATAAACGGTATAGATGTAGTTGAGAGTCTCTACCGCTTTCTGAACGCTATCTACTTCTGGTGGAAATGGTGAGGCTTCAATAACCTTCATCCCCACAGCGACAAGATTTGAGGAAGCATTGGGTTCATCATAGAATGACTTATAAATGTTCAATAGCATTTGTAGAGGATACCATTTTTCGGGATCAATGGTTGTATCAAAACCATACGCTTTAAGGCCTGCCTCAAACAGATGGCGATACATCTCATAATTAATGCTTTGGGTCACGGCAAGAATAGCTTGACCTAGAATTTCTGCTTCAGGAACGGTTTCAAATCTTGCAAATGGCATTCCTTGCACTCCTTCATTTTTTGGGACTGAAGTTATATATTGTCATTTAACACTATTGATTCAAAAATAACAATATCAATTCTTTATTAACTGTGCTGATTTTTGCTCGTTTCTAAAAAATTGCGTATATGTTTTGCGAGCTCAATTCCACGTGACTCTTGCAAGAAATGCCCTCCGTGCTCAATCTCGATATATTTGGCATGGGGGATAAGATGTCGAAATAGTGCACCACCACGTCCTAGTATAGGATCATCGACGGCAAACATGATCAATGTGGGCTTTTGCCATTGGTTTAGGTAGTTTCGAGCTTCTTGCATGGTATCAACAAGTGAGTCTGTCGCCTGAATCGGAACCATCAGCGGCCAGACGGCAACACCTGCTTTATATTCATCGCTGGGGAAGGGAGCATCATACCCCGCTATCACTTCGTCAGGGATTTCTGGTGGTAAGGCTTGGCGCATAATTTTTGCGACTGAAATATTCGTGCCCATTTTTTCTATCATCTTGCGCCATGCTAAAAATCCACGAGAAGGCGGAATATCACCTATCGGCAAAAATGTATTGAGTATCACTAAATGCGTGATCCGATCGGCAATTTGGGGTAAGGTCGGCAATCCGATCAGACCACCCCAATCATGAACTATGAGTGTGATATTCTGCAGATCAAGTGTATTAATAACATGAAGCAGTGTTGATTGATGTAGTTCAAAGCTATATTCGCTTGTTTCAGTGTATTTGTCCGAACGACCAAAACCTATGAAATCAAAAGCAATAGCGCGGTGCGTATCTTTAAACTCTGAGATCATGTGTCGATATAAGTATGACCATGTTGGCTCGCCATGCAAACACAAAATAGGATGACCTGTTCCTTCATCAAC
>RFGP01000032.1 GCA_003697365.1 Chloroflexota bacterium | reverse complement strand
GCATACTAGCGCGTAACTCTTCCCAAAAATCAAACGGCGGCCCTGTGGCTACATCACAACGCAAGCCATCAAAGCCATCAGAGGTGTCGCCGTCGCCATTAGGGTCTAGCCAATATGTGGCGACATTAATCATATATTCGCGTGCTTGTGCACTATCATAATTGATGCGCGGTAAATATCTTGCATTTGCAAAACTACGATATTCTGTCTGTTCTTCATTTGTCCACATATAGAAATCGCTATATTCGGATTCAGGATTTCCAAAGATATCTATAAAAAAAGGATGTGCATTAGATGTATGATTAGCGATATAATCCATAATGATATACATATCTCGCCGATGAACTTCTGCAATCAGCGCTTGTAGATCTTCCATCGTGCCATAATCTGGATTAATGCCATAATAATCAGTAACATCATAGCCGTGATAGGTTGTAGTTGGATGAATAGGCATTAGCCAAATAATATTGGCACCTAAGCCTTGAATATAGTCTAGCCCTTCAATTACCCCGCGTAAGTCTCCAACACCATCACCATCAGAATCACGAAAACTTCGCACAAAAACCTCATACATAATTCCTTCCCCAAACCAATCAGCACCATAAGGATCGTCGTCTTCTTGAGCTCGAACTAGCGATAAATGTGAGGACTGACGAATGCTTGCCGCAAAAATGAGCATCATAAGAAATAACGCCACTTTTCTTTGCATATAACTTCACATCCTTGTGTATTTATTTGTTACCTAGTACTAAGTGTACCAACAAATTAAGACTTGCCGCTGTGAAGAGATAATGCTACACTTTGCATGATGAAAATTTTGCCATCCTAGCTCAATCGGCAGAGCAATCGCTTCGTAAGCGATAGGTTATGGGTTCGACTCCCATGGATGGCTTTTCATATTCTCAATAGCCCAAAGCGTTGATAGAAAAGAGTAAGCAGCACAAGTTATGTTACAGAGATGGTTGCCATAGGCTGCAAGCAACCACATAACACCTGCTGAACGTCATTCTAGAGTGGCGAACTGAACCCATATGGCATTAAGTTCGCACGGTAACTGCCCGTTATTGCAGCTAATGAGTGCTCAGTGCTAACAACACTGGGAATACAGGTGGTACCACGGAAAATAAACCCTTTCGTCCTGATCTAGAAAAGGTCATAGCGAAAGGGTTTTTTGATTGGGCAAAGGATAAGAGTTTGTATGAATGAAGAATCCAAGAATACAACCAATGAATTTTATGACGCAGTCGCCGATGACTATCATCTGTGGTATCGGGATTGGCAAAGTACATTAGAAAGAGAAGGGTTACAGCTACGCAGCTGGCTTCGGGGACGCAATGTTTCTCGCGTGCTTGATGCCTCTTGTGGGCCGGGGACTCAGTCCATCGCGCTCGCACAACTAGGTTACGAGGTCACAGCCGCTGATCCTAGTCAAGGAATGTTAGAGCGCGCTCGCCGTCATGCCCAAGAATATAAGGTAGAAGATCGAATTACTTTTGTACAATCTGATTTTTCTAATCTTGTTCGCACAATTGAACGCGATGACTTCGACGCTATTTTGACAAAGGGCAATGCTTTTCCCCATTTGATCACTGATGAAGCTATAGAAGAGGCCTTACAGAACTTTTATAGACTATTACGTCCGGGGGGGACTGTCATTATAGGATTCCAAGATTTTGAGCCTTTTGTCGAAGATCGCCCACGCTTTTTTCCGGGCAGAGTGCATGATCCTGAATTAGCACAAGACCCACAGATCATCACATTTGACATATGGGATTGGGACGATGGGCCACCTTTGACTGTCACAGTCAATAACTTTATTGTGAGTGGACGTGGTGAAAAATACCAAGCTGTACGTCGCCCAGTTATCTATCGTGCCTTAACAACAGTTGAAGCACAAGTTGCCTTGCTTGAAGCAAATTTTGTTGACATCCAAAGTATTCGAGATCGTCTAGAACTCGTCATGATCGCTACAAAACCAACATAGGAGGACAAATGACTAAACGAGAGTTAACCCAAAATTTTGATTTTAAAGAAGCCGAAGAAAGACTTTATGAGTGGTGGCTTTCTAATGGATACTTTAAGCCAGAAATTGCTTCGTCAGATGCCGAACCTTTTGTGATCAGTATGCCTCCCCCAAATGTGACAGGGGCACTACACAATGGTCACGCAATGTTTGTCAGCTTAGAAGATTTAATGATCCGCCACGCACGTATGAATGGCAAAGCCGCTTTGTGGGTACCGGGTACCGATCACGCGGGCATTGCCACACAACTTCAAGTTGAGAAAATGCTACGTGATAACGGTACAAGTCGCGAAGAAATTGGACGCGAGGCTTTTCTTGATGCCACATGGGAATGGACAGAGAAATATGGCGGAAGGATTCAGAAGCAATTACAACGACTCGGTGCTTCCTGCGATTGGGATCGCGAACGCTTTACTCTAGATGAGGGGCTCTCACGAGCTGTAGGCGAGGCATTTGTTCGACTGTGGAATGATGGGCTTATTTACAAAGGTGTAAGGCTTATTAACTGGTCTCCGGGATTGCAAACCGCTGTTAGCGATCTAGAAGTCGAAAATGAAAAAATACAAGGAAAACTTTATTATTTCCGTTATCCTGTCGAAGGTGGAGAGTTCTTACCTGTAGCAACAACACGTCCTGAAACTATCTTGGGTGACACTGCTGTTTGTGTGCACCCTGAAGATGAACGCTATAAACGATTTATAGGCAAAAAAGCATATGTTCCAATGCTTAATCGTGAAATCCCCATTATTGCCGATGAATATGTGGATCGCGAATTTGGTACAGGTGCTTTGAAAATCACGCCCGGTCATGACTTCAATGACTATGAAATTGGGCTACGGCATAATCTGGATATTATCAATATCATGAATAAAGATGCCACCCTCAACGAAAACGCTGGCCCTTATGCAGGACTCAATCGCTTTGAAGCCAGAGAGAAGCTATGGGCAGACATGACCGAAGCTGGTTTAACAATAGAGGTCAAGCCTCATGAAATGACGGTGCCTATTAGCCAACGGGGTGGGGAAATTATTGAACCTATGGTATCAGAACAATGGTTTGTGAAAATGAAACCCCTCGCAGAAAAGGCACTACAAGCTGTTCGTGAAGGGCATATTCGGATTGTTCCTGAACACTTTGAAAAAGTATACTTCCATTGGCTAGAAAACATCGAAGACTGGTGCATCAGCCGCCAATTGTGGTGGGGGCATCGTATCCCTGCATGGACAAACACAGAGAGTGGCGAAATCAAAGTTAATCTAGATGGCCCACCAGACGATAGCGGCAAATGGGAACAAGACCCTGACGTACTTGACACATGGTTTAGTAGTGCTTTATGGCCATTTAGTACACTTGGTTGGCCAGATGAAACGCCTGATTTACAACGTTTCTATCCTACGGACATTATGGAAACAGGCTACGATATTCTTTTCTTCTGGGTCGCACGTATGATCATGATGGGTTTATGGCTAACTGATCAACCTCCATTTCATACGGTCTACTTACATGGCCTCATCAGAGACGAGCAAGGCCAAAAAATGAGTAAAACCAAAGGAAATGTAATTGATCCTATTGAAGTTGTAGAAGAATATGGCGCTGATGCTCTGCGTTTTACACTGCTTACAGGCGCTACTCCCGGCAATGACATGAATCTAGCAATGAGCCGTGTGGAGTATTCTCGTAATTTTGGCAATAAAGTCTGGCAAATCGGGCGTTTTATCCTTAGTAATTTAGAAGATGAAGAACCAACAGATGTGCCTCAAAAGCCTGATTTGGATTTGCCTAGTCGCTGGATATTGAGCCGTTTGAACCGCCTAATAGAGACAGTAGATAGGTTGTTCGCAACATATCAATATGGTGAAGCAGGGCGACAAATTCTGAGCTTCGTATGGGACGAATTCGCTGATTGGTACGTTGAAATGAGTAAACACGTATTGTATGGAAGCAATGCTCAGGCAAAATCTTCAACCCGTGCAACGCTTGTCCATGTTTTAGAGACATGTTTACGGCTCTTACATCCCTACATACCATTTATTACAGAAGAGCTATGGCAGGCAATCCCTCATCAAGGCGAAGCGCTCATTATTGCACAGTGGCCTAAAGCTGATACAAGCTACTTTGATGAGGAAGCCGAAGAACTCATTGAAACTTTCAAAGAGCTCGTCGTTGGCATTCGCAATGTTCGCAACGAATACAAAGTTGAACCAAGCAAACGTATTAATGCGTTAATAGACCCCGGCAGCCTAAAAGATGTTTTGACCGAATATAGCTACATATTTAGTCGGCTGTGTAATGTACATGACGTTGATCTTTTGAATGGTGAAGCGCCTACTAACGCAGCAGTAGTGGTTTCTGCCGATACAAAAATTTATCTCCCGCTAGCAGGGATGATAGACCTAGAAGCCGAACGCAAACGATTAGAAAAAGAACGTAACGAGCTTGCCGCCCAAATTGAACGTATCAAGCAGCTTTTAGCCAATGAAAACTTTGTGACACGCGCAAAGCCGGAAGTGGTTCAACGAGAGCGCGAGCGCCTAGCTGAATTTGAAGCCAGCTATCAAGCAGTGGAAGAACGGCTCTCGATGTTGTAATAGAACCAATAGCGTGATGAAAAAATTCACGCCTCTTGTTGCTTAGCTTCCTTAACTTTCTTATGAATTTCAAGCCCAGCTACTTGAGCAGCTTTCTTAATCACAGGGTCTTCTGTAGTGCGGAAAAGCTGTTCAAGTGCTGGTAAAGCACTCTCCGCAGAAGCTCCAAACTTAATCAATTCTTCAATAGTCCGCAACACAACGTCACGGCTACGATCTTTCAAACGATTAATGTGAAATTGCAAAACTTTATCTTGTGAAGTTGGCATAGCACTGTTCACCTAGTCCTACATATATTAACCAAAATTATAGCAAAAATAAAATGATTCACCAATCTCTTTAAGTATCAAAGATAAAAATTTGTAAGAGTTATAGCACTTCATATTATGCGCAATATAATAAATTCACAAGTTAATCTACTTTAACAATCTTCAACAAACAAAAAGGAATACTAAAAATGGATCGACAAACAGCATGGGGAATTGTAACTGAGTTTGTTCAATCAGAGAGTTTGCGTAATCATATGCAAGCAGTCGAGTTTGCTATGCGGGCATACGCCGAACACTTTGGTGAAGACCCGGACAGTTGGGGACTTGTCGGTCTTTTGCATGATTTTGATTGGGAAATACATCCATCCCTAGATTTACATCCCCATGCTGGAGCGCCTATTCTACGCGAGCGCGGCGTGGATGAAGAAGATATTCGCACAATTCTAAGCCATGCTCCCAATGGTGAAAGAATAACTCTACGCGATAAGGCACTTTATGCTGTAGATGAACTGACAGGGCTAATTACTGCTGTTGCATTGGTACGACCAAGTAAAAACATAAAAGAAGTCAAAATATCTTCCATTCGTAAGAAGTGGAAAGATAAGTCTTTCGCAGCTGGTGTTAACCGCGAAGATATTATTGAGGGATGTGCCGATTTAGGGGTTGATCTTTGGGAATTTCATATCCCACTAGTGCTTAAAGCGATGCAAGATCACGCCCAAGAATTGGGGTTAAATGGTCAGGATGAATCATAATTTAATGTAAAGTATTAGAATGAAAAACTGACTAAAATCGACAGGATTAAAGCTATGAGCCTTCAATTACAGATGCAGGCCCACCGAGATGCATTAAGGGCTATACTAGGAGCACCACCGGATCGTGCTCCTCTTAATCCCCGTATTCTAGAAACTGCTGATATGGAAACTTACCGCAGAGAAAAAATTACATATCAACTTAGCCCTAATGAGTGGGGCTTTGCTTATCTTCTCATCCCACATAATATAACAACACCAGCCCCTGTTGTATTTTGTCATCATCGTCATAATAGAGATTGGCGTATTGGTAAAAGTGAAATTGTTGGCCTAGCTGGTAATTCTTCAGGATCAATTGGATTAGAGTTGGTTGAACGCGGCTATATTGTATTCGCACCTGATGCTATCTCTTTTGAAGACCGTGCTCCTAAGAATATTAATTTTGATGATCCACTTGAACCATATATACATAACTTTTCCGAACTTGCAGTGCGATTGTTGCGCGGTGAAACATTATTGAAAAAAGTTATTTGGGATGTTAGTCGTGGCATTGACTATTTACTCACACGTCAAGAAACCGATCCCAACTATATTGCCATCATTGGTCATGGTTATGGTGGCAAAATGGCCATGTGGGCAATGGCATTTGACGAACGCATTATAGCTGGTGTCGCACACGGCGGTATTGGCAGTATGCACGCAGCATTAAGGCAAGGGTTGCCTATTCAGGTTGAATTTGCCGTTCCTCGATTGTTGCAAATTGCAGACTATGATCGCATTTTAAGTTTGGCTGCTCCACGTCCTTTTTTACTCTCTGCCAGCCGCAATGATCCTGAAAGCTCTGATGGAGAGCTTGTCTACCAAAAAGCAAAACGCACCTATCAACGTATGGGAGCTGAAAATCGCTTTAGCTTATATTATTATGATCCAGAACCTGATGAACCTCTTTTTCCAGCTCATGCCCGTCATCAAGCCTATAGTTGGCTTGACAATTGGCTAAAACCCTTTTAAAAACCCATCGGTTCATAAATGCTTAACTGACACACTGTTTTAGTCAGCAATACGTCTTGCTATAATGGCAAGGCGCTTTCATAGTTGGTGAATTGAGGATATATGGGCACAGATAACCGCAAACGTTGTTCAAATTGTGGGGCAATAAATGCTATTAATGCCACAAATTGTGTAATCTGTGGCACACGTTTAAATCACAAAAAACATCAAGCCAGAGTTACAAAATCTGCTGAGACACAACTGCCAAATATGGAGAGACTCGCGAGCATAGGCGAAGATGATCTACTCGCCCATAATGCATTAAGTACACCATTAGGAATATTAGTGGCTTTTTTAACTTTAGCTGTGCTAGGTGTTTTTTTCTTTCTAGCAGCTTCAATGCTAATGAATTCAAACACATCACCTAATTCACCTGCAGCATATGATACAAGCCCCACCGCATCGCCTATAACACCCTCAGCAACACCTCTACCAACTAATACACGCCCAGCACCTCGCGCTTTTCCAACTATCACACCGCTTCCAGCAACACCAACGCCAACGCCAACAGAAGGCCCTTGTATTAAAACAGCAAAAGCAGGCGATACTTTATATGGCTTAGCTCAACAATGTGGGCATCGAGATTATAGTATTGTGGATGTTATTTTAACTGAAAACCCAGATTTATCTTGTGCAGCCTGTTTACAGGAAGGACAAACGATTAATATCCCATGGCCTACACCAACCTTAGACCCTAACGCTACAAGCGAAAATACGGGTGCAGCTGTTGGCAGTACAACACAAAATCTAGTTGTTGCCTCAAATTCAGATGCAACTCCCGATGTACTAGCCACTTTTTTTGTGGAACCCACGTTACGTCCGGGATTGCAATGGCATGTAGTAGGCGAAAATGAAAATATGATCATCATCGCACAAATCTATGGTGCTGATGCAAAAGTACTTTCTGACATCAATCCAGAAATAGATTTTGCACAATGTGACTTCAGCGAACGTTATGGGGGGCCACAATGCACAGTGCTCTTATACCCCGGCCAACGCATTCGTGTTCCTGCTCCAACACCAACACCAATGTTATCACCTACTCCTTCTGGTAGCGAAACACCAACACCAACATATACACCAACTTTCAATATTCCTATAGCAACTTCACCTCAGGATAATGCAAAGTTTGATGCCAACAGCCTTGTGACTCTTCGTTGGTCTTCTACAGGTTCACTTGCACAAAATGAAATGTATATCGTCCGTGTAAAAAATCTTGACACAGACGAGACTTTTGAAGCAAAAACAGATGATTTATTCTTTGTAATACCTGAAGAATGGCAGCCAACCTTAAACAATACGAATACATTCGAGTGGACAGTTAGTATCGGTCGCTTAGATGGTAATACTGTTGTGTCTGTACGTGAAACAACATCACCACGTACTTTTCAATGGCAAGGAAGATAAATCCGATGAAAAAGTATTTCTCATGGCCTAAAATGGCGCTTTATGTTTTGAGTGCTCTAGCAATCATGCTCGCAGCTTGTGGGGAAGATAAACCTATCCCTACAGATGAGCCAACGAGTGTTGCAACAGAAATTGGTCAACAACCCAGCATAACACCAACGCCAATAGGGCCAACGTTTACACCATCACCAACGTTTCGACCAACAACAACGCCACTTCCACCGTCGCCCACTCAACCACCTAACCCAACAGCACTTCCGACAGCAACGCCACCGCCTTATGAATATGTCGTAAAAGAAGGAGATACGTGCGGGGAAATTGCAATCTTTTACGATGTTAGTGTGGAAGCGATAGAGCAGGCTAATAATCTGTCAAGTTGCCGCTTTATTAGCCCGGGACAGCGACTAATTGTTCCTCGTCCCACACTTACACCAACACCCTTCGGGCTCGATGTAACTCAGACGGCAGTTTATAATGCGTTGCCACCTTTATTAAAAGATGTTACCCCTTTTGCTATTTATGAATATTGTGCTGCTGAAGGAGACACGATCACTAGCATTGCTATACTACACGGCACAACTAATCGACGCTTATGTGAACTAAATCCATTGCCAGATGGTCTGGATTGTCGTGGCTGTGATTTCAGTGAATCTTCAGTTGGTTCATGCCCTGTTCCTCCAGTGATCACGGTTGGTAAATGCTATAAAGTTCCCGGCCCAACCCACACACCACTTCCCACCAATACCCCACAAGGAACACCGACTATCACACCCACACCAACACACCTACCACCCCAGCCATTTTACCCAATTCATGGTGAAATAATAAATGGCACCACAGTGAGATTAATATGGGCACAGCAAAGTGGCCCACTTCAACCACAAGAGCAATATTTATTAACGATTTTTGATGAGGACACGAGTACAGTCGTATTGGCGGTCGAAACAACAAGAACAGAATTCACTTTGCCAGAAACTCTACGTCCTGCTAGTGGTGAACAGCGTACTTATACGTGGCAAGTTGAAATCGTCCGTCTAGAAAATGATGTTTTAGTACCTGTAAGTGGGCGCTCACCAATCCAAAGATTTATATGGCAAGCGCCCTAACTAACGCTACTCTGCAGCGCGAGGCTGAACACGAATGGTTTCACTCTCGCCCATCGATAAACTAATTTGAGCACTTTCGACTCCGTCGCAAATATTCGCGGCGGGGTCAGCTAATTGAACAAGTTCAATACTATAGGTATAAGCGCGATCAGGCGCTATTTCTACCTCTTTACTTTCGCCAGACTCAACGATAACAGGCTCACGTTCATCATCTCCGCGTGCAGATAAGCGTAAAGTGGCAGCAGGACAAGCCTCATCAACTTCAAAAACAATATAGGGTCGTGTTACAGAAGTAACGCGGTACGTAAACGACCCACCTTCAGGAACTTCAAAAATGCCACTATCACGATCAAAACAGACGCGAACTGTTCCTTCCGTATCATCAATATCAGGACTTTCAGTTGTCATAATGTAGTCATACTCTACATCAGGTACAACTTGAACTTCATCACGTTCGCCGGGACCCGCGACTAGTGTCAAAACGCTACCCCCATCACGCGGTTGTAGCTGCAACAAAGCACGAGGACAGTTGCCTTCATTGGCTAAAATGACTGTTGTCGTTGTATCTGTCAATCTTGCCAAAAGCCATACAAATCCAATAGAAGCAGCAAGGGCAACAACAACAAGTCCTACAACTCTAATCTGGTTAGAACGAATACGATTGTCTCTCATCATCTACAATAGTAACTTTCCAATTATTATAAAATCTACCTAAAGTACCTTTGAAAGTTCAGTAAGGTTGAAGCGGTTGGATTTTAGCTAGCTATTGAAGAGATAACAAGATAAGGTATTTTGAGTTGAGTTGCAACGCTAAGGAGAGTATTCATATCTGATGATTAAATGGTTAGGTAATTGGCATCCACAAGCACGTATCGCAATGTTATTTGTATTAGCATTTTTTGCTTTGCAAGTGTGCTATCTCATTATGGTATTGACTATTCCGACTACACTCAATTCCGGCTTTGCTACATTTTTATTGATCTTCACACCAATTTGGTTCCTAACAGCAACAATCGCCACCTTTTACTTGTTATATAACGCGCTTAGCCTACAAAATAGAGCAAATCAACGTCATAATTATACTGAAACTCGCAACCTTGTAGTGGCTTGGTTGGGGCCATTATTGCTATCATTGTTAATCTTCATATGGTTCTTTACACCACTAGTTTCAACAGTCTTTGAAATACGTAGAGATTGGAACTTTCAACGTTCTAGAGACGAGATGTTAAACATTTGTGATACAGTACTAGATGAAGGTGCGCGTTCTGATATTCTATCCGAATATACTGATGTTGGAGTCTTTACCCTTGTGCGAGTGTCTTTGCGAAATAATGGGCAAGAAGTGTGGTTTGATGTCGGAGATACCAGCGGAGAAATTGGCTATATTTGTTTAGCAACAGAAGAAACGACTTTACAAGATAATGAGACCTATACTTTTGAGCGTGTTGACGAACGATTCTATTTTTATCGCGAACGAGATGATGTGCGCTTAGAACGCCAACAAAACGATGATGAATAGCCAGCAACAATTTATTATTTTTTGGGAAAATTTGCATCCTGTTGGAAGGCAAACAGCTGTCGTTCTAGCCTTTTCTGCAGTAAGTTCCTTGTTATTAACACTTTGGGCTTTTATAAGCCCACGCCTACTTACTGCAAAAGTAGTTTTCCAATTCACCATTATTGAGAATATTTGGCTTCTGACTCATCTTGCTATTACAGCTATACTTGTCTTCAACTTCATCAAGGGCTTACGCTTATTTGTGAAAAATCGTATCAGCACCCCAACATTTGTGATAATAGGTATTGCACCGCTTATTGTTTTATTGATAATGCAACAATCGCCTAGCTTTTTTGAGACAACCATCAGTTACCACTTACAAGAGCCATACCATCAAGCCTATAGTGAATTACAATCACTGTGCTCTCGGTGGGACAAAACTTATGCTCAAGTGGAACGTATCTCTTTTCAGCCGCAAGAGCTGCCTTTAGGTATATTTGACAAATCGAGTGTTACAGTGTGGCGAGAAGGTAATACCGTATTTTTTAATATAGGCACAGAAGATTATGCCTATGGGTTCGCCTGTGCATTGGGCAAAGAAGAGCCTATCACAGATGGTCGCCGCTCTCGTTATTTTCGCTATCAACATATTGAGGGGATTTATTACGAATTTTATTCAAGATAAAACACAACACCCGCCAAAAAGTCTTTGCTTGACAACCACTTATCAACTCATGTACCTTTTGGCCGCAACGTATTAGGAAATTTGAGGGAATCAATGCCAAAACTTGTTATTGTTGAATCGCCAACAAAGGCGAAGACGATTCGTTCTTATCTACCAAAAGACTATATTGTTGAGGCTTGTATGGGGCATATACGTGATTTGCCCTCTTCAGCTAAAGAAATTCCAGCTGCATATAAAAGCGAAGCATGGTCACGACTTGGTGTAGATGTTGAAAATGACTTCACACCATTATATGTGATTCCATCAGACAAAAAGAAAGTCATCAAAGCACTAAAAGATGCTCTCAAAAACGCTGATGAGCTCATTCTTGCAACAGACGAAGACCGCGAAGGTGAAAGCATCGGTTGGCACTTAACCGAAGTCTTAAAGCCCAAAGTACCCGTTAAACGGATGGTTTTCCACGAAATTACAAAAGATGCCATACAACGCGCTCTAGATGAAACTCGTGATATTGATGAACGGTTAGTACGTGCCCAAGAAACCCGCCGAATTTTAGATCGTCTTGTTGGGTACACATTATCTCCTCTGTTGTGGAAGAAAATTGCACCCGGATTATCAGCTGGACGAGTACAGTCAGTTGCCGTCGATATGCTTGTGCAGCGCGAACGCGAACGTATAGCTTTTCGCTCAGCCACATATTGGGATTTGCGTGCGCTACTAGAAAAAGATGCTCAACGTTTTACCGCTACACTTTCAACTGTGGACGGCATACGAGTAGCTAGTGGGCGCGATTTTGACGAAAAGACTGGAAAATTAAAACCCAATGCCAAAGTACGCTTATTAAATGAAGCTGATGCATTGGCATTAAGAGAATCTCTGTTACAAGGGGAATGGAGAGTGCTCAAGGTTGAAGAAAAAACGCAAAAACGTAAGCCTCCAGCTCCATTCACAACTAGTACCCTGCAACAAGAAGCAAATCGTAAACTACGCTTATCTGCTCGTGATACCATGCGCATAGCTCAAAAACTCTATGAGCAGGGTTATATCACCTACATGCGTACAGATAGTGTTTTCTTATCTGAAGAAGCTATCAACGCATCACGCAAGGCAGTAAAAGAACGCTATGGGGCTGAGTATTTAAGTGCTTCAGCTCGGCGCTTCACCACAACAAGTAAATCTGCGCAAGAAGCTCATGAAGCCATTCGTCCAGCAGGAACAGCGATGCGAACAGCAGAAGAACTTGGCTTATCTGGTGTTGAAGCTAGTTTATATGACATGATCTGGAAGCGTACTATCGCAACCCAAATGGCTGAAGCTAGTCTTCAATTTATGAACGTTACAATCGGCGTGAAAAACGCAACTTTTGACGCAACAGGCAAACGCATCTTGTTTCCCGGATTCTTCCGTGCCTATGTTGAAGGGTCTGACGATCCTGAAGCTGCTCTCGACAACCAAGAAACGCTCCTACCACCATTAGCAGTTGATGATCTAGTAAATTGCGAGGAACTAGAAGCAATTTCTCATCAAACAAAGCCGCCCAGCCGCTATACAGAAGCAACGCTCGTACAAGCCCTAGAGCGTGAAGGTGTTGGCCGACCAAGTACTTATGCTTCTGTAATTAGTACCATTCAAGAACGTGGCTATGTGGTCAAAGAAAACAATCAACTCATCCCCACATTTCTCGCATTCGCGGTTACACGTTTACTAGAACAACACTTTCCCGACTTGGTAGATGCTCAGTTTACAGCGCGTATGGAAGAACAACTCGATGAGATCGCGCGCGGCAATTCGGAATGGCTACCATACTTACGGGAGTTCTATTGTGGGCAAGAAGGGTTAGAGCATCGCGTCCAAGAAAAAGAAACGACAATCAATCCAAGAGATATTTATGCCTTAGATATTGATGAACTCGGCGCAAAAGTTCGTGTTGGACGCTATGGCCCATATTTAGAAATAGAGCAGGAAACAGAAGAATCTGTGCGTGCATCTTTGCCTGCTAATTTGCCTCCTGCTGACCTATCTATACAAGAAATACAAGAACGTTTACGACAAAAAGATGAAGGGCCAAAGCCACTTGGCATTGATCCTGAAACCAATTTACCTGTTTATGTTCTACAAGGGCCATATGGCTATTACGTTCAACTAGGTGAACAAGTCGAAAACGGTGAGAAACCAAAGCGCACTTCACTACCTAAAGGCATGGAACCTCAGTCTTTGTCATTAGAAGAAGCACTTGGCTTATTGCGTCTACCGCGTTTGCTAGGCGAAGACCCTGAAACTGGTAAACCCGTTTATGTTGGCATTGGGCGTTATGGCCCCTACGTCAGACGCGATAAAACCTTCAAGTCGCTGACGAAAGATGACAATGTCCTTACCATTGATCTAGAACGTGCATTAGAACTTCTTGCCACAGCACGCACACGTAATAGTGGCGAAGCACTTCGAGAACTGGGCGAACATCCTAACGGTGGCACAGTAACACTATATAACGGGCGTTATGGCCCTTATGTCAAATATAAGAAAACTAACGTTAGCTTACCCAAGCATTTATCTATTGATACAGTTACACTAGAAGATGTATTGTCACTTATAGATGAGAAATTATCATCGGGCAAATCCAAAAAATCGAATACAACACGCAAGCGTAAATCTTCATAATTAAGTCTTATTACAGGAATGTGATTATTTTCACATTCCTGTTAAGTGTAATTTGACGTTAATTTTTAAGCGTTATGAAAGTATGCGCCGTGCGTTATCACGAGTAGGATT
>RFGP01000031.1 GCA_003697365.1 Chloroflexota bacterium | reverse complement strand
TGTTGATGGCATATCGTGGGCATAAGTTAAGGGTTCTGCTGCAAAATTTGATGAATGTGATTGCCATTCCTGAATTTCGTCATCTACGCTACGCTGAACATATTGGGGTGCATCTTGACCGAAAGCACGCTGAACTGGTGTATCGGAAATGTCGGGACTGTGTTCAGCATTAGTGGTAGAACGGCGCTGTATTTTGGGTTTGCCCTGCTCTATCGATGGTAGCTGAGGGGCAGATTCTTGATGATGGCGTTGTAGAGATTGAGCGCTAGGCAATGTCTCACTCGAAAATGATTCGGTTGGAGATGGAGTAATATGCTGTTGGGCTTCTTGATCTAGATCGCTTACTGCACGTTGAATATTTTCTGCAGACTGGCTTGTGGATTGATTAGGCTCATAGAATAATGTTTCCCCTTCAAAATCGGTTTCGTCATTGCGCCAATGTTCAATCTCATCTTCTATTTCACGCTGAATTTGAGATGGTTCTGATACGCTTCGTTGTACCGATTTTGTTTCTGATGGTAATGAGGTATCAGCTCTACGTTGAATATTTCCTGTTGTAGGTGAGCTTACATTCTCTGAAGGGCTAGATGGGCTACTGATAACATCCTCAGCTTCTTGGCGTTGAATAGAACTGCTGTGTGCCTGTGATTTTGTTTCAGGAGACTGGCTTACAGGTAGATCACTGTTTTTAGCAGCGCTGCTTATTTCCGAAATACCTTCAGATGAAATATCTTCAGATGGTGCATAAGTAAGTGGCTCACTTGCAAAGGCTTGTTCTTCGGTATGCCATGTCTCAATTTGAGATGCTACGTCGCGTTGAATATCCTGAGGATTTGAAGGTTTGCGTTGCACCGAAGGAGTAGCGGCACTAGATTCAACAGTTTGTGATGTATCTGTTGAGCGTTGAATTTTTGCCGATGATGGAGGTGTACTTGTATCACTACTCATGCCTTGTTGTTCGCTATTGCCTGTTGATTGTTGCTCAGCATTTGTGCGACGTTGTATAGATGAAGAAGTCGATGCTTGTTGTGGTGTATGATGTGTAATAGTGTCATTAGCGCTATCGATGCCAACTTCATCGCCATCATGACGTGATGACGGATACTCTAATGACTCAAATTCCATTCCCCGCTCAGCCCCTGACCATGACTCAATATCGTCATCCACGTCGCGTTGAATAGTATCTGCTAGATTATCAGACAGCCCCTCAAACGATGATGTCTCATCAGGGGCACGTTGGATGGTCGTTGCCGCTTGAGGGGCCTCAGCTTTTGGGCTGTCGGTCAGGGTAGAAACGTCAAAGGATTCTGTTGGTTGATCGTCATCGAGATCATAGCTGCCCGGTAGTGCGTCAGGCAGGTCTTCTTCAGAAATAGCGGAAGGTGGTTCTTGTTCACGCTGCGCTTGTACTTTATCGGGAGAAGACACATTGACATATTCAAAAATAGAACGTGTGCGTTTTGTTTCAAATGTTGGTTGCTCAGGAAAATCGATCTCTTCACTCGCTACAGTATCAGTTTCTCTTTGAATGCTTTGTGGTTCAAAACGCACATTCTCTGGGCGCGGTCTTGTAAATCGACCTTTTTTCTGTTCTTCAAGTGCCTGTTTATTACGTTGAATGATGTCTTTAATAAAGCCGGAGCTGCGCATACCGCTTTGTGCGCGCATTTCAGGTGTTGCATGACGATCGAAAATAGCTTGTAAATCTTTTGGCATAGTGCGGGATGTCGAAACATCGGTAACAGGCCCCCGATGCCCTCGCGGAATTTCTCCCATAGACTCAAATAAACTGCTTGGCGCAGTGGGTGAAACGGGAGTATCCATTGCAGTCTCAGAGGATATACTACTAGGGTCTGGTAGGCGCGCAACAGTCATACGGCGCGCTAAACTAGTAGCTGTTGAGAGTGCTTTTTGCCCGCTTATACCGACAGCTTTTCGCTGAATGATGCGAGGCATTTTACGACGGATGATCATGTCGGTTGCTCCTTACTAAATAATTTGAGCACTTCACTTTAGCCGACGATATATTCGTGTACAACGAGCTCTAGTGTTTCAATGGCAATGGCAGCTTGATCAGACTTAATTTGCGGGCCAGACCACTTCACTGGGAAAGCATCAGCAAAAAACCACCATCCCGTTACTTTACCATCTGGGCTATAGATAACGACGGAAACGTTTTTGACGGCATCAGTCATTTTGCCTTGAAGTAAATCATGGTACCACTTGAGCAAGATAGAATCTTTAGCAACACCACGCTTAAGAATTAAGCGCCCACTTTTACGGCGAGAGACCAGTACATGGGTATAGTCGTTCTGACCGCCTTCTTTGCGTTCTTCTACCTCAAACTCAAGATTTGGTAGTGTACACTCGCTAAATGCCCCAACAATATCGTTATCAATTGTCAGAACAAAGCGATGGGAACTGACAGGATCAAAATCTATAAATCCGCCCATCGTATAACCTCTTTCTATAATCGACCTAAGCGTTGACCGTTGCGATCAATATAATCACGATTTTCTCGCAACAAAATTTCATAAACTTTATCAGCAATAACTTCAGGGTTTAGTTGTTTTTCTTTCTCACCACCTACATTGGCGCTGTCACTACTACGTCCAATGCGTTGTGTGTTATTTTCGCCACGATTAGGATTTAGGATTGCACTAGTACCAGTATTGTTGCTTATATCAGGCTCAGCGTGCTCATCTTCTGATGCACGTTGTATCACAGCATCAACAGGTGCGGGCTCATGTTGATACGAATCAGCAGGGGCACTTGTCCGTGTTCTACGTTGGATGAAAGGTTCAGATGCGCCAGATTGATATTGTATAGTATGACGGCGCTGATGTTGGCTGGCGAATTGCTGTGCACGTTTGCCTGTTTGTCCAATACTCATTTGCATAGTCCTTACATAAAGCGTTGTCGGTTTGCACGATTAATATAGTGTACCCACCGCACACGCTCACGATGCCCTAATGACAAAATTTCCGCCCGCGACCAATGCAAATGCATTGCAATGAAGGCTACCTCCTCATGCAGGCGGTCTAAGGGGTAGCCTATGATTCCCCCCCCAGCAATGACACCTCTTCTGAAAATTGATGTCCACAATTAGGACAAGTAATATCAAGTTTAATCATGCCATTGCCATTAATTTCTTGATAAAAATCTTGTAAATAAGCTAAATCTGCAGCAAATAATTTTTCGATTATTTGAGGCGTAACTTCTCGGAAGCTGCCCAACCGCGTGATAACCCTAGATAGAATAATAATTGTTAGATAGGCTTCATTTTGCCGCACACGTGGGTCTCTCAAAGGTTCGATTTCATCAAGCGCAGTAGCAAGGCGCATTGAACCTTCTTTGTGTACTGTTCCATATTCATCGATATAGCCACGTGGTAAGGTAAAATCAAATTCGGTTTGCAGCATGTTTTCCTCAACAATATATTTTGGCGTAGGCTAATAAACGTAATGGGATTGATAAGCCGAGATGAGTTGAATCCCGACTTATCAATCGTAGCGTGTAATTCAAAAGCTAACTAAAGGACACGCTCAATGCCTTCATGAACGATGGTTAGCTCTTCCATTGCAATCTCATTGCTATCTGATTTGGGTGTTGGGCCGCTCACTTTAGAAGGCCAGCCTTTTACGAAGTCCCAACGTGCAATGGGATCACCCTCTTGAGAGTACATAACAATCGAACCGTTAATGCGCGCACTGGCAACGTTGCCGTTCACGACCTCTTGTCGCCAATCCCAAATGTCAAGGTTGGTCGTAATGCCACGCTTAAGGGTAATATCTTGCCACTTTAGACGACCGGGCACTTTACGAACAACTTCTTGGTTTCCATCGTTGGAGATGATCTTGTGTTCAACGACCTCAGTCTCTGAACCAAGACCACTGACCTCTGTAAAGAAACCCGTTGCTTTGCCCTCTAACTCTAGAGAGAAATAGGCTGCTACACCGGGATCACCAGTTAGAGCATCTTTCGTAGTTGGCATATTCTTTTACTCCTTGATGATACTTTGATAATACACACGATTTTTTGAAATAATGAAAGAACTTATGCGCCACCTTCTGGTGACCATTGACCAATACGAATGATCAAGAATTCAGCCGGTTTGACTGGGGCAATGCCGATTTCAACGAATAGCTGCCCTAAGTCACGGACTTCTGGTGGGTTCAATTCTTCATCAACTTTGACATAAAAGGCTTCTTGGGGAGTGCGCCCGAATAAGGCCCCACTACGCCATACATTCTTCAAGAATGCTGTAATGTCGCGGTTTAAACGACCCCATAGCATGTAATCGTTAGGCTCAAAAACGGCCCATTGCGTGTTGCGTTCGATACTTGCTTCAATGTAATTGAAGAGACGACGTACACTAATATAGCGCCATGCAGGATCACTGGTGAGTGTACGGGCACCCCAAACACGAATGCCTCGTCCGGGGAAGCTGCGAATGCAGTTAATACCCACAGGATTTAGCATATCTTGCTCACCTTTTGTGACGTTGATTTCAAGCCCAAGCGCGCCACGTACAATTTCATTGGCTGGGGCTTTGTGCACACCACGTGTATCATCAACACGAGCATAAAGGCCCGCGATAAGACCACTGGGAGGAACAAACTTTGTCTTGCCCGGACGCAAGGGGTCTCCTACTTGTACCCATGGATAGTAGAGAGCAGCACGGGTTGTGTCATAATTCATATCCATGCGCCACTCATAAACTTCTTGAGGGGTCAAGTTGGGTGGGCAATCTAAAATGCTAAAAACGTAACGAGTGCGTTCGCTGAAGTCAATCATTGCTTGTTGAACAGCTTGTACACCCTTTTTGTCGAGTTCACCTGATTCGTAAGCACTCATCAAATCAGGGGCAACTAACATGGTTACATCTGGGATTGCCTCAATGCCGCCTAATCCGATACGTTTTGCTGCATCGCCTGTATAGTCAGCCAAGCCAATAGGCTTAGTTTCTAACTTGCCACCTGATAGCTGTGTTTCACCAGCCGGAACGAGCTTAGTATCTTTGGCAACAATTTTGGCATCTACAAGTTTGGACTGGGACTTAACGACAGTTTCAACGCTGTTAGGGCCGCTCTTTTTCAAGCTCAAACCAGCAAATTTTTCTGTGGTCTCGTTGTTGCTGATGGTTAAGGTGAACGTTGGTTCCTCACCATCTTTAACTGGGTCTGGTGTTGCAGTGATGGTAATGTTGTTGCCTAAGGGGCCACCCTCTTTTGCGGTAAATTCAAGGGTTTCTACAGGTTTATCACCAGCGCTCAACAAGGTACCAGATGCTGAAATGGCTTTTGCATCTTCGCTTGCGACACCCAAAGTCTTAACTGAAACAACGTATACACGTGTCCCCCCGTTGTTAAAAAAGCCATAAACGGCATCAGGGGTATAAGCGCCTTCGATGAAACCACCAAAAGCGGCTGTATATTGTGTCCAGTTTGTGACAAGGGTTGGCTTACCAATTAGGCTTTCGCCTGTGCGCGGGTCTTCAGCTTTGCTGGTATAACCAACAAACGCTGCTACCGCAGTGGCAACTCCCTCAATGGGTTTTGCGCCACGATCAACTTCTTCGACATAAACACCCGGTGATAGATAGTTTGGTGCCATGTGGTTTTATACTCCTAACGTTATGCTTTGTAATGTGCTTTATATTGAACAACAGCAGATTATTTATTTTTCTCTAAGTCTACTCCTTACACTATACTTCTATTCTTTTATAAGAACAAATCATAATTATCCGATGGAACGGTGAGTTTGAGACGTTTAGGGCGACGATCGTCAATTGTGACATCTACTTCATAATCTCCGGGATAAATCGCCGCGAATACATAGCGTCCTTGCCCGTCAGTTTTAATGGCTTCTGGACGGTTTACGAGCCGAACTTCGACCCCTGCACCGACAGGATCATTGCCTTGCATCACCCGACCTCCGATATGGTAGATTTCATGATCATCGAAGTCGATGATTTTTCCAATTTCGTTGGGGGCTTTTTTGCCAAAACGAACATTTGTTGAAAGCACAAGTGGTGATTCGATGGCTTTCTTTGGATCAAGCGCAATGGTCACCATCAGGTTAATGCTTGGTTTTAGCTGGTTTTCCATCACACCCCATAAATCGGGCATGTTGCGCACAGCATCAGAGGGCAAGGCTACTAATAATGGCATATCCAGCGGCTGATCGCGAACTGCACCAACTCCCATATCAACCTCTATATGAGACATTGGCATCAGTGTTTCAAGGATTCGCCATAACAGTTGATGTTCATCTTCAGGTTCTTTTGCCCAGACCGTGATGAGATAATTAATATCAACACGGCGTGGTGGAAAGATGCGCTTTCCGCTGCGATCCGTTCGTTCAACTTCTAAGGGAGCTGTGTAACGACGCTCCAAGTTTTCACGAATATCATAAAGGTATAGATTAATGGTTGGTTTATTTAAGCTGGCTGCCCATTCGCCAGTTGGCTGATCAAACACAATATCAACATCATCGCGGTTGAGCCTGCCGCGTGTATACAAAATTTGCTTAATAGTTTCATCTAGGTCGTGAATCATGCTTCACCAATCGTTTTGGGTAATGGGCTTCTAACCCATCATCATTTCCTCGTCTTCAGTTACCTGCCGCTGAATATCGGTATCACATTTAGGCTTGAAGTTCTTCTTCCTCCATACGTTGGACATCAGCATCGCGCTTAGCCATCAGCTCTTCTTCTTCCTCCATAGCCTCACGTTGGACATCGGCATCACGCTTAGGCATCAAGGTTTCTTCTTCCTCTTCCATTGCTTCACGTTGAACATTGGCATCACGCTTAGCCATCAGCTCTTCCTCCTCTTCGGGGGCAGCTTGACGCTGTACGTCAGAGTCTCGCATCGCTTGGGCAGAAGGAACGCTTGTTGTATCACTGCTCATAGCTTGCGCGGCCATGCTATCTGCTTCATGTTCATAGGCATCTTCAGCGGGCCCAAGTGTAAGTTCTCCGCTTGGAGCACTGCCCTCTTGTTGAATCACGTGGCTTAGTTCATGAAGTTGAGTTTCAGGGTTATTAATGCTTTTTTGGCTTAAAAATATATCTTTGCCGGTTGTAAAGGCTTCTGCGCCTAGAGCTTCATTAAGATACTGAGATTCGGAATCGGTATGTACGGAAACGTCACTGAAATCATAGCCATAAGCTGCTTCAGCTTTAGCTTGAATATTGCTGTCTAAACTATGCCCAGAGCCTCGTTTGCTATTGATCATACTGCTCAGTTCTGAGCCAATTGGGCCACCATTTAAGTAGGTGGAATGTCCAATACCTAACATACGTTGTACAGCGGCATTTCCATGTGTGCGCTGCATACTCAAGATAGATTGTGCAGGTGCTGAGACATGGGTGCTGTCAACATCGGAAATATCCACAGATTCGGTTTGGGTTTGTTTAGTGGTCTTTTCTTGTGCTAGTTGCGATAACCGCACGCGATCTCGTTCACTCATGGATATTCTTCGCCTTTACTTATTTTATCTTTCTCATCTTACATTAAACACGAATTTCTTTGAAAAGAAAAGCAAATTGAACAAAACTTTACTAATTGATAAGTATCGAAATATTTAGAGCTTCAACACGATCACATTATGAAAATCATCGATAAATAAAGCCAACTCGAAGATTCTCAATTTGTAGTCTACTTTCAATACTTTTATGTCGTAATAAACTGCCTAGAATAGTCGTCCTCAAGCAATTTACCCATTTTTTGGTGTTCGCGACGAATAGCATGAATCACATGACGCATACAAATCGTAGGGGAATCGTCAGCCACCGCTAAAAATGCCGCTGCCATTGCAGCATTCCGAATGTTTCCCCCTGCCATACGATAGCGTTCTGCTATTTCTTCAAGATTCACCTCGCGATCTAATGGGGCATTAGGTGGAAAACTGACCTGCCAAATACGTAGGCGATCTTCCGTTTCAGGAAAGGGAAAGTCAATCATAAAGTCAAGGCGGCGCGTAAACGCTTCATCGAGGTTTTGGCGTAAATTAGAGGCAAGAATGGCCACCCCATCGTAGGTTTCCATGCGTTGTAGCAAGTAGCCTGTTTCGATATTGGCATAGCGATCATGGCTATCTTTTACCTCAGAACGCTTGCCGAAGAGTGCATCAGCTTCATCAAAGAATAGAATAGCGTTGCTTTGTGCGGCTTCATCAAAAATGGTAGCTAAATTCTTCTCTGTTTCACCAATGTATTTACTCACAACAGCGGACAGATCAATCTTAAAAAGCTCTAGACCTAGTTCATTTGCAATGATTTCAGCAGCCATAGTTTTACCTGTACCACTTTGACCAGCAAACAACGCAGTTAAGCCTTGAGCAGTACCACTACGTCCTTTGAAACCCCATTCATCATAGACTCTTACCGCATACTTTACCTGATCGCATATTTCACGCAATTGCTGAATGCGGGCTTCAGGTAGCACGATATGATGCCATGTATAACGCGGCTTAATTTTGACAGCTAATGATGACAAACGTCGACTACTTTGTGCTCGGCTCGCACGATAAACATCTTGAATATCTGGAGTAGCTTTGCCTTGTCCAATGGCATCATCATAAGCACTATAAACGGCATCTCGAATTTGGCCGGGAGTGAGCTTAAATTTATAAGCAAGCTCAGCAGGTTGAACTTCTGTGTCCGCTAAATATGCTTGCCAATGCGCTAAACGCTTGGTGAATTCTGGGATAGGTAGTTCTATCCGAATAATGGGTCTGGTGCGATTGATACCACGTGGCACCCACTCTTCTTTTCCTGATAAAACCACTGGATAGGGATAATCAAGTATTTGTGCCCATAGCCATGAAGGGATGTCATGTTCTTCATCAAGCACACTATCCCATTCATGCAATAGCAAAAGTGCGCCATATAATCGCCCTTCGCGAAAAGCAAGACGCACAAGATTGAGCTTGTTTTCTTGTACTAGCGCTTTCAGATTAGTTTCTACGAGGCGCAATCCGTATTGAAAGGCTAATGCACGGCTTAGTGTATGCCGCCCACTACCATAATTGCCATAAAAGTGAAATATAGGGGATAAGTGCCCATAATGGCGTGAAAGGGTCTGATAGAGATTTTCTTCTAAAATTAATTCGTCCCAATGTGGGCCAGTAATAATTTCATTTTTCAAGAAGAACTGCCATGCTTTGGGGATGCTGTCTACTAATTGGACATAGTCAGCAATATGCGAATCTACTTTGAGCATATAGCTGTGGAACGCTGAATGAGGCATGGCTGGATCAGCTACAAGCTCTAGTAATCCTTGCTCTACCAAAGGGGACTGATCGGTAAGTCTTTGCCATAAACGTAGACAATCTGCCCAATCTTTTCCTAAAAGGTTAATAGCCAAGTTTACAGTGGGGCGACGCTTAGTTACATCATCTTGTAAGAAGCCATAAATACGCTCATATCGTCGGTCAATTGCTGGTGCTAGCGCGACAATGAGCAAGTCAAGGTCTTCTACTGTTAAGCCTAACATTTTTTGAAGCGTGCGTAGGCGCAGCACAAAGCCCTGTGTTTCAGCTTCAGTTTCTATTTGCCGAAGCTGAGCATTGATGTTTTGTAAAGTGGGTTGAATGACAGGGTTCTGCGCAACGGGTTCTGTATTTCCCCAAAAGCCTACACCCGGAAATGCGCGTAAATGCTGCCCAACTTCTTCTTCACTGATAAATAATCCTTGAAATTCGTTATTGGGATCAAACCCTGCGTTGCGCGCATATTGTACAGCAACGCTCAGTATAAGGTCGAGACGACGAAGCTGAACCTGTAAATAACTAAGATTTAGCGTGTACTCTTCGGATGACATCATATATAGAATGAACTTTATGATTTTTGTAAATTACACTAAAGATCAATATTATGCAGTTTTTGTAAAAAGGGCAAATACTTTGATAATCGTTTTCAATGGCTTAGACTTTTAACTTGAAATGGAGTATTTCATGTCATTGGTAATGTGCATGGGAGAATTATTAATTGATTTTGTCGCACTTGAAAGAGGTATAAGCGTTGGTTATGCACATCGATTTGAAAAAGCCGCCGGTGGTGCACCAGCGAATGTTGCGGTTGGCATAGCAAAGTTGGGCGTTTCTTCAGCTTTTATTACTCAGCTAGGTAATGATCCTTTTGGGCATTATTTGAGAGATGTATTAGCTGAAAATGCTGTTGATGTATCGATGATAACATTTAGTGATGAGGCTCGGACTGCACTTGCTTTTGTTTCAGTTGAGGCAAGCGGAGAACGTAGCTTTGCTTTTTATCGACATCCAAGCGCTGATATGCTATTGCGTCCAGAACAACTTGATCTTGAGCGCATTCGTCAATCAACAATTTTCCACTATGGTTCCATTACTTTGATCGATGAGCCAGTGCGATCGGCAACGCTAGCAGCAATAAAAGCGGCAAAGAGCGGAGGCGCTTATTTAAGTTATGATCCGAATCTTCGAGAACCTTTATGGCCCTCTCTTCAGGCAGCAAAGATAGGTTTAATCGAAGGCCTGCAACATGCTAATGTCGTTAAGCTCAGCGAAGAAGAACTGGCTTTTCTTACGGCAGGGCAATCACTAACAACTATAGATGCTATTGTTCATGCTGGACGCACATTGTGGACTGATGAATTAATGTTAATGGTGGTTACGCTTGGTGCAAAGGGGTGTCTTGCGATTACCCCATCTCAATATTGGTTTGTTGAAGGCTATTCTGTGCCCGTAGAAGACACAATAGGTGCGGGCGATGGATTTGTGGCAGGATTATTATCAGGCATTGTTGAGCATCGATTATCTGATTTGTTAAATGATGAGAGAATGGTGCCACTCTTACAGCGTGCTAATGCAGTTGGTGCACTGACAACGATGAAACGTGGCGGCATTCCAGCATTACCTACTAGCGACGATCTTATTCTATTTTTAACGAAAAAAAACTAAAACATTAGTATTTGTTATATGATATGGGAAGTTTTGTTGCAAATTTGAAAGCTATACGTTATAACTATTTATGTAAATCTGGACTTCAACCAAGACGATTTGGGTGAAGTTCTGGAAGATGAGAACTACCTCGATCTATCCTAGTTAACATACTAAGGAGTTTCAGCTATGTTTAAACGTTTAATATTAGTTGGCATGATTGCTGTCTTGATTGCAGCATTAGTGCCTTCCCTCTCAAATAATGCCGTTATTGCCCAAGAAGGCGACGACATGATGAACCCTTGCGGCACTGAAGATGAAGTTGAGTTAACTATCATCGCTGGTTCAGTCGGTCAAGAGGGTGAAATTGTCGCTGAACAAGTTGCACGTTTTGAAGAACTTTGTCCAAATGTTTCTGTTGAAATAGTACCCCGTCCAGACAGCGCTACAGATACTATTGCTCAATATTTGAACTTCTTTGAGGCACAAAGTGGCGATATTGATGTTTATCAAATTGACGTGATCTGGCCCGGTATTTTGGCAGAGCATCTCGTTGATCTCAATGAATATCTTCCTGCCGAAGTTATCGATGCACACTTTGCACCAATTATTGAGAACAACACTGTCGATGGCCGTTTAGTTGGTCTGCCATGGTTTACTGATGCTGGTTTGTTATACTATCGTACAGACCTACTTGAAAAATATGGTCTTGATGTTCCTCGTACTTGGCAAGAGCTCACAGAATACGCTCAAATCATCCAAGATGGCGAACGCGCTGAAGGTAATGCTGATTTTTATGGCTTTGTCTTCCAAGGCAACGCCTACGAAGGTTTAACCTGTGACGCTCTAGAATGGCAAGCCTCCAGTGGTGGTGGCGTGATTATTAGCCCTGAGGGCGAAATTCAAGTTAACAACCCCGAAACCATTGCAGCGTTTGAATTGGCCGCTTCTTGGGTTGGCACCATCAGCCCAGAGGGTGTAACCACCTATCAAGAAGAAGAAGCACGCGGTGTCTTCCAAGCTGGTAATGCTGCTTTCATGCGTAACTGGCCATATGCTTATAGCTTGGGTCAAGCAGAAGATAGCCCCATTGCCGGTTTGTTTGATGTAACCACACTTCCCGGTGCTGAAGAAGGCATGACAGCTGCTACACTTGGTGGTTGGCAATTGGCAGTTTCACAATATTCAGACAATGTTGAAGCCGCTGTTGCTTTGGCTGCTTTCCTTGCCAGCCCAGAAGAGCAGAAGATTCGTGCAATTGAAGGTTCATACAACCCCACCATTGGTGCGTTGTACGAGGATGAAGATGTTCTAGAAGCTGTACCATTCTTTGGTAGCTTGTTTGATGTCTTCACTAATGCTGTTGCGCGCCCATCAACCGTATCTGGTGCAGAATATAACAACGTTTCCATCCTCTACTTCACTGCCGTTCACAGCATCTTGACAGGGCAACAAAGCGCTGCAGATGCCTTAGCAGTGTTAGAGCAAGACTTGCTGGAGATTAGCGAAGACTTTTATCTTCCTGAATAGTCTACGTCTAGTAACTTAGGCGTAGCATGGGGGTAGTTTTCTACCCCCATTTCCATTAAAAGGCTTCTCAATGTTTGTTCCCCAACTCTACTTACACCCATTTTCGATAAACTTAACAACGCAGATATTTATATGCCCTTTTCATAGAGAGGAGCAAATCTCATGGCAGTAGAACTCAGCCCGGGTAAGCGACTGCCGACCCCTAATGAACGAATACATATTTGGCTTATTAGCGCACTTTTAGTAATTTTAGGCATTGCTTTAATTTTTTATCAGGGATATTTAATTTTCACGAATGATGAAGTTGCTGAAGCGCTTGATCCTACTTTTGTAGGGATGGGCGCAACCATTGAAAAGATAGAACCGTTCAACCCTGAAGATGCTCAACCTCAAGTTGTGTTATTGGTTGAAGATGGTTTTTTGGCAGAACAGGGAATACTAACAGGTGATGTTTTGCTGCGGGTTAATGATACGGCATTCGATTTTGAGACGCTAGAAGAGCAAGTCAACGAGCGTCTTGTCCAAAATGAGCGCCGCTCCCGCTTAGAGAATGAATTAGCGCGAAATGCAACCTTAACTCTACTCAGTAGCATTCGTGAAAAACTACAAAATAACGAGCTTGTCCCTAATGCTGATGTTGCTCAGTTGGAAGCCCTAATCAGTGGCTATCCTGATAGTGATGCCATCATTACAGGGATACGATTTTATACCGTAACAGATGAAGAATTAGCCCAACTAGAAGCACAAATCCGCGCTGATATTGAAGCAAGTTTGCCGAGTTTAGATGAAATTGCTGAAAATCTAAAACCTTCTAGAGAGCAATTAGAAGCAGCACGCCAAGAAGTTTTAGCTGAGACTATTATAAATGCTTTCTTAACAGCAGATGCTCCTATCGTGCGTTTTGAGATTGAACGTGCTGGTGAAATCTTAACGATAGATGTTCCTACGCCAACAAGTGGACAATTTGAACTTGATTTACCAATTGCTTCAAATGCAGAACAATTAGGGCTTGATGTACGAGTAAGACGCTTCCCTGAGCTAGTGCTGAATGTCGCTGAAGATTCGGTAGCTGCACAAGTGGGCTTAAGAAATGGTGACATCCTCGTTAGCATTAATGATATGCCCTATAGCGCAAAACAATTGATGATTGAAAATGATCTGACCTTAGCTCTAAGCGAACAAGAGCTAGGCGAGACTTTGCAACCAACACTTCAAACTTTGTTGAACGGAGCTTTTGCTGCAGATGCGCCTGCGGTCATTGAAGTTTTTCGTAAAGGCGAAACAATTCGTTATGAAGTACCTGCTCCAAGTGAAGGACAAGTATTAGGTCTGCGTATCTTTGTCGCAGAAGTGCCCTATTTCCAAATCGATCCACTCCCTAATAGTCCCGCTTCAGCAGATATTGATCCCGGCAGTGCGCTCACACAAGTTGATGACACTATTATCTTACCAACAATGAGCGAGGAATTTGTGCAAGACCTCGCCAACGATGATGATGTCCCCTTATCAGAAGAGGATTTTCGTATTCAGGTAAGTTATAAAGAATTAAATGCAAGAGGTGGTTTTGAAGAAGCTACAGGCCGCCGCGTAAACAAACAAGTGCCACCAGAATTTTTGATGGCTTATCTTTTCAATTTTGGTATTTTTGTGCCTATTATTTTGGTCGCACTTGGGATATTTATCATCGTCATTGGTATACGTTTGCTTTCGCTCAATCTCATTTCTGCACGTTGGGCTGGGGTGATCTTTTTATGGTTATTGGTTGGCTTGATCGTCGTTTCCATACGCGAATTTTATGTGACAGGAGCCGGCGGAAGTCTGCGCGCGCTCGGAAGTCAATCCTTTAAATTGGGTGATGCTCTACTTTCAATTGTTCCTTTTGTGGTGCTTTTTATCCCAACAGCTATTGCATTTTGGCGTTTAAATCACCTGATGAATGTGGTGTTTCATGGTGAAGAAACGCTAACGAGCCGTAACACTCGTTTTGCATGGAGTTTGCTCATTCCTACATTAGCCGCTCTGATCTTGGTTGCAGCGCGTCCATTGGAACAAACCTTCATCGCAAGTTTGACGGATGATCGCCTAGCAAGTGCTCAACCAGCGCGCTTTGTAGGACTAGAGAATTATCAAAAATTACTATCGTTAACTTTTGATGTCGTAGATTGTAAAAAACCTACTCCTGAACAGCTTGTCCAAGACCCCTTAAGCCGTAGTGAATCGAATTTTGTGCGTCTATTAGAGGCTTTGCGTTTTAACCGTACACTTCCGCCTGATGTGCGCGAAGATGCGGCTGATCGTATAGCACTTATTGTAGGCGATGAAGAAACTTTGTCACCCGATGAATGCTTGAAAACAGGGGATGGTAGTACGGATTGGGAACTATCGGAAGATTTGGTGAAACAAGGTTATCGTGAAGCTACGGTGATCGCTTTACCGTTTAGTCAACGTGGTTTACGCATTTTAGGAAAAGATGCCATCTTCTTAAAGGGTATCTTCAACACCTTACAATTTACAATTATTTCGGTCACTCTAGAACTTGTGCTGGGCATGATCATCGCATTGGTTGTGAATACGAAATTTAGCGGGCGTGGCGTTATGCGTACTGCAATGCTGGTGCCATGGGCCATTCCAACCGTTGTTGGTGCAACCTTGTGGGGTGTCATCATGCGCGATAACCAAAGCGGTATTTTGAACGTGTTGCTTAATGACTTAGGGCTCATTGATGGAAATAAAGCATGGCTTTCAACAGTTGGGCCTTGGCTTACCTCAGTGATCGCTATTGATGTTTGGAAGACTTCGCCCTTTATGGCGCTGCTTTTGCTAGCAGGGTTACAAACCATCCCCAGCGATATATATGAAGCTGCCTCTGTTGATGGCGCTAGCAAACTCAGACAATTTTTCTCCATTACGCTGCCATTGTTGCGTCCTACTATTGCTGTGGCGTTGGTGTTCCGCACCTTAGATGCGCTACGGGTTTTCGACTTATTCCAAGTGTTGTTAGACCCAACATCTCGTCCATCGATGGCAACACATAATTACAATCAGCTTATTGCCCAACAACAAAGCGGTTATGCATCGGCGATTGGGGTGCTGATTTTCATGCTTATCTTAATTTTCACCGTGATGTACGTCCGTTTTGTGGGCATTGAGCAAGAGGGGTAGATCATGACAAGAATTGACTATAATCATTTAATCAATCGCATTGCATTTTGGTTGTTAGTGATTGCGATTGCAGTGTTCACAATGTCGCCTTTTGCTTATGCTTTAAGCATTTCATTTCGCACAAACCCACAAGTGTTGATTGAAGCGCGTTATTTGCCAGAAGCAACAAACTTTGAACGTCAATATAACCTCGATCGCCTTCAAATTATTAACGTTGAAAACCCCGGTGGTATTGACGAATATATCGAGCTACAAAATATTGGCCCACGCCCAATCAACTTGGATGGTTGGCGTTTAACTTCTAGTGAATCCTACGAATTACGTACGATCACAAATGTCTTTGATCCAAATGAGCCAGAGCAAAATTACACTAGCATCTTTCAAGGGTTGGGCTTGAAGCCTAAACAACAGGAATTACAGTTGCGAGGAACTCGTCCAATTAACGATGTGGGTAGTGTTTTTGTTGCAGTTCAGCGTAACTTTCCACCCGATACAGTAGCCATGCCTTTAGGAAAACCCACACATCTTGGGGCAGTATCTCCTATTCGCAACATTGAACGATGGAATGAGATTAACAACATTAAATTTGAGTTCGATGTTGTTGTAGATTATTTTACGCGCTTTGAATTTCCTGAATTTCGTATACAGTCCGGCCAAATTTTAAGAATTTACACAGGAGAAGGGCAAAATAGTGCTCAAGAAATTTACATGGGTTTTCCCTATGAGCCAGAGGTAACCCCTTCAAGACCTTTCACCGGCCGTCTGTGGGAAAAAGAAGGTACAGTTATCACTCTAACGAATGATCGCGGAATTCAAGAAACTACCTATACTGTAGGGTCTGGCCGCATAGAACGTGTGCAAATTGTTGATCAAGCTGATATTGGCATTGTGGAATATGAAGATTTTGCTGAGTTCTTTGATACACAGGTTCTTACTGGAGAACGCTTAATCACTTTCTTAGCGCAATTCGGCGGTACAGCAGAACCCGATGAAGATTGGTTCAGAAACTTAGAAGATGTAGATGAGATCGAAGACGCTTTACTTGCCTATGGCGAAGTAGATAATGGCTTTGATGTTGATGCAGCGATTGCGCTCGTTGATACGCTTTCAGATGCTACTACTGCCGAAGAGTTTTCAGCTGCGTTATTAGGTGCGGGTTTTGATAGTGAATTTGTAGACCCTATCGTTGCTGAAGGCGCAAGTGCCGAAGGTGAACGTATTGTTATACGTAATTTTGGACTAGAACCCGTCAATTTAGAAGGTTGGCGTGTGACCAATACTCAGAATCAGCGTTACCAATTCACTTTGCCTTCTTTCACTTTATTGCCAAATACAACAGTTGAAGTTGTAACTGGCTATGGCTTGAATAGCGATGAGGCCTTGTTTTTAAACAACGAACGTTCAGTATGGGAAGAGAAGCAAGTTTCTAACCTCACAGATGCCAATGGCTTACGACGTTCAAGCTATATCATTGGTGGTGAGGTTTATGCCTTGCGTAACTATTCCAATCTTGTGAAAGACGATACATTCTTGCGCAACTTACAGAATTCAGCCATTGTGGCTTCTGTGTCAGTAACATTGTCGCTAGTGGTGGGGTCTTTTGCGGCTTATGCACTTGGACGTGTTCGGTTTCGTGGTCAATACATTATTCTCTACTTGGTATTGGCGATGACGATGTTCCCTCAAATTTCCATTTTGTCGGGAATGTTCCAAATTGTGAATGAATTGGACATTTACAATACGAATCTCGCCATGATCTTCAGTTATCCGTTGTTTACGTTGCCTTTCACCGTGTGGGTACTCACGAGCTTCTTTCAAGGCTTGCCCACAGAAATTGAGCAAGCGGCGCTTGTTGATGGTGCTACTGCATTCCAAACATTTTGGCGTATTTTGGTACCACTTACAGCACCAGCACTTGTGACCACAGGGCTATTGGCTTTCATCGCAGCGTGGAATGAATATCTGTTTGCACTAACATTTACATTAGGGGAAAAGAGCCGCACAGTTCCCGTTGCTATTGCCCAATTTAGCGGTTTTGATCGTGAAGACCCCACAGCAGATAAAATCGCTGCAGCAGTAGTGGTTACTATTCCATTATTGGTGTTGGTGCTCGTCTTCCAACGTCGAATTGTGGAGGGGCTAACCGCTGGTGCTGTAAAGGGATAAAGTAGGTTATAATTGTTAATGATGTTTTGTGAAATGTGTGGTGCTGATCAAAAAAGATCAGCACCCATTTTTAAGAAAGTCATATGAATTCAGAACAACCATCATTTTCAAATACTCAACGTGATTGGGTTAGTTTAGTTGTTATTGTTATCGCAGCATTAATCGTGTTGGGAGCAGTTGTTTATACACAACTAGATGAACCGCCTTCCACCACGGTAAACGTCTTGCCTTTTCCTCCAACTGCTACACCGTTGCCAACAAGTACCCCGCCTCCTCTTGAAATTTATGTTGTAGGTGCAGTACAGACTCCTGAAGCACGGTTAAGTTTACCGATAGGTAGTCGCGTTGAAGATGCGATTGCTGCTGCGGGGGGCGTGACCGATGATGCTGATCTGACGAGAGTTAATTTAGCGGAATTATTGCGCGATGGGCAAATGATTGTAGTGCCGTCAAAGTCTGAAATAACTTCTGACGAGGTGTTGGCTCAACCGACGGCCAATGCACCGCTTCTTATCAATATTAACACGGCAACATTAGATGAACTCGAAACTTTACCCGGCGTGGGGCCTTCACTAGCACAAGCTATTATTGAGTATCGCGAGACGAATGGGCCATTTACATCTATAGATGAATTAGATAATGTTAGTGGCATAGGTGAACGTACCCTCGAAAACTTGCGTCCTTACATTACGGTAGACTAAAGGTTACTACTATATGTCTGTGCGATATTTAGTACTCGTGCTTGTGGTTTGCTGCACTGGTATGCTGTTCTCAAATATGGCTTATGCCCAAGAGCCGCCTCATGTTGCGGATACCATCGCCGTGATTACAAGCCCAGTGACAGGTGGTGTTATCTCTGGGCAAGTGATTATTAGGGGAAGCGCGGCACATCCCACTGCATTTGCATATTATGAGCTAGAGTATGCAAATTTAGCTTCTCCCAGCCCAATCTGGTTACCCATTACTGGGCAGATTCGGCAACAAGCGCCAACAGATGAAATTTTGGGCGTTTGGGATACCGTTGGTGATGGTGTATCCGATGGTTTATACCAAATTCGGCTGCGCGTATTTTTAACAGACCCTAATATAGAACCTGTTGAGGTGATCGTCACGAATCTTCAACTAATTAACAGTGCACCAACGCCACTTCCTACAATTGATGAAAGTCTGAATCCGCCAGCACCAACTCCGGGGCCTTCGCCAACATCACCCATTGAGCTACCACCAACCAATACGCCGCGTCCCACAATTGCAGTGATAGCAAATGAACCCGCCCAACCTAGCGTAAGTTCTACTGATACCAGCTCTTCTATAGACTTTGGACGCTTACAAAGTGCTTTTTGTACTGGTAGTATTTTAGCTTTGTTTTTCTTTGGAATTTTATTTGCTTACCTCTCTATACGTTCACGTTTACGTCCAATTACTCGTCAACTGATGTGGCAAATGCGCGACTTTGATGATGAGAGATAGCTTTTCAATGAGCACTTGCTAAAATGAGCGCATATTTCAACATCCAATCCTATATACCAAGCTAGAGCCCTACTTAAAGAATAGTCAGCTTCTTTTGTGAAGCACTCATGCTTTTTCCATCTGGCTAAAGACAGACAATTTCGATTACGGAGGCGTTGATGAATCGTTACATGATTGTGGGGCTGGGGAACCCCGGCCGTGAATATGAAAAAACGCGCCATAACATCGGCTTTACGGTGGTAGATGCGCTGGCAAAAGCCTATAACTTACCATTTGACAACAAGAAATCTAAAGCCATTTTTGCCGACGGTATCATTGCTGAGAAACGAGTATTACTCGTTAAACCTCAAACATACATGAACTTGAGTGGTGGCGCTGTGCGTGGATTGGCTGATTTTTATCACATTGAGCCTGCTCAGATTATGGTTGTATCAGATGATATGGATATTCCATTGGGTACACTACGATTGCGCCCTAAGGGCGGTGCTGGTGGACAAAAAGGCGTTCGAGACATCATTCAACAGCTAGGAACTGAAGCGTTTCCACGTTTGCGGTTTGGTATTGGTCGTCCACCGGGACGTATGGAGCCATCTAAATATGTGCTTCAACCTTTTCGGCAAGAAGAACAGCCTTTATTGGAAGAGACCCTAGATCGTGCAGTGCGCGCCCTAGAGGATTGGTTACGCTTTGGGCTCGATTATGCGATGAACCGACATAATGGCACCGCTGAAGAAGCGGCAAATCGCGTTTTACCATCATTACCTAAATCTAAGCAAACTTCAGAAGGAGATTTACTGTGAAATATAATCGCTTAGGAAATAGTGGGCTTTTGGTATCCGAGCTCAGCTTGGGGACAATGATTTTTGGTGAGGGCAAAACGCGCTCAACAAGCCCAGAAGATGCGGAACGCATTATTCATCGTTATTTAGATGCTGGTGGGAATCACATTGATACTGCCGATGTTTATGCGGATGGTCGCTCTGAAGAAATTGTGGGCAAAGCCATTGGGCATAAGCGTACACAAGTCACCATAGCGACAAAAGTACGATTCCGTCGTGGAGATGGCCCCAATGATGAAGGGTTATCACGCCATCATATTTTAACTGAAGTGCACAATAGCCTACGCCGACTTAACACTGATTATATTGACCTATACTATATGCATTCTTGGGATCCGCTTACTCCTCTGGAAGAATCGCTTCGCACTTTTGAGGATTTAGTACAAGCTGGTAAAGTGCGCTACATTGGTGTTTCTAACTTCAAAGCATGGCAGCTCATGAAAGCCTTGAGTTTAAGTGATGCGAAGGGATGGGTGCGTTTTGTTGCTGCCCAATACCAATATAGCCTTATAAAACGAGACATTGAATACGAATTTAGTGATTTGCTACTTTCAGAAGGCGTTGGATTAATGCCGTGGGGAGCACTAGGAGGTGGTTTCTTATCGGGCAAGTATACGCGCGATCAACGCCCAACAGATGCTAATTTGGGGCGCATTGCCACTTCACCTGAAAATGAAGAAGAGACATGGGCACGACGCAATACTGAACGCAATTGGAATATTCTTGATGCTGTAGGGCGCATTGCTGAAAAGTATCATGTTACTTATTCTCAAGTAGCACTGGCATGGATGCTTCATAAACCATATTTGTCCAGCATTATTATTGGCGTGCGTACAATGGAACAATTAGAAGATAACTTAGGCGCAATTGAAGTTCCACTCACTGAAGAAGATATACAAACCTTAGATGCAGTAAGTACACTGCCAGAGCTATATCCCTATCGCTTTATTGCTGACTATGCAAGCCGTTCGTGATATATTTTAAGGCGCTTTTAATCTCTTTGGGGTTTAATAATAGTTCGGCCATTTTGTTTAGTAGAAAAAGGATGCAATATGCACCTTCATGGCGTGTTGAAAGCTCTTCATGCGCAGGCTTCATTTTCATCACTTGTATATCGTTTACAACAAGCAACAACTTCGACAGAATTATCTGTCCTGAGAGCGGCGCGCCCTTATGTGATTGCCGCTTTGTATGAAGTTTTGCAGAAGCCTATTCTGGTAGTATGTGATCGCACAGATCGAGCACATGACATCGCTGAACAGCTTCCTGTGTGGTTGCCAGACGCAACTATTTTGCGCTTCCAAGAGCCGAACACACTTTTTTATGATCATGTTCCATGGACAGAGAGTGTGATTCGTTCGCGCCTACAAACACTAGCCGCATTGGCACGACCAACTCATCAACAGCCACTGATTGTGGTGACCACAGCCCATGCATTAATGCAAAAAACGTTGCCCGCTCAAGAATTTATAGATGCATCTTGGGCATTAGAGCTAGGGAGTCGTGTCAACATTGAGAAATTTTTACAGCATCTTGTTGGAATTGGCTATCAGCCAACATCTGTAGTAACAACACCCGGAACCTTTAGCCGTCGGGGCGGCATTTTAGATGTTTTCCCATTATCGTTAGAATTACCTGTACGTATCGATTTTTTTGACGATGAGATCGATAGCTTGCGCCTGTTTGATCCTACTACTCAACGTTCTATAGAATCTGTGCAATCAGTAGTGATCACACCCGCGCGCGAAGCATTTCCCAAAAAGATGCCAGATTTAGCAGCGACTTTGCACGACTGGTTCATGACTCAGCCCTCAGTCAAAGAGGATGTCGACTCGTTAATCGACGATCTTACGCAATTGTCAAGTGGATTTAGCTTTCCACATGCTGAGTTTTATTTGCCATTGATGTATTCCAATGCTGCGAGCATCTTAGATTATATGCCTCGTGATGCATTAGTGATTGTGGATAATTGGGAAGCCTTACAACATATGGTCAGCGAATTAGAGTCCCAAGCATTGGAATTGCGCCAAGATCGTGCTAATCGCAATCTTATGCCGCAAAATATGCCGTTGGCCTACCACACTTGGGATGATCTGTATGACGAGCTAATCACACGAAATCCTTTGCATCTTGGAGGACAATCAGGCGCTTATTCTACGCTGGGCTTTGCTCCAGATATGCGTTTTGGTGGACAATTGCGCACTTTTATGGATTACATCCAACAGGGCGAATCTGACGAGTATATGTTGATTGTCACGCGACAAGCTCAACGCCTAACAGACTTGTGGTGTGAGCATGTTTCCCAACGGCTTTATCCTTATGAAAAAATTGAAGAACTCACGAATTTACTACCTGTGATGTTCATTGAAGGTGAACTTGCTGAGGGGTGGCAACTAGAAACAGAAAACTATACATTACATTTGCTAACAGATGCTGAAATTTTTGGGTGGCAGCGCCCTGAACCACGTCGACGTATCCAAAAGCGCGTTATCAGCCCAGAATCTTATTTTGCCGATTTGTCAGAAGGTGATGTTGTTGTTCATATCGATTATGGTATTGGCATCTTTAAGGGAGTTAGCAAACGGCGCATTCAAAACACAGAGCGCGAATATCTGATTATTGAATATGCGGGTGGCGATGTACTACATGTTCCTATTCATCAAGTGGATCGTGTTTCAAAGTATGTGGGCTCTGAAGGCAAGCCGCCAACGATTAGCCGCTTAGGTCAACAAGATTGGCAGCGCACTAAACAACGTACACAGGCTGCTGTTCAAGAAGTTGCTGAAGAATTATTAGCTTTGTATGCTGCTCGCACTGTTGCACAAGGGTTCGCATTTTCGCCGGATGGGCCTTGGCAGCATGAACTAGAAGCCTCTTTCCCATACATTGAAACTGAAGATCAGATCAAAGCCTTGCATGAAGTAAAGGCAGATATGGAACGTCCCATCCCAATGGATCGCTTAATTTGTGGAGATGTAGGATATGGGAAAACTGAAATTGCCTTGCGAGCAGCCTTTAAAGCTGTGATGGACGGGAAACAAGTGGCAATTCTAGTGCCCACAACAGTCTTAGCTCAGCAACATTTCCATAATTTTTCACAGCGGCTCATCGCTTTTCCAATAGAAGTTGAAATGCTCTCACGTTTTCGGACGAAAGCTGAACAACAAAAAATTATAGAAGGTTTGCGAAGCGGCCAAATTGATATTGTGATCGGCACACATCGCTTGCTACAAACAGATGTACAATTTCATGATTTAGGGCTTCTGATTATTGATGAGGAACAGCGCTTCGGCGTAACTCACAAAGAGCGCCTAAAGCGAATGCGAACAGAAGTTGATGTCCTAACTTTAACAGCAACACCTATTCCACGTACTCTTTATATGGGATTAACAGGCTTGCGAGACATTAGTTTAATCCAAACTGCTCCTGAAGAACGTCTACCTGTTATTAATCATGTCGGGCCGATGGATGATGCATTAGTGCGCCAAGCTATCTTGCGCGAAATCGATCGAGGTGGGCAGGTGTTTGTTGTACACAATCGCGTTCAATCTATATATGCTATGCAGCGACATTTGCAAATGCTCGTTCCTGAAGCTACGTTTGCAGTTGGACATGGACAAATGGATGAGCAAGAGCTAGAACAAGTCATGTTAGCATTTGCCAATGGTGAATATGACGTTTTATTGTGTACAACGATCATTGAAAATGGTATCGATATTCCGCGTGCCAATACTATCATCATTGATCGCGCAGATCGCTTTGGACTATCGCAGTTATACCAGTTACGTGGACGTGTTGGGCGCAGCGCCAATCAAGGATACGCCTATTTTTTCTATCCTCGCAATCGCCCATTAACTTCGGAAGCGCGTGCACGCCTAGAAACTATCGCCGAATACACTGATTTAGGCGTAGGTATGTCTATTGCGATTCGCGATCTAGAGTTGCGTGGTATGGGAGATTTATTGGGTGTGCGCCAAAGCGGCTATATTGATGCTGTGGGGTTTCATCTTTATACCCAAATGCTGACAAATGCTGTGCGAGAAGTCTCTCCGCAAAAACCAAGCAAACAAGCAATGGATGAGGGTGGGAATCTTCTTGTGACAATTGATTTACCAACCCCTGCCTACATTCCTACGAATTTTGTGGAAGATATGGCTTTACGCATTCAGCTTTATCGAAGAATTGCTAATATCAATACACTCGATGAACTTTCATTAATGGCGCAAGAGCTGCGTGATCGTTTTGGAGATTTGCCACCAGCAGTAGAAGGGTTGCTATTACAAATTGAGGTAAAACTGCTAGCAGAAAAAGCGGGGGCTACGGCTATCTTTAAAGAGAATGAGCGTCTCGCAATTCGATTGCCTTACTTGGGGATGATAGATCGAACTGCATTGCAGGATTATCTGGGCGAGCAAGTTCGTGTGAGCCGTACAGCCATTTGGCTTTTACATGACTTGAAGGATAATGGCTGGGTGGAGCTGCTACGACAAGTTTTAAGGCAATTAGATAGAGAACGCCTTTCACCGATGGCGAACTTTGCTCAGGCGATGACCAACAACTAACCTTACACAAGAACCTAACATCTGTTAAACGTTGATCATACGCTGATTGAGTATGGTGCAATTTCGCTCTAGAATGAAGAGTGAAATCTGCACATATGAGGTTAAAATTCAATGAATTCATCGCAAAACTCAATGCAAGACAACGATAACACTCGACAATCGAGTTTACATGATACGCCGCGAGAACAGCCTTATCGTTCTCCAGTCGTACCATCTGCTGCGCCACCACCTTTTGTGCCCCCTAATTATGAGGCAATTTCAGCTCGTCGTCGTCGCTATCAACAGGCGGCGCGTCAAGACAACTGGATTTGGGTTGTGGCTGGCTTAAGTATCTTGGTCTTCACCTTGATCGTAACCTTAGGAATTGTTGTATTGGTGCGCTTAGAGCGTCAAGCGGCGGACGATGATAGCATTCAGGCCATCGCTCAACAACAACCCAGTATTGAACCAACTTCGATCATTTACAGCGCCATTGATCCGCAAGAATTGCCACCAGAAGCAGTCGATGAAAACGGTGAAATACGCGGAGCATTGGAGGGCAACAGTTTAGAAATTGTGCCTTGGGACGGGGAAGAACGTTTTACTGTGTTGTTGATGGGCATGGATAACCGACCGGGACAGAGCTCTTCTACAACTTGTCGCACTGATACAATGATGGTAATTAGCCTTGATCCGATTAATGATCGCATCGGTATTTTAAGTATTCCACGAGATACATATGTTGAAATACCGGGCTATCGCGATCTACAGCGCATTAATACCGCTTGCACATTGGGGAATTTACAACAACCCGGCTATGGCCCTATTTTAGCGATGCAAACTGTACAGTATAATTTTGGCATTCGCATCAATGATTACGTCATGATTGACTTCAATGCCTTCATAAAAATCATTGATCGTATTGGTGGGATAGATGTCTATGTAGAAAAGACCATCAATGATCCCACTTATCCAAGTATGAACTATGGTTATGATCCTTTCTACATAGAGCAAGGATGGCAGCACCTAGATGGCGCAACAGCCTTGAAATATGCGCGTAGCCGACATACTAGCGATGATATTGATCGAGGTCGCCGACAGCAGCAAATCCTTTTAGCGGTACGCGATAAGGTGTTGTCCTTTAATATGATTGATGATCTCATTGTGAATGCATTGCCAATTTGGAATGACATTAATGAAGGCGTAGAAACAGGGCTTTCATTAGATCAGATTATCCAGTTAGCCTTATTTGCCGCAGAAGTGCCTGAAGAGAATATCAAAAATGCCGTTGTTGATTGGGAATGCTGTTTAATGTCCTACACTACGCCAAATGGAGCTTCTGTGCTCATTCCTAATCGGTGGGCATTAGGGCCACTTATGGTTGAAGTTTTCGGAGAAGGGTATAATCAATAAACCTTGCTATCATCATACTAGCGTATTAACCAACAGCTGCCTACAATGGCAGTTGTTGTTTACTTTAATACAGTTAAAGAAAGTAGTTAGTGATTTTTATGTCTGCCTTACAAGAAGTTATAGAGTGTTTAAGACAACAACGCCGAGATACTAAGTCACCTTATCGTATTCCGGGATTGTGGATCGATTTTGAATCATCGGCAGCGCAGACGCGAAATCCCTACGATTTTTATGCTGAACGATTGCAAGCCATTCTAGAGTCAGAGCCTCAATCACTCGTTACCGGTCCCATAGGGGGAGACTGGACGCAAAATGCAATTACTTATAACCTCTTTCCTCGTGTATCGACGGCATTTGATCATGATGGCTCAGGAACATTAGAGATCAATGCTGATGGTTGGCGCGAGACAGGCACCTTGTTAAAAAGCATCGCGCTATTACCTTACATTCGTTCAATGGGTTTCAACACAGTTCACCTGTTACCCATTAATGCGATTGGCAAAGATGGTAAAAAAGGAACACTAGGTTCACCTTTTTCCATTCGCAACTTGTATCTTATTGACGAAAATCTGCTTGAGCCTGCCCTTGATATGAGTGCTGAATTACTTTTCAAGGCTTTTGTTGAAGCAGCACATCAACTTGGCTTACGAGTAGTCATGGAATTTGTATTTCGTGTGGTTGCAAAAGACGCAGATTGGGTTGCAGAACACCCCGAATGGTTCTATTGGATCAGAGCAGACATCCCTGATCGAGAAGTCGGTTCCAAAGACCCCAATCGCTTTGGTGCGCCCATTTGGCCAGCTGAACAGCTAGGAGAGCTGTATTGGAAGGTGAACTCTGGACAGTATCATGATCTGTTGCCGCCCCCCGAAAATTATCGTGCAATGTATACATCGCCGCCACGTCCTGATCAAGTTCAGATGATTAATGGGCGCTGGCTTGGCACATTGGATGATGGTACGGTTGTACGAATTCCCGGAGCTTTTACGGATTGGCCACCGGAGAGTATTCAACCCCCATGGACAGATGTTACTTACTTTCGGATGTACGATCATCCTGATTTTAACTATATGGCCTATAATACCTTGCGTATGTATGATAGCCGTCTGGCTACTCCTGAAAATGCTGTTCGTAGCTTGTGGGATAGGTTGATTGGAGTCATTCCTCATTATCAAAACACATATGGCATTGATGGCGTAATGATGGACATGGGCCATGCGTTGCCTAAACAGTTAATGCGCGAATGTATGGAAGCCGCACGTCAAATTAATCCTGATTTTGCTTTTTGGGCGGAGGATTTTAGCATCAGCAGCGAAAATCGCGAACGTGGCTATAATGCGGTCATGGGGTATTTGATTTTCGATTTGCATCAACCTCAGCGAATGCAAGCGTTTATTGATCAACTCGCCTATCATCGTCCTGAAATCACATTCTTTATTACCCCCGAAAATCACAACACCCCACGCGCGGCCAGCCGCATGAATGCACTGGGTTTCTGTCATCAAGCCTTATTGTATATGGTCGCATTGCCGGGAATGCCCTTTATTTTAAGCGGCTTTGAATTATTTGAGTCGCACCCTATGAATACGGGGTTAGGCTTCGATGCTGATCAGCTTAAACTTTATGATCCAGAAAAATTGCCCTTATTTAGTGAGTGGGCGTTTGATTGGACACGTGAAGGCAATATGGTAGGGGCAATTCGCTATGCTTTCTATTTGCGCGAACAATATAAGGAACTGTTGACCAATACCGATCCCGCTACAGTTTTACCGGGAAGTAGCAATAATCCGAATTTGCTTGTTTTTAGCCGCGCAAACAAGGATACAATACTGACATTCGTATTTAACATGACGATGTTTGACTATCAAGTTGGTGAGGCTGAACTGTATGCACGGGATAGCGTGGCAATTGGTCGTTGGGGATTTGACGGAATGACTCGACTTAGCGAGCGTTTATCAATTCATGTAGAGCTTAGCGGTGGGCATAGCATTATGTTTGAGGTAGATACACTCCGCTGATGCGTTACTGGATCAATGTTTTTGTGTTGCTCATCGCTTGGGGATGGATCATTGTCCATGCTCCTCATGATAGCTTATGGTATGATGAGACGGTCAATGCCTATTTAGCAACTAGTTCTTGGTCAGAAATTTGGCATTGGACAACTCAAATTGACAATCAACTTCCCCTTCATTTTGTGATTTTGAAATTATGGACTATGCCTTTTGGCAGCAGCGAATTTGCCTTACGGTTACTATCGTATTGGTCAGGCCTTTTAACCATTGCAGGACTACAAGCCCTCGCTCGTCAACTGACATATCGGCAAAGCGCGGGTTGGCTTACGGCGTTATTGTGTTTGCCATTAGGTGGTTTTTTGTATGCAACGAGTGAGGTACGTACATATGGCCTAGCCATTATGATATTGGTGTGGTCTTTGTTGTGGATGATAAAAGCGTGGCACAAGCCTTATCAGACTCAACAACTGCGTATAGCGCCCTTTGCAATACATGGCATTTTACTTTTGTTGCTAGCCTATACACACTATACAGCATGGATTCTCATAGCTTGGCAAGGGCTATATAGCTTGTTTAAGCAGATACGCTACTATAAAACGAGATTCAGTCTTTTAGCACTAAGTATTTCTCCAGCTTTGTTTGGTATATTAGGTTGGCTCATTCTACTTCAAGGTCGAGATATTAACGACGGCACAGCTTTTGAAGGCACAGTTTCTGGGCAAACAGCGTTTGAAACATATATTAGCTTTGCGGTTTATGGACAAAAAATCTTCACACCGATTGCTATTGAGCGCGCTTATATAATCTTTGGGTTCGGCCTATTAATCGGCATAAGCTGGCTACTACGTCGCCCACAATCAGAAGTGTTATTTATATTAGGCATGGGTATTTTGCCACTAGTGGTGATGGTCGTGTTGTCCAGTCAGTTTGTCGCTAAACTTTCAGGAAGGCACTTGTGGCCTTTATGGGTAGCACTGCCACTTTTATTGAGTGGCGGGATAACTGTATGGGCTAAAACGATCAATCTCAAAGTGATGTTGCTGATTAGCTTGGCCATGTTTATGTTGCTGATGTGGGCAAGACAAGTACCTCTAGAAGAGGAATATCGTGGCGATTTTCGTGCTGCTTTCGCAATTTTACGAGAAGAAGCGCACCCTGATGATTTGCTCGTTTTGCGTGATGGCACTTTGTTCACCGCTGCAGAATATTATCGTAGTCCTATTGAGTATGTCGGAATTCCTAATGAGCCACTTACTGATGTTGAACATCAGATCGAAATCTATGAGGCGCTTGATCTCTTGAAATCAAAGAATTTTACTGAACGGCAGCGCGTATGGGTATTATCATGGCAAGCTGAAGTGATGGATCCAACGGCATTAGGGTGGGGAATTTTAGATTATTACAGTCAAGGAGAGCGTTCTTGGTGGCTGTGGCCAAAAGAGCGTGAAGTGTCTTTAGTTAGCTATACAATTCACCCCCCTGAAGAGGACATACTAACGCATATTGCTGATTATGTCGGCGTTATCCAAGTGCCGCCAGATGGCCCAAGTCTGTTAGGATATGATGTGTACTATCCACAACCCCAAAATGGCATTTGCTCAGCAATTATACAAACTTGGTGGTGGCGTGGAACAACGGATTATCTCTCAACACTAGTGAGTGTGCGACTTGCTGACGAAAACGGGGAACGCATAGCACAAATAGATGCTCCACCAGCGGGTTTCTTTTACCCACAAACTCGATGGACTCCATTTGTTCCGATACTTGGGCGCTTTGAATTGATCGCTTCTTGTCAAGAGTGGAAAAGCGCACACAGTTTACATATGGTTGTTTATGATGCAGAAGGGCGGAAGCCAACCCAACCCATATTGCTAGACACCTATAAAATGCCATGAGGGAGCTGAAACAGCCCCCTCAAAATGATTGAAGTTATTCGGTAAATGTCAAATAGCGCCATTCGCTCGCGGCATTTGCTGCGACAACACGCCATCGATAATAGCCATAGCCAAAATCAAATAAATTAACGCTATACGACCAATCAGGCGTATAAAATGCAATCAAAGGTAGGCAGTTTCCGTTACTGCAATCTTCAAATTCCAACACATACTCTGAAACGTTTGACATACCTTGCCATTCAAACACAAGTGGGAATGTTTGCCCGTTATAGCTAAGTTGGAAGGCGTATATGGTATCACCATCTTGAGGAGAGAGTAAGATGGGGGCATTGTTATTGGGTGACACAGAGCTCGTGGAATCAACAAATGTAAAGTTACGATATTCGCTCGGATAACTATTACCTACTGCATCAATTGCAACAACACGCCACCGATAATCACCAAAACCATACTTCGTTAGGTCTTCGGCATAGTAGGGATCGTTGGTATAAAACGCAATTGCTGTTGTGCAACTTCCCGTAAAGCAAGTATCAAGCTCAAGGGCATATTGTTCGGCGTTCGGGGTATCGCTCCAACTAAAATTGACAATTGCGTCTGTGGTAGCATCAATGAACTGATTGGGGGAAGGAGAATACAAGGTTGGCGCTTCGGATGGTGGCGGAAGCGAGCCGCCTCGATAAACTTCTAGCCATAAGTTGCTTGTATCCCCTGCTGCGGCCCAGCCAGTGATAGCACCATCTGAGAGTTGCCACCAAACGAAACCATCTGCTGTTTGGGGTCCACCAACAACTTCTAAAATTTCGATCTCAGCGAGTTGCCGCAGCGTTCGAGCATTGATCGAAGGTGCATCACGCAAATTTAAGCCATTCCCTTCAGGCGTAACCCGCGCAAGATCGCCTATCACAAAACTATCACTTAGCCCTACACCTTGCGGAGGATTCGCTGACACTACGCCAACTTGTCCCCAACTAGTGGTATCTGGCAAATTACGATTGGTAATATCTTGTGCCCAAACCAATCGCGGGTTTGTGCCATGAATACCCGTAAAGACAACTTGTCCCAAATTACCTTGTATTTGACTTGTGGTAGATACATATACAATCGCGCTGCTATTAACGCCTGACAATGTAGGAAAAAAGCGTTCTAATTCAGTTGTTGATGTACTGAAAACAAATCCATCGCCAACATCCATGATCCGTTCAATCCAAAGGTTTTCATACGGCAATAGTCCTGCCACAGCGCCACTACGTTCCACGACAGATAATGCGCCATAAGAGTCGCCGTCAATTTGGGTGGTTTGGAGTAGGATACGCTCACCGTTTTGGATGAAATATGCTGCATCGATGGTGTTGATCTCATCCACATAAAATGGGAAAGGTAAAGGCGATATATTGGGAGCATAAACTTGTACACTATTGTAGTGTACGCCTACACCTAACATGTCATTAGTACGATCGTTGAAGCGCGTATCTAATGCTGGGAAAATAACTTCACTTGTACGAGGTTCTATATCAGCATTGAGTACTGGGAAAAAGTCGGTTGTTTGCCATGTATTACTTAGGGTATCCCACGCAAAGCTATTTAGACTGGTGAATCCCCCTGCTGCCAGAGGTACCATAGTCACATGAACCGTGAATCCATCAAACCACATAGGCACAGGAATTTCGCCTGTGAATTGTTGGCTAGTTTGGAGTACAACTTGCCCACCAGAATTAATATCTAATATTGAAAGCATCCATTCATTTTGATGTGCATATGCATATGCAATCTGTGATCCATCAGGCGAAAAAATTTCTGGTCGGGCGACAAAATTTAAGCTATCTATAGCATTTGAGAATGGTACATAAAATTGGGCTAAGACTACATCGCCCACAAGGTCATAAACATAAAGAGCAACATCCCCATTGCTATTTGTGAGCGTGTAAGCAACGCGATCACCTTGAGGTGAAACAGCAACATTATACGGATAGGTGTCATTAGAATTTTTAGGGAGAATAACGCTTTTATGAGTGAAGCCGCTTGAGTCGATTTGAATCATCTCGCCATTGAGATCATCATAAGTCCAAGCCAGCCACGTGACAGATTGAGCATCTGCTTTTTGTGGTATGAAAAACCAAGAAAATATGAACACGATAATAAAATAACGACGTAACATCTGCTTGCTTCCTTATTGTGATATATAAATGGAAAGATACACCTTAATTAAATGCTATTATCCTATAACAGAAAAATATAGGCAAATGAGCGCTAGGGGAGAAATGAACTAGCCTGCTCAACATAAACTTACCCGATAACGGGTAGTGTTAGCAGGCTATGCTCATACTATTATGACGAAACAAGGTATATGCTATTCCTCGAAGTCTTCGTCTTTTTGGCGTGTAATGAGTTCTGGCTCTACTTCGGTATCCAGTTCCTCTTCTTCTACTTCCTCAGTTACTGCTTCAGGACGATAGTCTGAGCGTACTAGGGGTTGCTCTTCATCAAGTAGATAGGTGACCCCTTCAATTTGAGGAAGGTCAGAAACATAGAGATAATCACCGATCTCTTTGATCTTAGAAACATCGAGGACAATCTCACTTGGAATGCGATCAGGCAAGCACTCGACCTCGATCATTGAGTGTTCTTGAATGATTTGACCACCAATTTCACGAGCAGTCTCTTCTTCATTGATGAGCACTAAAGGTACGGCAGCCACCACTGTTTCAGACAAATCTACTGCATAAAAATCGACATGTAGAACAACGTCTTTATAGATATGATGGCGTTGCACTGAACGCACTAATGTTGGAATTTTGTTTCCATCAATTTGAATATCGATAAGGTGCGTACCACCTGCGTTGCTTAAGACTGGGCGCAGCTTTGACCATTGAACCACGATATTTAACGGTTCTTGTTTTGGCCCATAAATTACTGCAGGAATTTGCCCTTTTGCCCGTAATTGCTTAACTTTTTTCCCGATCACTTCGCGGGAAGTTGCTTCAAGGGGAAATCTTTCTGACATCGCTAATAACTAACTCCTCAATAAGCCTTTAAGGCTTACATGGTTTTCACTGGCTTCATAGCGTGCTGATTGTAGCGGAGGCAAAGGTGATCGTCAACACGAATTGTCTTGAATTGCCATGCGTAAAGCATTATACTAACTCCATAGGTTTAGCCTCTTTTCTGGCCAAAGAATTTTGAAACGAGCTTATGCGGCGCGAACGAGTTGCAGACGACATCTATGTGTTTACGAGCGAATTATATGCACAGGTAACGGCAGGGCTAGTCGTCACATCAGCAGGCGCAATACTTATTGATACTCTTGTTTTTCCTGAAGAGGCAAAGGCCATCCGTCAATTTGTTGAGCAACGCCTCAATACTAAAGTTCGCTATGTCATTAACACACACTACCACGCTGATCATACTTATGGTACTTGTTTTTTTCCTGAAGCCATTGTTGTTTCTTCGGCATTATGTTATGAGTACTTAAAAACTCGTGGGCAAGTTGGCTTAGAGCGCACAAAACAGCGAACCTCTGCGTTACAAGAGGTGCCATTGCGCTTACCAACGCTCGTTTTTGAAAGTGGGGGGATGGAAATTCGACTAGGCGAAAAGACGTTAGAGTTACGTCCATCTCCCGGACATAGTGATGATCTTATTACGGTTCATATTCGTGAAGATCGCATTATATTTGCCTCTGATACAGTTATGCCTGTGCCCTACTTTGTTGATGGGCGTTATGATGATCTTGTGCGTTCGCTTGAAAACTTGCGTGGCGGAGGCTACGAAAATGTCGTGCAGGGGCATGGTGAAATTATATTGCGCGGAGAGGTAGAACAAAAACTTGAAGAAGACTTGCAATATTTGCGCTGCATCCGTGAACATGTAGAACATGCGATTCATCAACCTGACCCACAAGCATATCTTGATACGATTGATATTGAGAAATGTGGCAAAAGTCGTATACCATTAAACGGTGAAGTTCAAAAATTGCATGAGGCTAATCTAAAGGCGTTGCTCAATCATTATCAAGCAATGCAGAAAGCGTGAGCACTCCCAGCCATGATGGATGATGCACAGTTATTAAACGGACGCTACCGCCTTGTTTCTCAGCATGGTTCTGGCGGCATGTCAGTTATTTATAAGGCGACTGATCTTGAGTTAGGGCGTACAGTTGCGATTAAAATATTGCGCCCTTCACTTACTCATGATGAGTCATTTTTGAAACGTTTTCGGCAAGAAGCACGGAATGTGGCTAATTTGGGCCATCCTAACATTGTCACTGTGCATGATGTTGGACAAGATGGCAACACTTATTATATGGTGATGGAATTTGTCGATGGGCCTGATTTAAAGCGCGTCATTAAAGCTGAGGCTCCGCTAGATATTCGTCGTACGCTTGATATTGCCATTCAGATGTGTGCTGGTATTGGGTATGCTCATCGGGCAGGATTAGTTCATGCGGATGTCAAGCCGCAAAATATTTTATTGGCAGAAGGCGATCGGGTTAAAGTTACTGATTTTGGTATCGCACAGGCGCTAGCTGCCACTGTGCCTAAAGAACGCCAAAAGATTGTTTGGGGAAGCCCACATTATTTCGCTCCTGAACAAGCACAAGGTGAATATCCTTCGCCAGCGGCTGATGTATACTCTATTGGCATTGTGATTTTTGAGATGTTAACGGGGCGTTTGCCTTTTGTCGGCAACGATCAGCAAGAATTAGCAATGGCACACATCCGTGACAAGCCCCCACGCATCATAGAATTGAACCCGCGCGTGCCTTCTTCATTAGATCAAATTGTGCAACGCACACTAGCTAAAGACCCTATGCAGCGCCCGCGAGACGCTGATCAGTTAAAGAGGATTCTAGAAGCCTTTAAAGAACAAGGTCATGAAGCAACGTCGGGATTGCGTTCTGTTTCAATGCCATCTGCTCCACCTGTGGCACCACCGCAACCTAGTTATCGTGCACCTGCACCTACAGGATTAACAGAGCCAACTTTGCCTCCAAATCCATCGCAATATTATGGTTATAGCAATTATGGCGCAAGTTCAGCACAGCCTAGTTATTCATACCCTGTGCCTCCAGAACCGCCCATTATGCACAGTCGCGGGTATCGAGTAGCCGAACCGCAATCATTAGATGTGGTGACGATGGTTTTGGCTGCAATTGCGCTCTTTGCCATTATTGGTGTAGTAGTATTATGGATTTTCGTATGGCAAGCCTATAGCTAACCTTCTCTTAGAAGAAGATATGAAAACGTCGCTAGTCTAGAGATTTGAGGATAGATGGCGTATACTTAGTTCAAGCATAAGTGTTGTCAAATATTTGAGGAAATTGCTCATAATCATCGTATCTACTCTTGATTACTCAAATTGTGTAATGAGTACCCAAAAACGTCGACAAAACTCATCAAGTGTCTAAAAACCAGATGCTGAAATTCTATGGAAGGAGGAAGCCCTATCAAACGCAAGCCACCAGTTGCGTTCTGGGCTGAGAAAGAGCATTGAAAACACCACGTTATCGTAATTATCTATTTTGGATTGTGCTATTCTTCATTGTTGGATTTGTTATCTTCCAACTTACAGCTACTAGCCCTTCAGAAGATCGATCGTTGAGCGATGTCGTCGCTATGATCAACGAGGGGCGCGTTACCAAGCTCGAAGCTACTTTACGTGAGCTTAAAGTTTGGGAAGGTAACGAGGATGGCCCCGCACAGTATAAAACCGAAATCCCTGAAAATTTGGAAAATGGTGTAGCCGATTTCCTAGTGTCTCATGGTGCTGATCCTGAGCAAATACGCAATGTTGGCGGGGTTAATATCGACTATGATAATGGCAGCAACCTTGGCCCACTACTCGGAATTTTGGGAACATTGCTACCTCTATTGCTTATTGGCGGGTTTTTGTTCCTGATGGTGCGCCAAGCGCAAGGTAGCAATAACCAAGCGATGCAATTTGGACGCAGCAAAGCGCGGCTCTTCTCTGGCGATCAATCAAATGTCACCTTCGATGACGTGGCAGGTGTTGATGAAGCAAAACAAGAACTCCAAGAAGTAGTCGAGTTTCTTAAAGAGCCTGAGAAATTCATTCAACTAGGCGCGCGCATTCCTAAGGGCGTGTTGCTTGTTGGCCGTCCGGGTACAGGGAAAACATTACTTGCAAAAGCAGTTGCTGGTGAAGCTGGTGTGCCTTTCTTCGGCATCTCAGGTTCAGAATTTGTTGAGATGTTTGTGGGGGTTGGTGCTAGTCGTGTACGCGATCTCTTTGAGCAAGCCAAGCGCCATAGTCCTTGTATTATCTTCATCGATGAAATTGATGCGGTCGGTCGTCAGCGTGGTGCTGGTTTAGGTGGTAGCCACGATGAACGTGAACAAACGCTCAATCAGATTTTGGTAGAGATGGACGGGTTCGATACAGACACCAACATTATTATCATTGCGGCAACTAATCGACCTGATATTCTAGACCCTGCATTAATGCGCCCCGGTCGTTTTGATCGTCGTGTTGTTATTGATCCCCCTGATCTTCGTGGGCGTGAAGCGATCTTGAAAGTGCATACTCGTGGCAAACCACTTGCAAGTGATGTGGATATTGCCGTCATTGCGAAATCTATCCCCGGCTTTTCAGGTGCTGACATTGCAAACTTAGTCAATGAAGCGGCTATTGTTGCAGCACGCAAGAACAAAAAATCGATTAGTATGCGTGATTTTGAAGAAGCCACTGAGCGAGTCATTTTGGGGCCAGAACGCAAGAGCCGCATCATCTCTGAGAAAGAACGTCGTGTTATTGCCTATCATGAAGCTGGGCACGCTATTGTGCATCACTACTTACCCAAAGCACATCCTGTTCGTAAGGTGACAATTGTGCCGCGCGGCATGGCGGGCGGTGTCACATGGACAATGCCTGAAGATGATTCTGTGCTCAATACAACTGAAGAGTATTTGCAATATATCTCTGGGCTTTTGGGTGGACGTGTCGCTGAAGAAATAGTCTTTGGCGAAGTAACCAATGGCGCATCCAATGACCTAGAGCGTGTTACACGCACTGCACGCACGATGATCACGCGCTTAGGTATGAGCAAGAAACTTGGCCCACGTGTTTTTGGGCAACGTGAAGAATTAGTCTTCTTAGGCCGTGAGATCAGTGAACAACGTGACTATGGCGAAAAAGTTGCACAAGCTATTGACGATGAAGTTTATGAGATCGTAATGCAGCAATACGAGGTTGCACGCCAAGTTTTGCTAGAACATCGTGATAAGCTAGAACTTGTAGCAGAGCGACTTTTAGAAGTTGAGACTATCGGTCAAGAAGAATTCTTAGAGCTTGTTGGAGAAGGTGGGAAAGTCTCTGAAACGCCTGAAGATATTCTGACCCCACCAGAGCCAAGTGCTGATCCTAGCTATTCAGATAGTGATCGAGGCGAATTGCCTAATATTGGTACAGCACCATCGCCGGCTTAGCGGTGATTGAACACAATTCATAAGTTCGTCTATACTGAAAGAAAATGCTCTGTGAATTTGAATAATGCAGAGCATTTTCGCATAAAAATGCGCCACAATTTGTGAAACACATAAGCAGGAGGTGGAAATGGGATACGCAATTCGGTTCTTTATGCAGACACCTGTGGATTCCTTGTTGCCCATCCTCAACACGATGCATCGTGCTGGCTTTCGAGTGAGAATTGTGGGGCTTGAGACTTTTGATTTTTACTATGCTCCATATTACGATCCACTCACCGCAGGGCTGCTGAAAACAATGCATCCAGCCACACAATCTGAAGTTGCTGTATTCATTGAGATTGTTAGCAAGCGTCCACCTTATCCCGGCCAGCAAGACGTACTAAGTGCTCTATCACGAACATACAATATTATTGCCGTTGGTGTCCCTGATGATTTTCAAAACTTTGGTGATGCCCACTTGCTTTCAGTATTGATGGAAAGCGTAAAAGAACTTGGTGAAGGACTCATTCAGATTGATGGACAAGGCTTTTTTATTGGACAACAGTTGATCTATCCAATTCATTAAGCCAAAATCATATTCGTTGGCATAGCCAAAGTGATATTTGAAGATTTTAATCTACAAGAAGAGGTATTATGAGCGAACATCCACAACGAGCAAATGTAAGCGGCGTAGATCAGCAAATACTGGATGAATATGGCGAAGCCTATTTTCATAACTATAACTATGCTGATCGTAGCATGGGAAAATATAGCATGTATTGGTTCGCTCGTCGTTATTATGCTGCTTTAGTACGCCGCTATGCTCCGCAAAAAGGCGGCAAACTATTAGAGTTAGGTTGTGGGCTGGGACATTTGCTAGGTTTGCTACAAGATGATTTTGAATGTGTTGGTATTGATCTTGCCGCTTATAGCATTGAGCAAACTAAACTGAACGCTCCTAAAGCGACAGCGTTAATGATGAGCGCTGATGATTTAAGTGCTTTTGATGATGGCTCTTTTGCTGTAGTCGTAGCATTGCATCTTGTTGAACATCTCCCTGATCCTGTGCGCACTTTTGGCGAGATCAATCGGATTTTACAAAATGGTGGATTATGGTTGTTTGCTACTCCTAACCCTATGTACAGCTTACGAAGATTCAAAGACCCTAAAACCGACGCAATCGGCAAAGACCCCACTCATATCAATGTACATCCGCCACAACAATGGCGCGCGTGGGCCGAAGCCGCCAATTTTAAGATGATCAAGCATTTCGGTGATGGCTTATGGGATGTCCCTTATTTGCCATTATTACCTAAAAAAGTACAATTTGCCCTGTTTGGCGTTCCGGCGTTTGCCCAAGTTGTGACGCGCACGACATTCACCCCTTTAGCATTAGGGGTAAATCAAATCGGTATTGCTCGAAAAATTGCCGACCTTTAAATCCGTAGAACAGGAGATGGCTTCCCTCCATGAAAAAATTATTAGCGAGTTTTGGCATTGTTGGTGTGGGATATTGGTTATGGCGTTTCTTATCACCCCGACATTCAATTATGGTATTAGAAAACAAAGTGGTAATTATTACGGGGGCATCTTCAGAGTTGGGGGAAGCATTCGCAGAAGTATTTGCGCGACGTGGGGCTAAGGTAGTTTTGGCGGCGCGGCGCGAAGATCGCCTACGTCGTGTTGCTGAACGTATTGCACCTTATGCTACTGATGTATTGGTTATGCCCGTAGATATTACTATTCCAGAGCAACGCCAACGTTTAATAGACGAAACGTTACGAACATTTGGGCAGATTGATATACTTGTGAACAATGCGGGTGTATCTGGTGGAAATTATTATGATCAGCTAGATTCTTCCTTCATTGAGCAAACTTTACAAGTAAACTTAGTTGCCCCGCTTTTACTCACACGCCTTGTCTTACCTCATATGCGCCAGCGAAATGAAGGCTATATCGTTAACATTGGCTCCGCGATGGGGCGCGAACCAACTCCTTATTTTGCACATTACTGCGCTAGCAAAGCCGGACTAGCCGCGTTTTCCGATAGCCTACGGCGAGAGCTTTTCGACACCAATATTCATGTGCTATATGCGGCACTAGGGTGGATACGCACCGAAATGCTTTCACCGGATGCCGAAGATGTTCTGCGCCAATTTCCACAACATACTGTATTAAGCGCACAAAGTGTTGCAGAAATAGTTATTGAGTCATTAGTACAAGGACGTTATGAAGTCTATAGTGGTAATTGGATCGAACACGGTGGTATCCGATTAGAGCGCTTTGCACCACGTATTGTTGATTGGTATTGGCGTTTTGTTACTCGATATATGCCATGGCTGGAACTTTCTCGCAAGGTCAGTTAGCGGTTGGATTCATGACGTTTTTAACCATAACCGAACAGCTTGCCAAGTGCTCTCAAAAGCGATTTCTGGCAGAGTATCGGACTTAAACCATCCTACTTCTTCAGCGTCATCTTTAGCTTCTAATATACCGCCAATAACGCGAGCCGAATAGAGAATCACAATGGAGGCACCGGATGGTTGACCATCGGGAGCAGGTGGATTGTAAAGAACATCCAATAGTTGTTCAATTTCAACACTTAAGCCAGTTTCTTCATAGGCTTCACGAACAGCAGCCGAACGGGGGTCTTCAAGTGCATTAACGTATCCGGCAGGCAATGCCCATTTTCCTTTTTCAGGGTTGAACTTACGCTTCACAAGTAGAAGTTGCCCTTCATTTTGGATGACAACAACTACGGCCACTTTAGGATCACGAAAGTGCACAAATCCACATTCTGCACATACTCGGCGTACTGCACCAAATATTTCGCGATCAACCATTGGGCTGCCGCAACATACACAGTAATTAATGGGATACATTCTTCACCAACGCCTCAATAAAGTTTACAAGTGCTGTTCGGATATTCTGGTATATTCTATTTATAGTGTACAGAACCATATCTGCTTCGCGTTCTTCTGCGGCTTCTGCAACCACTGCCTCATCACTATTTTCAGTTGCTGTATCGGCAAAATCATTAGATATATCACTATCTTCTTCAGGAGAGAAGCTCGTAGATTCGTTGAATGTAGGCGATGCCATTGGCATTGCAGCTGCTATGTTAGGTTCTTGGTTGACGCTTGGAGAGGGCGGTGTTTCTCTGAGTGTATTGCCGTTTGTGTCACTAGCAGAAGGTGCTTCTCCTCCTCTCTCGGCAGCAATTTCGTTCTCTTGAATTGTTCGCGATGGTAGTATTGTCGCTACTTGTGTATGAGAAAAGGTAAACATCTGCTGAGTAGCCATAAGTGTTGGCGTGGCAAACGCTTCTGCGGTAACAGCTGGTGCTGGCATAGTCATCATTATATCGTCTTGAGTGAGGTCGGCTATTGTCGGAGAGGATGGTATATAAATAGCGAGCTCAGGGGTTTCATCTTCACTTTGTTCAAACACAGCGGGCAATATACTGAATCCGATAAATAAAAGCAAAATAGCCGCAATGGCTAACCCAATGGCCTGCCATTGAGTCAGTCGAATAATGCGTGTTTGTTTAGAAATGCTATGCAGAGTAGGGTCTAGTGTAAAATCACGAGGCGCTTTGATCGGTTTTAGGCTTCGCATTAAGTATACGGTGCGACGTAACCGTTCAAGTTCCTGTCGTAAAAAATCATCAGTACTCAACCGTTGCTCAAGAGCTTTTCGCTCTTCATCGTTTAACGCATTATCAAGATAAGCAGATAACGCCAGCAAATCTTCTGGCGAGAGATTCGGTCTCATTATAGCGTATATGCTCCGTACTTATTTTCCCTGTTTGCATAGCTTTTATGCTGATGAAGTATCATCATTAGTATCTGTAAAACGAAACTGAGCAGGTAAAAGTTCCTGATACTGTTGTAAACAATCTCTTAAACGCGCTCTTGCACGACTAAGTCGAGATTTCACAGTGCCTAGCGAAATAGCGCTAATACTTGCTGCCTCTTCATAACTCATGCCTTCCACATCGACTAAAATCGCGATAATACGGTATCCTTCTGCTAATTTTCGCAAGCATTCCTCTATTGCATTTTGTAGTTCTTGGCGTAAGAGTGCTTGCTCTGGATCGTCAAATCGCCCCATGATGTCGAGTTGATGATGGCTATCGGCTTCAAATGGTAAGCTATCCCGATCATTATCTTCAAGCATGGAATCTAGTGAATTATTAGGGTGACGCTTTTGGCGACGTAATTCATCGTAGCATTGGTTTGTGACAATCCGTAATAACCAAGCCTTAAAATTTCCACCCTTAAATTGATCAATATGCTGATAGGCAGAGATAAATGCATTTTGTGTCGCATCTGCAGCAAGGTGTGGTTCTTGCAAAATTCGATAAGCAACACTATATACAGTATCCTGATACAAAAGCACTAGTTGATTAAAAGCATGAACATCGCCATGTTGTGCTGCAGATAGAAATTCGTTTTCGTTCGCCATTTTGCTTTTTGCCGTTGACGGCAGCTTTAGAATCATGTATATTTGCGTTCTGATAAAAGCCGGAGTGGCGGAATTGGCAGACGCGCACGACTCAAACTCGTGTGGTGAAAACCGTGTGGGTTCAAGTCCCACCTCCGGTACACTCTCTACAAAAGGCCAGCACTAGCTGGTCTTTTTGTGTTTA
>RFGP01000030.1 GCA_003697365.1 Chloroflexota bacterium | reverse complement strand
CTCAGTCATTTGGGTTGGGAGAGCCGTAAGGCACTAGCGCGCGGCATTAAGAATAACCGCCTTGTGCCAGATGAAGACGGCAACCTCTATAGCAGCGCGATCTTTGATGAATTTGGGTACGATTCTATTGAGAAGGCAGTGCGCAAACTGCATGACAAGATCAATGATTATGAGCGTCTAATGGGTCTGTATGCGATTGATCCTACCGTTTTCGTACCTAGTGGAATGCCCGTACGAGAAGACGTAGAAGAGGTCGAGAACACCTCCACTGAAAACTAAAAGTTCCTCAATATTTGACCTATGCCCATAGCAAAAAAGCCTATGGGCTTTTTATTTTTAATTTTTGGGGTAATTATTAAAAACATGCTACTATAATAATATAATAAGTACGGTTAAGCTAAAGTGATCGTCTAGATGTCGTTTCTTTTTACAGCATTCGTGAGTATTTCTAGCCCCGCATTTTCGTACACCGACTCCGCTACGATTTATACCTTGCTTGCGAGCATAGGATTTGATGTTTTCAAGATTATGCCACATCGTGGGCACAGTAATACAACGTTGCAAAACACCTATAATTCCTTACAGCAGGCAGACTTGTTTGTGGGAATTTATACAAAACACAGCGACTATACACGGGGTGGCTTACTTTATTACGACACAACACAACAGTTATATGCTATTGGTGCCCCCAAACCCCTTCAAATAATTGAATATGAATGGGCTCAGCGTCGAAAAATGCTCATGGTGAGAATTGTGCTAGAAGAGGCCCTAAAGGCCCCTGATAACTCATGGCGCAAATTTATTACCATGATTGCAACCAAGCCAAACACCTATCACATCACAAACTTATCACAACAACAGGAGTATATTCAAGCTATTCTGCTTGAGTATTGGTCGTTGTTGTGGTTGGCGGCGTGTTGGCAAGATTACATCCATCCTGAATTGTTACCAAAACCCAATATAACACGGCTTGGCATTTAATCAACTGGCGATCCAATGTAACGCAGCGTCACGATTGTTAAAGATTTGTACATCAAAATTAAGTGTGTTGCTATAAATCAACGTTTGTACAAACACACGTAAAAAGCGAGCTTGTGCTGTTGGTGGAATAACAATTGCCAAGCGTCCACGAAGCTCTGGGTATAGTTGCCCTACCTCATTCGCGACAAGCGTCACCATTTGGCGAGCATAGTTAGTCATCAGTTCTGCGCCATCGGAAAACTCATAGATCGCATTAAAAGGCTGTGTTGTGTCCCAATCATAAGCAAGTGTCTGTAATAGATGCCACCATTGATCGACAGTTTCTTTATTGGTGTCAGAAAGCTGAAAGGTAAACACTTCCTTATCAGCATCCCAAGTCACTATGAGTCCAGTGTCTTGGATTATCTCATTAATTTCATTGATGCGTTGCGTTGTGACCATACAAGCAATCCTCAAAATAGCTTAGTTTGTTGAACGTTTTTGATTACTGAAAATATGCTTCATTTTAATAAAAAACTAGGCAAAAGCATTTGTTGGGATTGCCAAACTTTTTTTCGATATGCTCAAGCGCACCAATTTTAAAGTTGTGCTATATTGAAACTAGTTTTAATTTTTTCGTATCTCATAACATTTAGGAGTGCAGATCATGCAACAATCACCACAATACAACCCTGCTCCCCCACAATATGGGCAGCAAATGCCACAATACGGGCAAGTTCCTCAACAAATGCAACCCAGAGCTTTTCCATATCGTATAAAGCTACATCTTGGCGTTGGTGATTACATTGTAAGTGGCCTCTTTGCCTTCTTAGTTATTATTTTTACATTTGGGATTGCGAGCTTCTTCTATCCCTATGGTGCTTATAAATTTATACTCAATCGCATCTACTTTTTGGATGGTTCAGGGGCTGCCGTCGCTAAGTTGCATGTAGACGCAGGTCTTGGCGACCAATTTGTCCATTTATTATTATGGCTTGGTTTAGTGGTTATCACTTTTGGTCTAGCAGGATTATTATATCAGTTTTATGCTGTGCCGCGCTGGATTTGGAGCCGCACACAGATTGTCCCCATCCAACCAATGATGCTTCCAAACTAGAATTTATTCGCCATAACAGAATGTTTGTTCGCTTTTTTTGATGAAACAAACATTCTGTTTTTATTTCCAAAATGCCCTACCTAAAAGTAAAGAAAATATTAGAAATCTCGCATCAGAATTGGGTAAATTGCATGATTGTTGCGGTGGGATTTTGTATATTTTGCGTAGGGAAAAATAATGCCAATATATGATAGGCTGTTATACGTGCGCGGAGATACCCTTCACAGTTTTGAAGTAGAAAGGAAGTGTAGCGATGCTACAACCAATCAAGAAGTCCATCGCACGTCGTCAGCGTAACGCCGAAAATGCACGGTGTGCACGGTGTGGACAAGTAGGTACACCTGAGCGTCCTTTGATGTTTGTTGCCGAAAATAATCGTCACTGGCATTATCCAGATTGTATGCCAGCCGTTGAACATGCGCCGCGCGTACAAGCACCACGCGCATCCTCCTCCTAGCAAATGAATTCGCAAAATCAGCGAAAGCCCCTGCTTATCACAAAACAGGGGCTTACTTTTTTGCACTAGAATTGTGTCATCTCAGTTTTGCGACAGCGCTTCTCGTATGTTAGGGTCTATTTGCCGCATAAATTCTAATGCAGCCTCTCTCACAGGAAACCCTTCATAACGAAGGCCCATCATATAAAAGCAAACTTGTTGCATTAATCGGTAAAGTTCCACCGGCCCCTGCAATATGCAAGCATAATTTTTCGTGGAAATTTGTGGCAAACTCGCAATTTCCTTCTTGATGAGTTCGGGATCATCGGGCCAGCTTTCGGCTTCATCTATATATAGCATTAAATGCAATGATTCATTACCACTTTCATCGCGCGCAGTATAATAGGCTTCCATAAACTGCAAAATATCTTCAACAGTCACTGTGCCATGTAGCTTAACCGCTAGCATCAACTGAGGAATTTCCCAAGCAACTTGAATAGGCATTGTTTATTTGAACCTTTCCGTCTTTCCGCTTGCCATCTATTGAGCGCATTATAACACGAGAGATACATGATCGGCAGATTGAACGCTAATTTTCACTTATGCCATCTTCGATGATAATAGCGCGAAGCGCTTCTATTGCTAAAGTGCGCATCTCAAGCTCAGGGTTTTGTAATTGTAGCTGTAAGATATGAACAATCTCTGAGCGTAGTTCTGGCTGGCGCATGGAAAGCTGTCGTAACAAGCCCACTGCCCTTGTGCGCCATGCACGTTCTTCGTGATTCAGCAAATCAGCAAACACGCGCGCGACGGTTTTTGTACCAATATCTAACAAGGCTTCAACCGCGACATCTTGCACATTCTTTTGAAAAAACAGTCCACGATCAAACTTGTAACGATTTTTATCATCAAACATTGCTGCCACTAATGCATCAATAGCGGCTTCACTTCTAAGTTTACCTAAAATTTCGGCAGCTCGTGCCCGAATATGTGCATCAGGATCATTGAGCGCTTCTATGAATGGTTGAATGTCTATATTCATAACAGGCATGAAAAGTTAAAACTCCTTCATGAAACTCAAAAACATATATTGAGGATTCTATTATATAATATGCTTAATAAAAACTAAAAATCACAAGGAGAATATAAATGAGCTATAGAGCAGAATGGTACATCCCAGAAAGAATCTTGCTTATTGAATACGCTAATGAGATCACCGCTGAAGAATATGCTGAAGCTCAAAGCCTGACATATAACATGGTGTGGACTGTGCCAACAGATATTTCGCACAGGATTCATATCATCTTTGATACAACGCAACTAAAGCGTGTTCCTACAAGTTTAGAATCTTTCCGTCACACAATTAATAATAAGCCACATCCTGCGATGGGGTGGATATGTATGATCAGCAATAATAAGGTACAAAATATGATCGCCTCAATTATCACCCAGATGATGCGGCTAAACTTTAAGGTTTTTCACTCTCGCAAAGAAGCATTTCGATTCTTGGTTGAGCGCGGCCCGCAACTTGCTGATTTAGTTCCCATACAGGAGTGGGAAGAAAGCTAAAGCCGACAACTGTTAAATATCTATGATTTAGGTATAATTGCTTCACAAACGATAAATACACAATGAGATTGATAACAATGGAAATTCTCATAGTTATTGGGTTAGTTGTGGGGCTTTTGTTATTTCCTTATCTGCGTAATTATTTCTCTGCGCGGATGCATCATGCAGACCCTAAAACCGCGCGCGAAATGCTTGTATTAGCGCGTGTGCGTCAAATTAAGTACTTCTACATCCATGCGGGCATCTTCGCCATTATGATGTTGGGGGTTGCGTTGATTTTGTTTATAATCAGCGAAAGTCGTCGTGATGTGTTGTTGTTGGGTATGGGATGGGCAATTTTGCTCGCCATTCATGCCTTTTGGGTGTTTGGCATTAATGGTGTACTCCATAACTGGGAAAAACGCCGCATTAAAGACTTGCTCAATCAGATAGATGAATAATAGTTTTGATAACAATAGGACGTGTGCTGTTAATCCTGTGGGCAGGAATACTTGGTGGATTGAGCTCGTGGCTATTATTGTGGCGTGTTGATGAAGACGACCTCTATCCTCAGCGTGTGGTGATAATTCCTGCAACACAAAATCGCGCGCTCTATCAAATTGATATACCTGAACGCCGACAACGCCTACTTGCTGCAAATGCGAGTACCATCAGTGGGCCGCAATGGTCATCGAATGGACGGTATATTGTTTACACAAGTTTTTCGTCGCCATTAGCAGATGTATATCTCGCCCTACCCCAGCGTCACTATACGCGCCGCATCACCGCTGATGTTGCAAGTCGCGTTTATGGATGTGAGCAACCCTCGTGGGCCCCAGATGATCGCGCTATCGCTTATGCTTGTGGTTTTAGCTTTGTTGATTTGACGGGCAGCTATCAGCACCATTACACATTAATCATTCAAGATCAGCCCAATTGGTGGCGTAAAGATATTCAGCACACAACGTTTTTGCGCCCTCAACGCACAGGTTTGACGACGACTGTAGGCTTTGACGGCATTCTATGGTCACCACGTGGAGATTGGATCGCCGTTGGCATCCGCCATCACCCTTTGCAAATTTGGTTGTTGCGTCCCAATGAACCCAACACATTTTATCCTTTAACCCTAGAGGGAATCCCCAATCAGTTTATTTGGTCATCTGATGGCAAGACGATCTTTTATATTGATGAGACAACACCAACGCCCACCCTTCACCGTTACGATGTTGATACAAACCAACAAAAATCATGGGCGCTTGAGTGGTTACGCGGCAGCAGTTTTATCATGCTTGATGAGTCCCCTGTTCAAGATCAATTATTATTGGCGGCAAATGTTCGTGGCCTATACGTTTTTGAATGGGATACTGCTCGCTATTATCAATTGAGTGATGAGATCATAACAGAAGCACAGTGGTCATCGGATGGGCGTTATATTCTGTATCATGTAGATGGTGGCCCACTGCGCTTGATG
>RFGP01000029.1 GCA_003697365.1 Chloroflexota bacterium | reverse complement strand
GAACAACTGCTCAATCGTGCTGAGCAGTTAAACTGGACACTATGGGATGCATGGGATGCCATTCCGAATGATCAATTTACTGATACACCTTTTCATTACACGCCTGAAGCTACATGCCAATTTGCCACACAGATTGGAACACAGATCGTTAGTTTGGCTCAATCCTAATTTCGCCGCTCTCATCAATAGTGATCTGCGCAATTGTTAAATTGTCGCCATTTTCATCTCGCAGGCGCTCAAAAGTTTCAAGCACATAAAAGCCAACTTTCAATTCATATTGCCCAGCTGGCACATCAGCTAGTGATAATGTATGCGGATCAAACACGACTTCATCAGGATGCCAATAACTCGTTGGAAAACGTCCGCCTAATGGTGCGCTGTCGCCTGTAGCAACTGGCTGCACTTCTCCAACGGGGATGAGATGCACAAATACTTGATAGTCACGTTTCAAGGGTGCACGTATTCCCCACAAAAGCGTTGTTGTCAGACTGTCGTTATTCAACGTTATATCTACATCATAGAGAATTGCTTCACTAATGCGTCCTATAAATTGTTCAGGGGGCGTTTCTGTCGACCTGATGACCACGTTTCCAATTTCAGCACTTCCTACTATTGCTGCTCGATAATCAACGGCTACACCAATGCGCACCACTTGGGGTTGTGCCTCAGAAGGAATGAGCAGTGCATGGTAAGTGCTGAATTGATTGCGTGCCCATGTTCGCGCTTCATAACTCGGAAAGACGGTGACGAGAGGAATACCCTCAATGTCTAAAAGGCTGATCTGCAATCCAATAGGATAACGTGGATAATCGTCTACAAGCTCCCAATCTAGGCGTAACCGTAAAGGCTCGTTAGGGGCAAGCCGAGAACGATCCAGTGCATAACTCTTTAAGCGTATGTCAGGGTTTATCGTAATATTAAGGTTGATAGTATCGCCTAGTTCACCTACAGAACGGTCTCTAAACCAAAGCTGATCGCCTTCACGTTGGCCGGGGTCAAGTTGTACATCTATCTCACGGCGATAACGTAGTGGAGATAGCGTGTCGCTGCGTAGATCAAGCGCTAGATTTTCTAATGTTTTTTCATTAACGTAAATAAATTCTGGTGCTAGTGCAATGACTATTGATTCATAATTACCGAACTCAGTTTCAGTCAAAATAAATGGAGAGTGTGTGCCATCGAAGCGATAGATGTTGTCTGTAAAATCGTCCTGATGATAAATGATCATATCACTGCGATCATGTAATAAGTCGGCACGTTCAGGGATATAAATTGTTTTACTGAGTGCCAGATCGGTTTTTAGCGCAGCTTCGGTTTGGATGGGAAATAAGAGATAAACGCCAAACCATACTGCTAATGCAGGGAATGCTTGCCATTGTCTTTGTATGATCCATTGTCCTAAGATAATGCTGCCTACCAGTGCTAGGATTGGGCTTTCAATGGTTGGTACATCTCCGATGATGAGCACTGCAAGGGCTATTTCGAGAACAGCCCATGTTGCTAATATTGCTAGCCATGATGAACGTAGTGAAGTCCAAGTGAAACCAAGTAATAACCCGCTCCATATCAAGGCTTGAGCATAATCACCGATGACAAATTGACGATGCGCTAACAAGCCATCTAATAATACATCATAGGTCAGCGCAGCATATGCTATCCACAGAGCAAGGGGCAACCATATAACACGCCAATAACGCCAGCTGCTTTTTTGTTGAAACAGATAAAGGCCCAACAATATTCCGCCGATAATAGCGGTTGGGTGTGCTAATATGGCTATGCCAGCTAAAAAGCCGCTCAAACTATATCTTTCGCTTTTGGCTGCATGAAGTGCATTCATTACAAATAATAAGGCTAGTGGCACGGCAGAACGCATTCCCAACCAAACAGGATGCGCAGCAATGAATAACCCTATGACAATACCTATCTGTAACAAAGAATAGTTTTCAGCTCGCAACCAGTAAAAAATACTACTTGCCAAAAGACCATAAATTGCCGCTGTTAGTGCTGAGGCAAACCACACATAAAAACTTTGGGGGACTTGTATGACTTCTGGGTTGATTATTGCGCCTAATAACTCTATGATGCCTATCATGCCCCCTAACAGGATTGACCAAAGCGGGCTGAGGGTGGGCCACACATTTTCTGTAGGATTAAAAACAATACCATGACCGTTTGCAAAATTATAAGCAATGCGATAGGTCATGAGGTCACTTGTACGTACATAATCTCTAAGTGGAAAGAATAACACTAAACTCACAATCGCCATAATGGTAATTGTGAGAAACAAGTTGAAAACACGTTCTTTTATAGGCACGCAACAAAGCTCCATTTTTGTTAATATTTGCTTGACTGAATACTCAAGGCTACAATGAATATTATGGTAAACAACGTTGAAAAACCCAAGCCACAAGATGTGCCAATTATCGCCTTATTAACCGATTTTGGCATTCAAGATAGTTATGTGGGTGTGATGAAGGCTGTTATTTGGTCGATCTGTCCGACAGCCCAAATCCTTGATTTAACGCACCATATCCCTCCCCAGAATGTGAAACGCGCTGCTTATGTGTTGATGACGGCACTTGATTATTTACCTCCACAAACGATTGTTGTGGTCGTTGTTGATCCGGGGGTAGGGTCTACACGGCGACCTGTTGCTGTCAAATTGCGTCATTGCACATTGATAGCGCCAGATAATGGTGTGTTAAGCTATGTTACCCATCAACATCCTGTTCAGAAAATTGTGCAACTGCAACAGTATATCTTGCAAGACGTAAGCAATACTTTTCATGGGCGTGATATTTTTAGCCCTGCAGCGGCGCATTTGGCGCGTGGTGTGAGCTTTGATGAGCTTGGCCCACCAGTAGAACGCCTTGAGCAATTACCGATGCCAAGCCTACAGATACATGCAGATTATATCGAAGGTGAAGTAATTGATATTGATCGGTTTGGTAATGTTATTACAAGCATAGGCCGCTTAACATGGAATACTGATGATTTATTGGTGCTTGAACCGCGCTTTTTGCCACCCCCTGTGCAGAAGATGCGCATACAACCTGAGCGCTGTAAAGTGATGATTGGGGAACATACTTTCAACTTATCCGTAACTTATAGCGGTGTTTCTATTGGGCAGCCTCTAGCTTTAATCAATAGCGCTGGCCAACTGGAAGTTGCGGTTAATAATGGAAATGCTGCTGCGACCTTCGGCTTTGCTGTCGGTGACGCGGTTATTCTAAAACTCAACGAATCTTAAAGGAATGTCACATTGCCAACACAACAGTTTGTGATTGAAGGTGGGCATCCACTACAAGGCGAAATTGTCGCTAGCGGTAATAAAAATGCGGCTTTGGCTTTGTTACCTGCCTGTTTGCTAACTGATGAGCCGATTATTCTTGAAAATGTACCAAACATCAAAGATGTGCGTGTCATGGGTAAACTTTTACAACATCTTGGTGCACAAGTAGACTGGCTAGACGAGCAAACAGTGCGCGTACATGCCCAGAACATTGATCGCGATCAGGTTGATCAAGAGTTGGCGAGCCAAATTCGAGCAAGCACACTTCTAGCGGGGCCAATGCTAGGAAGGCATCATCGATTGAATATTGCTCCACCCGGTGGAGATGTTATAGGGCGGCGACGTTTAGATACACATATATTAGCTTTGGAAGCGCTGGGAGCTACAATTGATTATGATGGTATGTTTCGGATGCATACTCAAGGTCTTCAAGGCGCAAAAATTCTTCTAGATGAAGCTAGCGTCACTGCCACTGAAAATGCTATTTTGGCGGCTGCGCTTGCAAAAGGAACTACAATAATTCGTAATGCTGCTGCTGAACCTCATGTGCAACAATTGTGTGAGATGATCAATGTTCTAGGTGGCCAAGTAGAAGGGATTGGTACAAATCAAATTATTGTACATGGGGTAGAAAGACTTCATGGCGGTACTTTTCGCGTGGGGGCTGATTATCTCGAAGTCGGCAGCTATATCGGAGCAGCTGTTGTTACAGGCGGAGAGCTGACTATTAAAAACGCTGATCCTCAGTATCTTGATATGATTGAGCTTGTTTTTCGGCGTTTAGGAGTGATATGGGAAGTTCGCGGTAATGATATTTTTGTTCCACGTGAACAACCGCTTGTTATTCAGACTGACTTAGGTGGCAATATACCTGAAATCAAACCACAAATTTGGCCCGGCTTTCCAACTGATATGATGAGCATCGCGATTGTTATAGCTACGCAATCCTCTGGTGCGGTGTTGTTTCATGAGTGGATGTTTGAAGGGCGCTTGTTTTTTACGGATCGTCTTGAAAGCATGGGGGCGCGTATTATTTTATGTGACCCACATCGTGTTTTAGTGCAGGGGCCAACTGTTTTACTTGGTGGGCGAACGATTAGCAGCCCGGACATTCGCGCAGGTATGGCGATGGTATTAGCAGCACTTTCTGCACATGGCCAAACCATTATCCGCAATATTCAGCAGATTGATCGCGGCTATATGCATCTAGAAGAGAAGCTACGTAGCGTTGGGGCAAATATTACACGTATGCCGATTGAAGGATAACAAGTGTATGACGAGTCCCCGTATTTTGCCGACATTGGGCTTAAGATTAGGCTTTTTGTTCAGCTTTGTGTTATTGGTGTTGCCGTCATTGCTACGTGTTTATGTCGCTTATCGCCTGAATTATGGGCAGGCTGCACTTTGGCAGCGATTGCCTTTTGATGGGTGGACAATTTTATTGGGCGTAATGGCTACCCTATTCGGCGTTATTACATTGGTGGCTTGGCGCGGGCGACCTTATGGTATTTTTTGGATTTATCAAGGCGTGATGGTTTTAACGATAAGTATTATTATTTTTGAATCTGCATTACGATATTATGCCGACTATCCCAAATATTTTTTGATTGGCAATAGCGATGATGATATTTTTAATCGCATTTATCGCTATTTGATAATTTTCCAAGTATTGATTTGTTTTTATATGCTTTGGTACATCAATCGCTCACCTGCACGCCGATTTTTTGAACAATTCAAGGAGTAATAGACTATTATGGGACGTGTGATTAACACCGACGGGCCGGGCAAAACGCGCAATCAACATATGCGCACGATGGCTGAAATTCTACGGCATCTGAGCAAAAAGCCAACCATTGACGATGAAGCAAAAGATATGGTTGCTCAGCTTGTGTATTGTTTGCGAGGTGTTTACGAAACAGTCGAGCATTCAGCACAAGTTTGGGAAAATCGCGATTATTGGATGAAAGCAGAAGAGTTTCGGCAAAATTGGCGTTGGGCTTTTCAGCTATTGGGAGATGTTGAGCATTTAGTTCGTGAGGATGAATGGAATAATTTGCCATCAATTATGGCAGCTCTATTCCAACATGTGGGCTCAATTAAAGTCGCCAAATTTACACGTAGCGCCGACACATGGGCCGGCGCGTATGAAAAATTACGAGCTGAAAAAGCATCTTAGCCATTATGGGTAGGGTTACCATTTTCTAGGCTACTGGTGCTAATGCTACCGCTAGGAGTATGCAACGCTGAAATCTCACTAGTTGAGCGGACACCCGATGGCGCTGCGATCTCAAATTCCATCAAGAGCGATTTATACCCATCAATATAGAGGCGGGCGCGTGCTTCTTCTAATTTCCACAGTCGCTCAATGGATTGACGTAAGGGCGTGAGAGAGTCGCGTGTGTCTTCGATCATCTTACGGAAATCGCTCATCTCTTTAGTGTGTCCACGCCACGCTTCATCATTTGTGAGTGTGAACTGTTTCCAACGGCGTTGATCGTCTTTCACCCAGTCATTCCATTCTTCACGGAAGCGCTCTTCAGAAAGCCGTTGCATCTCCGCCACTTCATTAATACGACGTTCTAGCCGTTCACCTATACGTTCAAAATCGCTGACAATCTTCTTCATTTGACGATAAGTTTCTGCCCATGTTTCTAGCCGTTCCAGACTCTTACGAATTTCTTCGTCATATGCGCCGATGCTACGGCTAAGTTCTTTGATCTGTTGATCGCGTTGTTGGGCAATTAAAGCCTGTTGATCGGTAAAGGCTTGTAACTCTTCGCGGCGTAGACGTTCACTGTTTTGAATATCCATCACGCGCTTTTCGTTTGCCAATGAGAGCGCTTCAATACGATCAATTTTTAATTTGATACTATCAATGAGCTTTTGAAGCTCTGGTAATTGTGTTTGAATATCGGCAATGCGCCGATTGTCTTGGCGACGCTGTTCTTCAAGGAGAACGATACGGCGTTCTGGGTCTTCAATTTTCTTCGCTAAATCGTCTAGTCGTTGTTGAACAAGCGTGAGCGCTGTCGTAACACGCTCGCGTTCGGCGCGTGCAGCACCAACATCACCCAGTTGTTGCTCTATTTTGTCCATGCGATCAGCAAGTTCACGTATGGGGCGGGCTGCCATTTCTCGTGCGAATTCTTGGCGGCGTTCTAATTCACGCTCAGCGGTCAAACGTTTAGCTTCAACATTTTCGATGAGTTGGCGCATTTCTAGACGTAATTGTTCAATCATCTCTTCGTCGCGCCCAACAGGCACAAACTGCGTTCGCATATCGGCTTGTTCTTTTTCAACCCCATTGATATGGCGCACCAATTGTGCGATTTGTTCCTGTTGTTGTTGCAAACGTTCTTCTAGTTTTGCTATGGTGTTTTTATCACGCCGACGCTCTTCGTCCAGCCACTCGATCATACGATAGGCTTGTTGTAAGTCCATGATGGGAGGTGCTCCTTAACCTAAAACTTTATGGGGCCGACAAAACCACTTTGGTATTTAGCTCCTAATTATAGCACGGTTCATGTGCTAATTTAGATTGGAATTGTAGACTTTTCTTAGCTACAATAACCACATGAATTCAGCAAAAATTGGGATTGATGCGCGACTTTTAGCTTATCGTCGCGGTGGGATCGCTTCATATACCCACCAGCTTATTACTGCATTGGCAACATTGGACGTGCATAACCGCTATATGATTTTGCAGCGTCCAAATGACGATAAATCTTATACACCTTCTGAAAATTTCCAACGGGTGAATTGTTATACACCTGCGCATCATCGTTTGGAACGTTGGGCACTTTCATTAGAGCTTTTGCCACGTCGTCTTGATCTTTTGCATAGTCCAGACTTTATCCCACCACAGTGGGGGGCAAAACGGCATGTTATCACTATCCATGATTTGCATTTTTTGTACTATCCTGATTTTCAAACGATCGATAGTTTGCGGTTCTATCGCGATCAAATTATGTGGGCAACGAAACATGCCGATCATATCCTCGCTCAAACCCAAAGCACAAAAAATGATATTGTTGAGCACTTGAACGTTCCTCCTAGCAAGATAACGGTGCATTTGCTAGGGGTCAATACTGCATTT
>RFGP01000028.1 GCA_003697365.1 Chloroflexota bacterium | reverse complement strand
TCTTGATAGCTAAGCATACGAAAAAGTTCGCCAAAACCCGTTAAAGTTTTTTCCAGTTTACGCGCTATAACATCATAGGTTCGATCACGGGGAGCAATACCTGTGCCACCATTGAGTAAAATAACCCGTATATTTTGCTCTGCAGATGTTAGCTTTTCTAGCAAATCTTCGATCTGCTCAGCTTCATCTTTTACAATATGATAAGCAACAATGCTATGACCTTCCGCTTCAAGATAATGGCGAATACGTTGGCCACTGGTATCAGTCTCAAATGTACGAGTGTCGCTAACCGTCACAATGGCACAAGGCACAGATTGAAAGGCTTTTGCCGCTTTGTCACGATGTTCTTGGCTTCCCATATAACAAACCTCTAAAGAAAAAAGGTATGGCAAAAATACCATACCCTAAAATCACTTAAACACCTTTACAGTATATTAGCCAGCAGCGTCTTGAATAGTCGTGCCAGCTTCCTTTGCTGCTTTCTTTGCACTAGATAAGGCTTTACGATGATTCGAGGTAACATCAAAAGCCTTAGCTTTGATGAGTTCTTCAAGTTTAACAGCAGCTTTCGCACGATCGGCTAGCGATAAGCCAGTATTACTTGCCCATTCAGCGAGTTGATCGGGACTTGCACTCTCTACATCTAATGCACTACTACTTGCCGCTGGTGCAGGTGCAGGAGCTTCTGCTTGAGCAACCTCAGCCGATTCGGGAGCTGCAACTTCAGCAACTGGTGCTGCAGCGTGCACTACTTCACCACTAGTAAAGCTACCAGCCAACTCATCGATAGTTGTTCCTTCAGCTTTAGCCGCTTTCTTGGCAGCAGAAACAGCCTTACGATGAGTGGATTTAATATCAAAGGCTTTTTCACGAATAAGCCCATCTAGGCGCAATGCAGCTGCTGCACGTGCAGGTAATGGTAAGCCAGCATCAGCCGCCCATTCAGCGAGTTGATCAGGAGTTGCATTTTCAACATCAATTGAAATTGCAACGGGTTGCGGCGCAGCTTGAGAAGCAGCACCCGCTTTCGTTGCGGCTTTCGGGGCAGCGGCGGCTGCAGCCTTCTTCCGAGCTAATTCTTCCACATCAGGGTTATGAATAGCTGCATTACGCTTCTCCCAGACAGGTTCTGTCATGGGAATATCTTTCTTCTTGGCTAGCTTAGCAGTATCTTTATGCTCCCATTGACCACGTGCTTGTGCTTCTTCCAATGCGCGCGTTGGAGCAATGGTCTGCCAATAGCGAACTTCTTTACTTAAGCGTGCTTTATCATGAATATGAGCAGTGGTGCGATCATAAGAAGCCAACTCATAATCATGATCCATTTTAATCGCATCAAATGGGCAATATTCAGCACAATAACCACAGTTCATACAAATATCAATGTCAATATAAAAAGCCTCTGGCTCTGGCTTGGGTCGTCCTGTGTTTGGATCACTGCCGCGTACAATCCAAATACATTGCGGCGGGCAAACCTTAGCACATATACCGCAAGAGGTGCACCAATCATGTCCCGGCGCATAAGGATCGTCGTGGTTATTGACTACCAAAAATGGAACAAATCGAAAACGTTCAGGGGTTGCCAGCTTTTCATCTGGATACTCAACTGTATAAAGGCCACGTGCCTGAGTTCCTTGCCGAACAGCAAACACTTCAGGATCGGTACGTTTCCCCATACTTGCCCATTCAAGGTCTTTTATGTAGGTATCCACAAAATGACGCAGTGTGATACCTAATCCTCGTAAAATACCTGTTCCGTACATGCAAAATCTCCTCTGGCTCGCTCACCAGTCAAGGTCAAACAGCCACTCCTTCACAAGTGGCTGTACTATAAGCAAACGTTAGCGATCTACTTCACCTAAAACGATGTCAATGCTACCTAAGATTACTACAATATCAGCGACTTTATGCCCCTTGCACATTTCTTCAAGAGCAGTGAGGTTGATAAAGCTCGGAGCACGAACATGATAACGCCATGGATTTTGATCGTATTCTTTTCCTTGGCGGCCAATGATGTAATATCCCAACTCGCCTTTTGGATTTTCAACACGCCCATAGGCTTCGCCGCCTTCAGAAATACGAGGTGCATACGCATCAAGGCCAAAAACAGGCATCCCAGCAGTCTCTTTTAAGCGTGGGTACACTTGTTGCAAAATGCGAACACTTTGGCGCATTTCTTCTAAACGTACCAAATAGCGATCATAGACATCACCATTGCGTCCAACAGGAATATCGAATTCAAGCTCTGGATAAATGCTATACGGTTGTGCACGACGCACATCATAGGGAATGCCACTACCGCGCAACACTGGGCCAGAAGTACTATAAGCAATAGCTAGTTCTGGTGGCAAAATGCCAACGCCTTGAGCGCGACTAATCACAATTTCATTAGACGTTAGAAGTTTGTGATATTCATCCACAAAACGCGGCATTCGTTCAAAGATTAACTCGCGCAAGAAGTCCATTGTATCAAAGTCGCGAATAACGTCATTCTCCAGAATCGCCTGCGCACGTAAACGAGCAGGAATATCGTAAGCAACCCCGCCAAAACGCATATAGTTGCACATCATCCGCGAGCCAGCAGTGGCTTCAAAGAAGTCAAGAATGAGTTCGCGTTCCCAAATGCCATACAAAGCTGGCGTAAAGAAGGCCCCCATATCATTGAGTAAGAAGCCAATTGACCATGTATGACTCACATAACGTGTCAGTTCAACCATCAATACGCGGATAAGTTCAGCTCTTTCAGTGGGCTGAGAAAAGCCTTTGACATCGCTTTTTGCCATGAGCTCTTCAACTGCGAGCGCATACCCTAAGTTATTGCTCATGCTAGAAATATAATCCAAGCGATCCGTAAAAGGCATATTCATGCCCCAAGTATTACGTTCGCCAATCTTTTCGTGATTACGATGCAAGTACCCCATAACTGGCTCTAATGTTTCGACTGTTTCCCCATTTAGGGTAACCACCATACGAAACACACCATGTGTACTGGGGTGGTGTGGCCCAAGATTAACAACAAGCCGATCTGTTTGAATACCGCCTTCGATCTGTACACCTAAATTCAGCCCTTCATAATGATCAACTTCTGACACATCATAGGCCTGATCCATTGTGAAGCCTTCAGGGTATTTTACATTACGCCCAAAAGGATTAAATTCCTCTGCACGAGTAACATGTCCAGCAGGCCAACGCGAGCCAAAAGGTTTATGCTCTTCCTCATAATAAGCCTCGCGCCAATCCTTGCGCATTGGGTGCCCCTCAAAGCCTTCCCACAACAGAATGCGCTTCATGTTAGGATGCCCATTGAAGTAAATCCCATATAAGTCATAGGCTTCACGTTCTTGGAAGTCTGCTCCCGGCCAAATGCTCACAACACTAGGCAATGTGGCTACATCACGCGGCGTACGCGACTTCAGAACTAACGGGGCTCCACCAGTAGTGCGATAACAGTGATAAACCATCTCAAGGTAATCACCATCTTCATACCCTAGATAATCAACTGCTGTAGCACTCGACAAATAATCATAGCCCAATTCATCGCGTACAATACGCGCAACATCGGTCAAAGCATCTCGATCAACCACTAGGCCTGTATAATTTTTGCGGTCATCGGGGCTTACTTGTGAACCAAAACGCTCAGAAAGCACATTTAGCGCTTCTTGCGTCGGATCAGCGACTATATCTTTGGATTGAAATTCTTGTATATCGCTCATCGTGTATTAAAGTCTCCTTTAGTCACCCGCTTCAGCTTGTGCTTCGGTCATGGCCACACCTTGCGCTTGCCGTTCAACTTCTTGGCGCAACAATGAGGCTTGGCGGGGATCAATAATGTCAGGGCCTAGAATAGGAATCGGAATTTCATCAACAGGGCCACGGCTATACCATGGAGTACTGTTCCGTTGGAAAAGCTGCTGCCCTTCCATCTTTTTATGTAGCGCCATAAAACCATAAATGAGTGCTTGTGGGGTTGGCGGGCAACCGGGGACATACACATCTACAGGAATATATTTGTCAATGCCGCTAACGACATTATACCCTTCTTTAAAGGGTCCACCCCCTGATGCACAAGCGCCCATCGCAAGCACATATTTGGGCTCAGGCATTTGATTATAAATCCGAACAATAGGCACAACCATTTTCTTTGTGACCGTGCCCGAAACAATCAACAAGTCAGCTTGACGTGGACTCGCCCGCATTACTTCCATGCCAAATCGGGACATATCATAACGTGATGAAGCAGTTGCAATCATCTCAATTGCGCAACACGCCAAGCCAAATAACAGCGGCCATGTGGAACGTGCACGCGACCAGTTATAAATACGGCTCAGGGATGTAGCAGCGATACTACCCTCTAAGCCTTCAGGAATCGGAATCTCAGGATCGTGCAACTCATGCAGATCGAACGATTGATGGTTGGACATTACATGGCCTCCTCATACCAAAACCTCAAAATTTCAACCAACAAATCCTCATTGGCAAGTTGGGGTTCATCCACAAAATTTGGTAATGCTAAAATCATCTCAAGCAATTGGCTAGTGCTTATGGTATCTAGATTTACCATAGGATATGCCCGCATTAGATTGAGGACGATTTCATAAGTAGAATCCCAATAAAGTGCATTACCCATTCTATTCTCAATTAGTATATTGGTGATATTTTAACAAGCATTTAACATTATGCTAGACATTGGTTAAAACGCAGCTTGCTCTCATTCTACCAATAATTCTAATTTTCACAATGTTTATTCTAAAAAAATAGCTATAGGAAAACGCCTTGTTCCCTATAGCTAACCACGCCCAGAGCTACTCAATCTTCCCAAGAATAGCGTCTGTATCAATCTGAGCGCGTTGTAAGCGCCCGCTATAATCTACATAAACCGACTTCCATTCAGTAAAGCTATCTAAGCCAGCTTGTCCTGCCTCACGCATACCATTACCTGTACCGCGCGTGCCACCGAATGGAAACTGTATTTCAGCACCAGTTGTCCCATGATTAATATAAACAATGCCTGTAGTAAGATCACGTATAGCACGAAAAGCAACATTTACATTTTCTGTAAAGATACTGCTTGAGAGCCCAAAAGGTACGCCGTTATTAATCTCAATAGCTTCTTCCAGCGTTTCAAATTCAATTACCGATAAAACAGGCCCAAAAATTTCTTCTTGCGCCAAACGCATATTAGGCTTTACGCCATCAAGCAACGTGGGTTCAAAGAAGTACCCTTTCTCGCGGGCGCGTTTCCCTCCCACACAAACAGTTACTTTCTCTTCTGCGGCGACTTGCATATAACCGCTGACTTTATCCAACGCTTTTTGATTCACTAGGGGCCCCATAGTAGTTTCTGGTAAAAGTCCATCGCCTATCCGAATAGTCTTCGCCTTTTCAACCAAAGCGTCTATCAGGCGAGGCTTAATTCCTTTCTGCACGATTAGGCGGCTTGTCGCCGTGCACCGTTGGCCTGTCGTGCCATAAGCACTCCATGTGATTGCCTCTACGGCTAGATCAAAATTCGCATCATCCATCACAATGATGGCGTTTTTGCCGCCCATTTCTAGCGTGACTTTTTTACCCAAAGCCGCCGCCATTGTATATACATGTAACCCCGTCGTTGTCGAACCAGTAAACGAGATAATGCGCACGTGTGGGTTTTTAACCAAAACCTCACCAACTTGGCCATGACCTTGTATCAAATTAATAACACCTGCAGGAAAGCCTGCATCTTCAAAGCACTTAACAAATGCTGCAGCAGTAGCAGGTGCATCTTCACTGGGTTTCCAAACAATAGTATTACCAGCAACAAGCGCGGGAAGTATCTTCCAACTTGGCACTGCTACAGGAAAATTCCAAGGAGTAATTAGTCCAACAACGCCTACGCTATCACGGATCGCCATACCAAATTTATTAGGCATCTCAACAGGTGCGGTATATCCAAACAAGCGCCGACCTTCACCGCCCATGTAATAGGCCATATCGATAGCTTCTTGCACATCGCCACGGGTCTCATCCAAAATTTTTCCCATTTCTTGGGTGGCAATACGCGCGAGTTCGTCCTTACGCTCAGTCAAAATACGCGCAAGTTTAAATAAAAGCTCTCCACGTCGAGGAGCAGGCATTAAGCGCCAAGTTTTATAAGCCACTTTTGCTGCTTCAACCGCAGCATCAACATCTTCTGATGTAGAAAGCGTAATTTCAGCGAATGGCTCTTCAGTGGCCGGATTCAAACTTACGAATGTACCACCATGTCCTTCAACCCATTGACCATTAATATAATTTTTCACTAAATCACTCATGGGGATTCTATGCACACGTTTGTGTGCAAAAACTCCTTTCTAAAAATCTTTACTACAGCAAACTTCTGCAAGCATAACAGAACCCACTGTTACCGCAAGGCACAATGGGCTCTATATCATCAACTAAATAGTATTGCTATTCTTGGCTATGTGCACCATCTTCTTCAGAGTGTGTCTGTGTAGATTCGGGCGTAGGTTCTGCCTCTGTTCCTTCCTCAGAAACATTTTCCTCTGAAGACGCTTCATCTTCTTCTTGATCAGCATCATTTGTTGCTTCAACATCATCTGATGAACTGCCCGCATACTCAAAGCTCTCAACCATTGCCTCAATCGTCACAGTTAATTTGGGATAATCATCCCGTGTTGAGCGGGCCAAAATCAGCAAAATATTTCCATCTGTGAGATCAAGTGTCGTCAATTCAACCACAACATCGGGGTTAGAATTAGAAGCAAGCACCATACGCGCGCCAGAATAATCACCAAGTGTGACATCAAAAGCACTCGTTTCTGGCGTTGAACCTGTGAGTTGATCGCCAATAAAAGAGGTAATTTCCGTTGGAGAAGCATTCGCCATATCAGGCCCCAACAACTCTAGTGGTGAAGCAACGATCATTTGAATAATAATTGATTCGCTATTATCAATCGCATCATCAGTTTCAGTAAAGAAAACAGCGCTATCATCTTGCGGATCATCGCTAAAACCTTCAGGATAAGCAATGCTAAACTGAGGACGTTCAGCACGCTGTGTTAAAGGCAAAGGCCGCAAGAAATCAAGAGTTTGAGCCATAAATTCTAATTCTCTAGCATATTCATCCACATCTTCGGTGCGCAAAGTTGCGACAAACAAGCCGCCTTCACCATCACTGAAGATAATATGCCTTGCTTCAAGCTCATCAGCTTCACGTACTGTAACCATCACACCATCAGGTAAAGCGTCATAGCTATCAGTTTCATCGATAACCGCTAGAGCGTTTGCTTCAATGCGACGCGCATACTCTTCAGGTGAAACCTCCTCCTCTACATGGGCTAAAATAATTGTCGTAGGATCATCGGTGCGTGCATTTCTTGGTGTAAAGACAACGGTATTATCCACTTCTTCATAGCGCCAACCATCAGGATAACGCCCTGATAAGCGGGCCTCCCCACTTTCAAAGCGCAGTGGCACAGTGGACTCTAGAACAGTAGGGCCTTCTGTTTCAATATCACGATTTACCACATACAAAGCGGTAAGCACTACAAGACCAGCCAACACTAAAAACGCAACAATAGCTGGTGATAAGTTAAACGTTGGTTGAGTCTGCAAAGATTGTTGTTGATTTTCCATGATCCGGCAGTTACTCCCGGGTAATTTTTCAATAAATAGGACAAGCGCGGCAATAGTGTAGCTTATATAACGTCACTAAGCAACAGGATCAACATAACTATACCAATAGACTCGCCCCACAAATTTTGTTAGAATTTAGTTAAAAGAAAATGCGCTAGCTATAAATTCTCATTAAATATAATGGAGATTTTTATGCTTTATCAATCGGACACTGATATTTTATTCCCCTACCGCTCTATCGCTGCTTTACGCCATCTTAGAGGCCCCATTTGGCAACAATTAGTCAACCGTATTTGCCAACATCAAGACGAAACTCATCTTGAAGTATTAGCGTTTATGCTGCTGATGATACGTCAAAACAACTGCTTACAGTGCTTCCCTCATAATTATCGCGCAATGCGAGGATGCACCATCTGCGCTCAACAAGTAATAGAGAGATCACGTTATACAGACGAAGAATTAGTACAAATGTGGGAAGCAATTTGCATCGAACTAAAAGAATATTCATCTGCATCAAATAATCCTGACATTCATCATGTACGTTAGCGCTTTGAATATGTTAGAATAATATCAATATTAATTTGCAAAATTCAGCCATAGAGGATAAAGCATGACACATCCATTACATGATCGGGTGATGGAAGCACTTAGCACCGTGATCGAACCAGAGCTCAACCGTGACATTGTTTCACTCAATATGGTGAAAGATTTAAGCATCGAAAATGGTGTAGCACGCTTTACCATTGTACTTACTACACCTGCTTGCCCATTAAAAGATGTTTTCCAAACTCGTTGTGAAGCTGCTTTGCTTCCCATCGAAGGCATTGAACGAGTTGAAATTAAGTGGGATGCCAATGTACCACGCGGCATTCATGGTAATCTCAACATTCCTATTATGAACGTTATAGCTGTTGGCAGCGGAAAAGGTGGCGTAGGTAAGAGCACTGTTGCAACTAATCTAGCAGCAAGCCTTGCAGAACATGGTGCTCGTGTTGGCTTATTAGATGCTGATGTTTTGGGGCCAAATATTCCGACAATGGTTGGCTTAGGCTTTGCTCGTCCGCGCGTCATCACTGTTGATGATGTGAAAAAAATGGTGCCATTTGAGGCTTACGGCATAAAGGTTATGAGCATGGGCTTTTTAGCCGATCCTAACACACCTATGATTTGGCGTGGCCCTATGTTACACAGCGCCATTCGCCAATTCTTCTCTGATGTTGAATGGGGGCAATTAGACTATATGATAGTGGATTTGCCGCCCGGAACTGGTGATGCTGCCTTAAGTTTGGCTCAATCAGTCCCCTTAACAGGTGCTGTTATTGTCACCCAACCGCAAGACGTGGCGGTTGAAGATGCCCGTCGTGCAGTATCGATGTTCGAGAAGCTCAAAGTCCCGGTATTGGGAATCATAGAGAATATGGTTGGGGAAATCTACGGCGAAGGCGGTGGAGAAAAGCTCGCAGAAGAAAAACACTTGCAATTTTTAGGACGCATCCCAATGCGGGCTAATGTGCGCGAAGGTGGTGATTATGGCAAGCCAATAGCGATCACTGATCCAGATAGCGAGGCAGGTAAGGCTTTCCGCGAGCTCGCACAAACTATTGCTGCACGAATAAGTGTTATGGCAATGGTAAACGCTGACGTTATCCCACTGAATATTGTTTAAGATACGTAAGGGGTGAAATAACATCACCCCTTTTAACCTTCCATACCTACAACCTCGATATTATCGCTGCTGCCGGGCGGGAAGCGCTGGCCAATCAGCAACCAAAATAAGCCATTTACAATCAAAGCCATCAAAATAGCCCATGCATTCTCAGCTTCATGCTCATAATAAATGGCCGTACGCCAAATGAGATTAGCGATAAAAGCCATCACAAAAAATACCAACAATCGACTTGCTTTTTCAGCACGTTGAACAATTAACAGCGCCCCACTATAAAGCGCAAAAAGTAGCAGAAAAGCCTGTGCATCTTCTATGGCACCGCCTTGTCGGGCCAAGCCAATTAAAAGAATGACGATCCCTAAAAACAATAAAATCACACGCTGTGCGATTCGTCTTAAATAGCTTCGTTGCTGTTTAGGTGTTAGGTTTTCAAAGATGTCAAAATCTTGATCATCGTCAAAAATATCTTCCTCCCCACTTGCCAAAAGCGCCCTTTCAGCCTTTAGGTCTTTCTTAGTTTTGGGCTTTGGCTCCCAAACCAAACCCCACACCAATAAAAATGCCCCAAAAGGAACAGATAATAACAATTCCACAGATTTTCCAACTCCTGTTTTCTAAATGCCTCTACCATACTATAATGTCCTCAGTTTAGTCTATAGAATTCAGCTTAACCACCGATGAAAGGAGAAGTGTGATTCCAATATGGAATCTACACAGGCATTGGGTTTATGAATGATTTACAAATAACAACAAAAGAAATCAAACGTGTAGCACTTTTAGAAGTAAATGGTCGAGTGGATAGTACTACGGCGGGCAAACTTGGTGAAGCGCTAAATGCTGCTATTGATGATGGTAAAAGCCGCTTAGTATTAGACCTAGCAAACGTTGAATACATCAGTAGCGCAGGGTTACGTGAAATCGTCGCTGCCTTAAAACGAGTGCAAAATTTGGCAGGCACAGGTGATCTGCGACTAGCTAGCCCTAGCGACCGCGTGCGTGAAGTGTTAGAGTTAGCAGGACTAGATGAAATCTTTAAAATCTACGATTCGCAATTAGAAGCAGTAGGAAGTTTCACCTAAACTGCGATGACCATCATGAAGCATTAACGGAGTCAAAAAGCCATGCAAGATGAGCGCCATCTTTCTTTCAAAGCGCATATAGAAAATGTTCCAGCAGCATGTGAATTTGTTGTAAAAGCAGCCGAAGAAGCAGGTCTAGATGAGCGTAGTGTTTATCATTGTCAACTCGCAGTAGATGAAACCTGCACCAACATCATCGAGCATGGCTTTGGTCATAATACCAACACCGGACAAATTACAATCACCACAGGCATTGATCAAGGTACTTTTGTCATTACCATAACAGACAACAGCCCAGCCTTTAATCCTGTTACCTATCGAGAACCGAACCCAGCTCTATCTACACAAGAGCGTGAAATTGGTGGATGGGGAATTTATTTCATCAAAAAACTCATGGATCGGATCGACTATCGCTATGTTGACGGTCGTAATGTCCTTACACTTTATAAAAACATTGAACATCCGAGCCAAATCAATCGTAATGAAGTTGAAGACACACTCTCAATCACCAAGAAAATGGTGTCTAACAGTTTTGTACAAGTTGATCTCACTGGGCAGATTGATAGCCATACCAGCCAGCAAGTCGAACAAGCATTAGAAGAAGAACTTCAACAAGGGCACTTTCGGCTATTAATTTCGTTTGCTCATGTTACTTATATTTCCAGTAGTGGATTAAAGGTTTTGGTAACAGCATGGCGAAAAGCAAGAGACAACAAAGGCGATGTTATCTTGGCCGCACTTCAACCACGTATTCTAGAAGTTTTTGAAATGATTGGCTTTGATATGATGTTTAATATTTACGATTCCCCCGAAGCTGCCCTAGCCGATATGCATTACGAATAAGGAAGCCACAGGCTAATCTGCCGTGAACGAGCTTAGCACGATCATTGCAATGCTTTTTGGCGCAAGCCTATTAGTTGTAGGTCTTGTGGCTGGTTATTGGCGTGGACTTAAGCGAGCCAAACGAGAATACGATCTAGACGCTTTGGCAGATGTTGGGCAAGCAATTCTAAGTGCACAGCTCAACCTAGATGCTTTATGCGAAATTGTGTATCAACAGTCAGCGCGTATTGTAAATACTCGTCATTTTCAGCTTGGGCTTGTTTATGGCAATGATTATATGGTGAAAGTATGGTTCAAAAATGCTAAACGTCTAGCGCCTGAAACTTTTGTCGGAGCCGCGCATGAAGGGCTTATTGGCTGGGTAGTATTAAATAAATCAGGGTTACTTGTTTACGACTATCAAAAAGAATGGGATGCCTTACCAGCAAAACCCCGTTACTATGACCAAAACAACCCTGCACGTTCGGGAATTTTTGTTCCCTTGCTTTCCGGTGGCGAGGTGATCGGTGTTATTGCAGTACAAAGCGATACACCACGCATGTTTGACCGCGAAGATTTACGCCGCCTTACGGTGCTAGCAGCACAAGCCGCTGGGGCGATCCGCAATGCTCAACTATATGAAGCAGCACAAAGACAAGCCGAACGTTTACGCTTAATTAGTACTGTATCGCGCCAAATTACGACGATGCAACCACTGAATGATTTATTTGAGCAAATAGTGCATCTTGTGCGTGATACATTTGGCTACTATGCGGTGAACATTTTCACCATTGATAAGCTAACCAACCAGATCGTATTAGGTGCTAGTAGTGTATCGACGTTTAAGAACGTCAAACTTGAATGGGGGCAAGGCCTCGTTGGCTGGTCAGCACAACATGCCAAGTTGGTACATGTGCGCGATGTTCGCAGTGATAGCCGTTACTTACAATCTGCAGCGCTAAAAGCAACCCTAAGTGAAGTCGCTGTGCCTTTAGTTGTTGATCAACAAGTATTAGGGGTGCTGGATATTCAAAGCAACCAACTAGACGCTTTCGGTGAAGATGATCTCAAAACCATTGCAGCCCTAGGCGATCAACTAGCCATTGCTATTCAAGAATCCCAAACGTATCACCAAGAACGAAAACAAAGCGAGCGTCTAAATGCGCTTATTGAAGCTGCGCGTGCGGTTGTCTCTATCCTTGACATATCGGTATTACTTGATGAAGTAGTCGATCTCATTGATGATTATTTTGGTTACGATCGTGTACATCTTTTTTTGCGTGAAGACGATCAAATTGTGTTTAGAGCAGGCGAAGGCCCTCATGTAAAACAATGGCTCAAACAACGTCTAAGTTATTCTGTCAATGATAAAGGGTTTATCCCTTGGGTGGTAAGACACGGCCGCCCTATCATCTCTGGGAATGTTATTGTAGATGAACGTTACTGTGTAGGAACAGGACTTGATGACACATTTAGCGAAATGACCGTTCCTATCCAGATGGGAAACAAGACGCTAGGCGTTTTAGATATACAAAGTCCTCATCCGGATGCTTTTCAGCAAGAGGATATGATACTAGTGCAGGCGCTTGCTGATACCGTCGCAGTTGCCATCCGAAATGCACGTCTATTTGCGAATGAAATGCGTCGCCGAATGCTTTCTGAAACACTCCGCGAAGTGAGTACTGTTTTAGCTTCATCCCTAGACCTAGAAAGTGTCTTACAAGAAATCTTACTAGGACTAGAGCGCGTAGTAGCCTACACGTCTGCAGTAATTTTGCTTCTTGATGAAGACAAAAAGCAATTTGAGATCAGCGCCATACACGGTGCAGTCATTAATGAAACCGTTTGGGAACATCCCCTGCCAGTAGATGGTATACATGGGCATATAGACGCATTGCTCACTCATATTGCTAACGAGCAATCATCTTCTACACAAATTTCCAACGGTGACATTATTGCCAAGCCACTCATGATCCAAGATCAAGTGATAGGCTATCTTGCTATTAAGCGTGTAGGCAATATTCGATTTTCCCCTGAAGAACACGAGATCGTTGGCACATTCGCAAATCAAGCTGGCGTAGCTATCATGAATGCTCAATTATATATGGCTCAAAAAGAAGAAGCATGGATTTCAACGGCATTATTACAAGTCGCAGAAGCTACTAGCCAAGCAGTCAGCACAGATGAAGTTCTTAAAACAGTAGCAAAAATTACGCCGTTATTGGCAGGTGTTGAGTGGTGTGCAGTACTACTACGTACACAAGATGCTTTTCGAGTTGTTGAAGTATCCGGCATTGAGCAATCACTGGTCAATCAATTAGTTGGAGTTGAGGCTGTAGTCGATACATGGCCACCCTTAAAAGAGTTGGTTACAAGAGGGGTACCTATCATTGTCAGCCATGAAGATATTCCTGCCGAACAACTCCCCGTCGAAGTGAATTTCTTGCAAGCAGTGTTATTGCCTCTTTTTGCACAAGGTGAGATTTTTGGAGTAATAATGATTGGGCAACGTCAAGGCGATCAGCCCTTGACTGCGCGCAAAATTGAACTTGCTTCAGGAATTGCAAATCAAGCAGCTATCGCCATAGATCGTGCTCAACTATACACTGCTCAACAAGAAGAACAGTGGATTACAACAGTTGTGCTCCAAGTTGCTCAAGCTGTTAACAGCCAATTTGATCTTGACAGCACACTTGAAGCAATTGTGCGCTATACAACATTACTTGTAGGTGTTTCTTGTTGTTGCATTTTAGAGTGGAATGCCGAAACAAATTGTTTTATTGCTGCTAAGTGGCTTGGTCTGCCACCTGAAGCTGAACTAGAAATGCCCTTCTTGAAATTGAGCGCGGAGGCTGCCCCGTTTTTAACACATCTCTCAAAACAGCGTGAGCTTGTTACAGCGGGCCAAGATGCGGACTTCCCAATACCAGAAGCATTACAAAATATCTTTTCAAACATCGATACTATTCTAGGAATACCGCTAGTTGCACAAGGAACAACTGTTGGTGCAATGCTAGTGGATAATGTCACCCTTGCGGGCGCAAGTGAAGAACGTCGCCTTAAAATTCTTACGGGCATTGCTGATCAATGCGCAATGGCTATTCAAACTTCTTGGCTGCAAGAAGAAGCTCTAGCAGCCCGAACGCTTGAGCGCGAAATGGAACTTGCCCGTACTATTCAATTAAGTTTGTTACCTGATACTCCACCACAAATTAGTGGATATGAATTAGCGGCATACTATCGACCAGCGCGGCTTGTTGGAGGAGACTTCTACGATTTTATACCTTTATCAGACGGAAAATATGGGCTTGTGATCGCTGATGTAACAGATAAAGGCGTGCCTGCTGCAATGTTTATGACAATCTGCCGCACTATTATTCGCTCAGTCGCTTCAAGCCGACTTAGCCCAATGGAAACATTGCTCAAGGCCAATAAAATCCTAGTACAGGACAACCGCAGCGATCTGTTTGTAACGGTTTGGTATGGCATTCTAGACCCACACAACCATACACTCGCATACTGTAGCGCTGGACACAACCCACCATTGCTTGTTCATCAAAATGGGCAATTCACCGAGCTAAAATTAAAGGGCATCGCCTTAGGTATACTAAATGATGCTACCCTACGAGAAGATACCATAGACATCGCTCCGCAAGATGTAATAGTTGCGTATACTGATGGCGTTACAGAAGCCCGACGACAAGACAACCTTGAGTTTGGAGAAGCAGACTTGTTCATTACTGCTGTGCGCGAACGTGAACTGCCTCCCCATCAGTTGGTCAATAAAATTATCGAGGCTGTCGATAAATTTACAGGAGATGTACCACCTTTTGATGACTTGACATTATTTATCCTCAAGCGCATTGATCATTAATTGGTTGTGTATAATTCATTCATCACAATGTTCAAGCGATCAATCTGCTCTTCTAACCCTTTCATATCAGCGTTAAAACCTTCTTGAAAATCAGACACGCTAGAACGTCCAATTCCAAATTTTTGATACTCCTCTAGAATAGATTGCAGTCGATTCAAAACTTGATCGTGCTGTCGCTCTAGGCAAGTAGGAGTGGGATAGGTTGTCATATTGTCACGCAGCGCAACCAACCTATTCCAAGTATCTCTTAACTCATCAGAAGAGGCTTTTTCAACTTGTGTAACATATGCTTGTGATTCATCCATAAATTCCTGCAAGTTAGGCAACATCAAATCAGCCCAATTTTCAATATCAATGTCTGTACAACCCTCAATGATAGTACGTGGTTGTAAAGTAGGTACGATTAGCTCAAAGGGGTCTTGAATTTTTGACTCATTCCGTTTTTCACCCCCGCCACACGCCCCTAAAGCTACAATTAGTACTAATCCCAAAAATAAAGCTCTTCGCATTGTTTTTTCATCTCCAATTTATGATTTAACTCAAATGTCATCTGTCAAACAGATGTGCTACAATTTTAACAGTAGGATAATTCTTGAGATATTTGAGTGACCATAACTTTGAACAGTACACAAGATTTTGTCAATTTATTCACATCGTCCAATGGCGAGCTTTTCTACTTCATTGCCATTTTTATAATTTATCAAGCTGCCTTACTCATGGCGTTTGATCAACGCCGACGCTCTGAAGAAGAAACAGCTGCTGGACGATATGTTGTTGCGTTATGGATGGCCCTAACAGCTTGGCTCATCCTTATTAGCAGTACCATCTTCGGACTACTCAATAATAATACAGGCATTCTGCCTCCGCTTGAAAGTGCTATCAATACTATTGTCATTGTTGCGTTAAGTTACGGGCTTTTAACTGCGGAATATCCCCGCAAAGTTCGTCTAGAAACTATTCTTAGCATTGGCATAATGGTTTTCCTACTCATAGGGTTGTTCTATACCCTACAAGTTTGGGATAGAGAACTTCATTTCTACGAGCAATCTATCAGCGTCTCTTGGGTATATTTAACACTTATCATTAACGGTTGTAGTCTTTTATTACTATTCTGGCGATACCGTCATGTTGCTGATATACCTCTAAAATCGCTATTCTTCATTACTCTTATTGCTGGGCACATCTACACACTCCAACAACAGCTATCCAACGAAACACTAGGCAATGCTTCGGGTGCCATTCGTTGGTCGATGATGATTAGTGGGCTGTTGCTGTTAATGATCATATACCGCATGGTCATTGAACGTATGACGCTCGCAGTCGATACAGTCGCCACCTATGCCGAACATGTATCGCGCCCATTAAAAGCCATTGCCTCTTTGCCTTCAGCAAGCCAAGAGTTTGAAGTCATTCAAGAGCGCATTAAATCATCAGGCGCAAGTGGAGTTGGTGGACGCAACGAAGCATTAGCATTACTAAAGGCATTAGGCATTATGCTTGATCAAGCTGACACCAACGCCATTCCAAGCCAAACTGTACAAGCTGTTGCAGATATGCTTAAAGCAGATATTGTTGGCTTGGCTTCATATGAAGATGCAAACTGGGTTGATGTCATAGCAGCTTATGATTTTGGGCGCAAACAACCCATTACCGCAATGTCCATCAATTTAACTGAACAACCAACCCTGTATAATGCTTTAGAGCAAAAACGCCAACAAAAGCTCGATCCTAATACCCATATTGATGAACTTAATGATCTATATGAACGTTTTGATATGCCTGTGACAGGTACAACCTATCTACAGCCATTGATACGTAATGGTGTTGTGATTGGTGCGCTTATTGTTGGTTTTCCATATACCCGTAGAGAATTACGTGATGATGAGCAACGACTGTTAGAGTCAATATCTCCTATTGCTGCGCGGTTACTAATGCTGAGTCGTACAGCACGCATTGAGCGTGTGCTGGCAGAAGAGCGCGCCATTTTGCAATTGGTCGAAGGAAGTGATGACAATGAAATCATCACCGAAGATCAAACAGCAGCCCCTATTGTTGCACTGAGACGCGAAATGCAAGCGAGCCTAGAGCAAGCTCAACAAGAAATTAACATGTTGAATGATCATATTCAACAACTTGAAGAAGCTCTGAGAAAAGAACGCCAGAAGCTCAAAGAAGTGATGGCACTTGATGAAGATGAAGAAATGCTCTCCATCACACAACGTATAGAGGCCATTGCTTTTGAGCGCGAACAACTTCAAGCAGAGCGGCGCAAGCTCACTGTTGCATTGAAAGAAGCACAAGCAACCCTTATTGGTGCAACCTCTGATGATGAGATCATGGCCTATCGGGCGATGAATGAGCAACTTCAAGAAGAGATAGAGTCATTACGCCAACAACGAGATCGCTTGGCACAGCAACTTCAAGCTCTACAAACCGATAGTAGTGGTATTCAGCGCATCAAGCATTTATTGGATACTTTGCTGGAAGATCAAACACGCTTGGAGGCAGAACGCGAACAAATTCAAGCACGACTTGAAGACACACAAACGCAGTTAAGTGCAATGGGTTTGCAAGCCGATTTTCAGAGCGTAATTGATCAGATTACGAAACTTAAAGAAGAACGTGACTTTTATAAAACACAAGCTCAACGGGCCGCGCATGAACGCGAACTTCTACTTAAGGAGCGAAAAACCCTTGAGACAGCTATTGCGCAAGAACAAGAACGGACAGCACGCATCCAAGCATTAGAAACACAAATCGCGCGCCTAGCACACGACCGTGAAGTGTTGATCAAACAACGCAATGACCTAGTCGCCCAACGTGATAGCTTAGCCAGCGCCGCTAAAGAATGGCAAAGAGAACGTGAAGAACTTGCACAAAAGCATCAAATATTAGTACAAGAAAAAGAAGCAGCATTAAAAGCTCTATCTGAAGCCACAGAAGCGCAACAGCATCTTATTAGTGAGCGCAACGTTTTAAAGGCGGAAAACGAGCGACTTTCGCATGAGTATCAAATACTTCAAGCGCGCATCAATGGAGATCGCGATCAACTAAATGCTCTCCACGATGAAGGGCTCGCACCAATGCAACAAATGATTGAAGAGCTCAGTCGTGCACGTACAGAATTAGAAGCACAACTCCAAAAAGCTCAACAACAAATTAATTGGCTAGAAAGCCAACTTAAATCACAATCAGCATCACAAGAAACACGTACCCAATTACCTGTTGATATAGATGTGATTGTCGCACTAGCTCAAGAATTACGTAGCCCGCTTTCCGTCATCATGGGCTACACCGACACGATTCTAGGCGAGTCTGTTGGCATTTTAGGCGCGCTTCAGCGAAAGCTGCTTACACGTGTTAAGGCAAATGTTGATCGCTTAGCCTATCTGGTCGAAGAATTAATTCAGATCGCCATTATGGATAGCGATGGGATACGACTAGAGCCTAAAAAAGTGAACCTTGTTGATTTCATTGACAATGCTATTGCTTCGATACGCTATCGCTTCAGTGAAAAAGGTATCGTGCTCGATTTAGACATTGAAAACGACGAAATTTATCTGCAAGCAGACGAAGAGGCTTTACGGCAAATTACCACCCACTTAATCCAAAATGCATATTTAGTTTCTCCCACCGATGGCACAGTGAAAATTACAGCGCGCCATATGGATGAAATGGCGGTATCAGGAACAGAATCACAAATTTTTAGAGATGTCGTATTCGTTTCCATTCAAGATCAAGGTGGAGGTATCCGCCCAGAAGATGAAGCGCGTGTTTTTACCCGCTTATATCGTGCTGAGAACCCTCTGATTGAAGGGCTTGGTGACATTGGGGTTGGGATGTCCATTACAAAGGCACTTATCGAGGCACATGGTGGGCGCATTTGGCTGAAGAGTGACCTTGATAAGGGAACCAATACTTTCTCTTTTATCATTCCTGTTCAGCAGCCATTATTACAAGTAAAAGATGCAGCTACACTACAAGAGTCTTGATAGGTGAACGTAATACAAACGGCATAGAAATTCATCTTTATATTCGGTACACTGACAAACTACAAAAGCCGTTTGGAGGATATTCAATTGAAAGATCGTGCATTACGATCACTCGGTGATGTTATACAGCGCTTTCCTATCATGGCAAAATTACTAACAACAGTTTACCGTATGTCCCTTAGTCGGTTTACAGTTGGAGCTGTGGGTGTGCTTTTTGATGAGAAGGATCGCGTGCTGTTAGTGGAGCATCGTTTTCATCCAGACTTCCCATGGGGATTACCGGGAGGCTGGATCGACGGTGGAGAGATGCCTCAAAACGGTGTAGAACGTGAATTAAAAGAAGAACTAAACCTACGTGTATATGCCATCCAACCTGTTATGATTTGGCAGAGTCCGCTTTGGAAAAACCATATTGATATGGCTTTTTGGGTCGACACTTTTCAACCAGATGATATAAACGATATTCAGTTATCCGCTGAACTCGCCAACTACGGTTGGTTTGGACTTGATGGCTTGCCACACATCGAACCTAATCATCAACAGGTCATTATGCGAGCATATGCCATCAAGCAAGCTACACGTATCATTCAACAAGGAGCGCAACAGCCATGAGTTATGCAAGGCTTGATGAGTTTCGTGGCCGTCGACGTTCAACAGACGGATTTCCTATTTTAATTGCAATTTCCAGCGTTATGATCTTATTGGGATTAGTCATTGGCGCAACAGAACTCATCGCTTATAGCAATGAATACAATAATATTGAGCAAACATTTGGTAATGATGTCCTTATTGGCGGAGTACAAGTAGGAGGGTTAAACGAAGCCGATCGCTTACGTTTACTTGAATCTGTTTACATTGAACAGCCAATCGTGCTGGACTATGAAGGCAGTCCAATTATCCTCATCCCATCTCAGATAGGCTTTCGTTTAGACACAGAATCCATGCAAGCAGCAGCCACGAATCAATTAGATGATGATTTTTGGGGAGGATTTTGGAAGTTTTTATGGCGGCAAGAAACGCGCTCCATCAACATTCCAATCTATGCTGAATACGATCCAGCAGATTTACGCGCCTATTTAGAAGAACTAGCTTTACGATACGACACGACAACCAACACAAGCACCTTTGATCTCAACACTAGTACATTTCGTAGCGCAGGTGAGACAGTTCAGCTAGATATAGAAGCAGCGATGTCATTGATTGAGGCCGCACTATTTGATCGAAACCCAGCCAATCGACGCATTAGTCTCCCCGTTAAACGCAGTGCAGGGCGCGACTTAACCATCCAAGACCTTCAATCTGCCATTTTGCAATATCTAAACGCTGATACACGAGTAGCGTGGGATGGTCCCGATGGTGTTGTTTCTGTTTTCGTGCTCGATCTTCAAACAGGTGAAGAAGTAAATATCAATGCCGATGTCCTTCATGATGGCATGAGTAACATCAAAGTTGGCATTATCATAAATTATTTTCGCTATCGCATTAATGAACCATCTGCATTTGAGAAACGCCAGCTCGCCAATGCTATCATTTGTTCAGATAACGGCGATGCCAATAACTTAATGTATAGCACTAGTAGCGATGGTAGCTATATTGATGGCATCCGTAAACTCAATGATACTTTTTGCAAGGCAGGTGCTGTTCATACACAGTTGACATCTAACCTGTGGATTGGTTCAGTAGAAGAGTCCAATTTACCTGCCAATTATTATACAATCGTACAACCCAATACATGTCCGGGACGTGCTCTTGCCCCCCTTGACACATCCACACCCACAGATGCCAGCCCTCAAAATCAAACAACAGCATCAGACATGGGCACATTGCTAATGAATATATATGACTGTGCCAAATATGGCAGTGGACTACAAACTATTTTTGAGGGCGAAATCACACAAACTGAATGCCAAGCAATGCTAGAAATTATGCGCGGTACTCATTTTCTGAATATGATGGAGCTTGGCGTACCGGAAGGAACTGATATAGCGCATAAAGTTGGCTATGTAGACGACACTTCTGGCGATGTGGGTATCGTGATGACACCCGGTGGAGATTACGTTTTTGTGATGTACATCTGGGAGGAAGGTGGGCGCGGGGATGGCCTGCTGTTTGACTCATTTAAGTGGGATATGTTCGCGAATGTTAACCGTATTGTGTACAACTACTTCAACCCCACAGAACCCTTGCTTCAAACACGCCCAGCTCCAATTCCCGGCAGCGGTGTTAGTTGTGTACTTCCACAACAAGGCTATGAAGTGAGTTTAACCAATATCGATGAAAATCGCTTTACCTCAGAAGGTATACCTGATCCTGTCAGAGCGTGCTATGACCCAGCATCAGGTTGTCGCCCATTTGATAATTGGGGGTTTGCTCCTTAAACAACGCAGCAAGTCATCTTGCAGGCACTTTCGGCAAGCTGATATAATAAGCCAATCCTAAGTAACAAATTTGATGAAGGCGGAGTGTTATGTCTGGTCATAGTAAATGGTCAACTATTAAGCGCAAAAAGGGCGCAGAAGACGCAAAACGCGGCAAAATATTCACTCGGTTAGTACGCGAGATTGTCACTGCTGTGCGCGAAGGAGGCGGTATTACTGATCCCGATAGTAATCCTCGTTTGCGTATTGCGGTTGAAAAAGCAAAAGCAGCCAATATGCCCAAAGACAATATTCAACGGGCAATCAATAAAGGTGCTGGCATTAGCGAAACAGGTGAAGCCTATCAAGAGATTACCTATGAAGGTTATGGCCCCGGTGGTGTTGCTATTATTGTCGAAACCATGACCGACAACACAAACCGCACCCTCGCAGAAGTAAAACATGCTTTTAATCGTAGTGGTGGTAATCTTGCCAGTAGCGGTGCGGTGTTGTGGCAATTCGATCAAAAAGGGTATATTGAGATTAATGCTGAAGGTGTTGACTTCGACGAGCTGTTTTTACAAGCAGCTGAGGCTGGCGCTGAAGATGTTGAAGCCGAAGAAGATATAATCGTCGTGTATACACCACGCACTGAATTGCATAATGTCGTCAAAGCACTTCAAGATGCAGGATATGAGATCGCCGATAGCAAACTCGCTTGGATACCACAAAACGAAGTAGAAGTTTCAACAGAAGAGGCTCTACAGGTCTTTAAACTGATTGAAAAACTAGAAGAGCTCGACGACGTACAAAACGTATCAAGTAATTTGAAGTTTACTGCTGAAGCAATGCAAGCCTTTGAGGCAGAATAAGCCCAATGCTTATTTTAGGTTTGGACCCCGGCACAGCTCGCACTGGTTATGGATTAGTATACGAACATCCTGATGGTACCCTAGAAGCTGTGAACTATGGGGTCTTTTCCACAAAAGCCAAGATTCCTATGGCTGAGCGTTTACTACAACTTCATGAACAACTTAGCGCTTTACTTGCCGAACATCACCCTAATGAAGCGGCTATTGAAGAATTATTTTTTGGCAAAAACGTCACCACTGCTATAAAGGTGGCGCAAGCGCGCGGTGTGCTGTTACTTACATTAGCCCAAAGCGGCCTTCTTGTTGGCGAATATCAGCCGCCAATTATCAAAAGTTGTATCACTGGCTATGGCAATGCGGACAAAAACCAAATGCAAGAAATGGTGCGCCAACTTTTAGGACTAGCCCACATTCCCAAACCTGATGATGCTGCAGATGGTTTGGCTGTGGCAATTACACATTTGCAGATGACACGTTTAGATCGTTTAGGATATTAACTGCATGATTGATGTTGTGATTGGTAAAGTAATAGAAAGTTCTTCAGATGCCTTAGTTGTTTTAATAGGCAATAGCATTGGGCTAAGAATTAACGTTACAAGAGCCGCACGTCAACAAGTTACTTCTGACAACCACGTCACTTTGTTTACCTATTTAGCAGTGCGAGAAGATGATTTAAGTTTATACGGCTTCGCTGACGCTGATGAACGAAATCTATTCCGTATGATCACCAGTGTCAGTGGCATAGGGCCCAAATTAGGTATGACCATTTTAAGTACACTCAACCGTGATCAGTTACGGCGTGCTATTGCAACTGAACATGCGGAAATACTTACACAAGTGCCCGGCATCGGCAAAAAGACTGCCCAAAAAATCGTCTTTGAGCTACGCGATAAGATTAAAGCAACGGTCTTAGAAACTGTTTCACCTGTGAGCGATGTTGATGCCGATGTTCTAGCAACCTTAACTGCACTTGGCTATAGCATAGTAGAAGCGCAAACTGCTTTGCAATCTATCCCACCAGACACGCCACAAGATGTTGAAGAGCGCCTTCGTCTTGCGCTTGCTTATTTTGCTCAATGAACACAACAATAGAGAACAACACAAAATTTTATCGCCTACAAACAATTCACATCTCCACTGTGGTGATCTACATCATTGCGAGCATTATATCTTGGGGATTTTTTTCTACTCCTATTATCAGCTTTTTGTTACTTGCTATTGTTTTTATACAAGTCCTTAATCTTATACTACCCAAACGCTTTGCAAGTGGTTTCCAGCTTGAACCAAATGGCTTTATCCTAAGGCGTAGCCCCTTTGGAATGAGAAAAATTTATTACAACTACGACGGTTTCCTTAGGTTACTAGTGCTACCAAATCGCAATCGATATATTTTTATGTTTGATAGCAAAAAGTTTAGCTGTGCACCTAAAAACAAAATTTCAATGTTTTTCTTGCCACATCAAATAGATGAACAACATACATGGCTCAGCACGCCATCAACTGTTAGCAAACAATTTGCTGCTGCTTTCATAAAACAAGCGGAACAGATCACATTGACATCGCCTAATACTGATTTCAGCGCTGCTTATCAAAAATTTTTTGCTAGCCAATATAAGCGTCGGTTAAGGCGCTTTTGGCCTTTTTAAGAGAAAAGTTTTATATATGCTGCATTTGCTAGGGTATAACGTACCTACCGACCTACCAATGTATCGCCCATATCCAGAAGATACGACATTAGCGAAATGGATCACGCTAGTTGGTTTTAGCATTGCTATTGTTGGGCCACTGCTAGCAATCATAGCAAACTTAGAAAAAGGCTGGATTTGGACGCTATTCTTCTCACCACTTATCATAGCTTCAGGGCCAGCACTTTGGTGGTTATTGTATACCTTTAAGCAGCAAGCTGGAATTATTCTTACAGAAGAGGCCCTCATCATAAGGCAACCGATCCGCTATTTTAATCGCATAGTGCCTTATTCGCAGATAGGCATATGTGGCATAGTTGAGAATACAATCGCTATCATATGGTTAAAAGAACGCCCCACAGCTGTAGGCGATGAGCCAAGACCACCTAAAATTATTACGGTGCGCAGCATAGAACTTGAAGACGTAGAAACATGTTATCGAATTATTGAGGAGCGCTTCACCCCACACCCTGATTGGACTTTCCAAGACTTAGAGCGTCGCATATCACGTCGTGCCATTTCGCGACGAATGCTGCTCTATATCACCTTTCCCATACTAAGTTTCATATTGGTATTTTTATTGATAAGAATTATTTTTGCGATAATGGCGCTATAGTAGCCTCCCAACCCAAAGCCCTAGCATTGTCATACTAAAGCCCAGCATCGTGCTAACAAGAGCATACATACCTCCCAACACAAAATCGCCACGCTCAATAAGGTTGATCGTTTCAAAACTAAACGTACTAAACGTCGTTAACGCGCCAAAAAAACCTGTACCAATAAGCAAACGAGTATTAGGTGATAGCATCAAATGTCGATCTAAGAAGCCAACAAATAATGCCAACCCAAAGCAACCTACCATATTGACAACTAAGGTAGCTAAAGGAAAATCTTTTGACGTAATTAAAGTGCTTGTTAGATAACGAAAGTTTGCTCCAATAAATCCGCCAACGCCAACTAAGAGTATTCTCAATAACATAAGCTCATATCACAAGAGAGTTGCAAATAACAAGCCAAAGATGCACCCTAAAACAGTTAAGATGAAAGCAAGCATTCCTATCAACACTACCCATGCAGAAATGCGACTTGCACGCCATTCTTGGTCTTCGCTAAGATCAAACCCAACTAGCGCCCTCCACCCAAAACCATAAATGATTATCCATAATACAGTAATTGTAATCGTGGGAACATAGAGCACTTCGTCGGACTGAACTTCATTTACCTGATCACCAGCGGTTAAAAATACAATGAATAAGCCAAGTACAACAATTACAAACAAAGATATAAGTGCATTCAAACCAATTCGTATACCGCGTGGTAAGCCATCTACCCAATACTGTACTTGTTCTAGAAAAGTCGAAAGTTTTTGAGGTTGTTTTGCCATTTACGTTTCATCCTGTGTTTGTGGTGGTTGAGTGCTGAACATCCCTCCCATAAAGGGAGAACGGTTGATCAAAAATGTTGCAGCTTGCTCAAAGTATTGGCGCATTATTGCGGCCACATCATCTGGCAACTCGGCTTCTTCAAGCGCTGCTAACATCAAAGACACCCATCGATCTCGTGCTGCTTGATCGATAGGAAAACGCAAATGTCGGGCACGCAAACGTGGGTGACCTCGTTGCTGAGAATAAGTAGTTGGGCCGCCAAAGTATTGCTCTAGAAACAGCCGCAAGCGCCGTTCAGCTGGGGCTAGATCACCAGACGGGTACATAGGTCTTAAAATATCATCAGTAGCGACACGTTGATAAAAAGCATGAACTAAACGCTCAAAGCCTTCATGGCCAATGCGCTCAAAAACATCTGTAGGTGACAGAGGATGTTCTGTCATGATATGAATGATACCCTTACTGCTTTATATTGACATAAAAATAAACAAATCTACTATGACGCAAGAAGTGAAATTTGCCAACGTCAAAATGTGACAAAGCTGTAGAAAATCGTAAGTAAAGATAAAGATGCCACCCCGAAGGATGGCACCATAAGTTGTTATGATTTATTCAGCAGGAAGGAGTATCCACGTAGCTTCAGTATCCGCTTCAACTGCTTCTAGGCTGAACCAATCGGGGTGATATTGGCCTGTAGCCCACATCTCTACTTGATCACGATAATGGCGACTTTGTGGATCACCACTTTGCCCTACTGTATTAATACGCATAGAAGCATCCCAATTCTGCGGAATGAGGATTTGTCGGAAACTGGGCAACGAAGTAACTTCAAAGTTTGTATTAAAATTCGTGGCATTTACAATAGCATGACCACCCGCTGCACGAGTATGTGCATTAAACAACGAGTTCAAAATAGGATCAAATTGAGGATTAATCCCCCCTTGCCCTAGCGGTGTGGCGCGGAAATGCGCCATATGTGCATCTCCCCATGTCCATGTAGAGCGATCGGAACCGTACAGTTCAGATACACGTTCTACCGCCTGTTGTAAAGCGAACTCCATAATTACATCCAAAGTTTCAGTTTCGTCTGTAAGAGCATTATCCCAAAAGCGCGCATAAATTGGATCTTGCGGATTAGCGATCATTTGACTGACAATATACCAAGAACGACTATTTAAAGTAGGAAGGCTACCTAAATCGTCTTGGAAAATACTGCGCAAAAGTTCAATCCAGTAGGCCTCAAATAACAGTGCTTGCCCACTATCTGCACTATTCTGACGATCCCACTCTGATAGCCACGCAACATAGTCACCTAATTCACCGTCTAGTTCCAAACTTTCAAGGGCAGGGATTAAGAAATCTGCCTTGAGATTGTAATTATCAAATTGCATAGCCATCATGTCTTCAAGCGTAATCACGCCATCAGCATCATTTTGAATCATTTGTTCAATGCGTTTGGCACGATAACCATAATCCCAATCAGCCGTGATATAGTGAGGATAGTCTGGCCCCACAACAGAATTATTAGCTGTAACAATGTAACCAGCTTCTGGATTGTAAATACTAGGCAACTCCTCAAAGGGAACATATCCCAGCCAAGCATTCTCAGAAGTACTTCCATCAACTGGATAACGTGGATCGTGTCCTTCTGCACGAATCGGTACTAAACCGGGCATTTGATAGCCAATATTTCCTTCAACATCGGCATAGAGCATATTTTGTGCTGGCACATCAAATAAAGTGGCCGCAACACGAAAATCATCCCAATTAGCAGCGCGATTTAGTGCCAACAATGCATCAAAAGTCTTATTTGCATCTAAAGCCACCCAACGCAATGCTAATACCATGTCCTGAGGTAGACCTATCACTTCGCTAATGACTGGGCCCCAAACAGACATCCGCACCGAATGTGAAAAAGGTTCACCACCATTAACGACGATTGTTTCCTCGATGATCTCAAAATCAACCCATTCACCATCAAGCATGTATTGATTGGGATTATCGGGGTTGATTTGCAGCATATACAAATCTTGTACATCTGTACCTACATTTGTAAAGCCCCATGCAACGTTGGCGTTATGCCCAATAACGACACCGGGCATTCCGGCAAAAGAAACCCCAACAACATCGTACGGGCAAGATTCATCTACAGTATTACAGTGCAACCCCACTTCATACCAAATTGAAGGCATTTGAATACTAAGATGAGGATCGTTCGCCAAATAGGACATTCCGCTATCAGTCATGCTGCCACTGATCGCCCAAGAGTTAGACCCAATTCCAACGCCTTGCCCGAATGGAGAAAGATATGGGTCTGATAGATCGACATCGCCGACCATTCGCACCTGTGCTCCCTCAAACGTAGGTAAGTTCGGTGCAAATGTCATAGCATCCATCTGATAGTCAACACCGCCGGGTTGGATAATGGCGGGAAATTGTTCAAAGTCGTATTCAGGTAAAAGTACAAGTGGCAATAGTGAATTTTCTTGAGACAGAAAAGCACGCTCAATTTCTTCATTAAAGTTTGATGATAGGCCATAAGCCATCACTTTGAGCCATCTTAAACTATCAAGTGGTGTCCAAGGCTCAACTTCAAATGTAAGTCCAGCTTGTGCCAAGAAACCATACTCAACAGCTAGCTCATTTGGTTCTTTGCCATCTAAATAGGCATTTACACCTGCAGCATAAGCATCGAGCACAGCAAGCGCTTCTTCGCTTAATACCTCATAATCTTTTTCAACAGCACGTTGAAAACCAAGTGTTCTCAAGAAAATATCCGTATTTAACAGACTGTCCCCAACAATTTCGGAAAGTCGTCCAGCACTTTGATGCCGCCACCATTCCATTTGCCACCAACGATGACTCGCCTCTACATAACCTTGAGCCATCATTAAGTCATGAGTGGAATCTGCATATATATGCGGGATTCCCATCGCATCATATCTCACAATAACTTCACCATTAAGGCCGGGAAGATTTATCGTACTATCCTCTTGTGCATTTATCTTATGTGTATTCACTGAAAATAGAGGTGTTGCGATAAGCACCCAAACAATAAAAATTTGTAAAAGTCTTTTATTCATATTAAACTCCTAAAGTTTTACAGGGTAAAAGATAATAGATTATAAAAAATAAAATCGAGAAACAAACACAAATTAATCAAAGATTCATATTTTCTCATTTTCCTAACTTTGTAAACCTAGACTTTGCCCTAGATTCAAAAAACGGTTACCATAGAAAGTGTTTTTTTCGAGCACGAATTTATAGGAGTGACTATGAAATCTATTCTAAAAATTGCATTAACAATAAGTTTAGTCATGGCAATTGGCATGGCTGTTGTGCCCTATAGTCATGCGCACAATGCCCCTCTTTCAAAGAACACGGTACGTGTAGATGACAATTCTCGTATCTTAGTGTGGAATGCTAACAATGCAGCCACACCAGCTCAAGTTACACGCGACAATCCGGGACAACTGGCATTCATTAACGGCAGTGGCACACTGACTCCCATAAGTGATGTGCTAGCAGGCTCATCACGTGTAGAGCTCTGTGGGCCAAATGCTGTTTCCCCTAATGGTCGTTTTGTTGCGATTTATGAGGGTATTGTAGGTGGTGTTTCTTCTAGCTTATATGTCATGGTAGACGGAGAAGCTCCCGTACTTGTCAACGATCAATTTCAACCTATTGGATGTGTTGGTGGGAACGGTATTCTAGACTTTGCTCCTGATAGCAGTTATATGACTTTCATTGAATATGAGCGCGATTTTAATGTCGGTTTTGCCGATGGTATGTTACGTATTGTAAGTACTGAAGATTTTAGCGAACTCTTTAGTGAGCGTTTGGTAGTTGCATTCGAGCAAGCCGCAGATGGTGTCGCTTTTGTTCGTTTCTTCCAAGATGATCGTAGTGAAGCTGACGAAGTCGCGATCTTATTCTGGGACGGCAATACAGATCGTGAACTCACATCATTCTTTGCAGAAGAAGGTTGCCGCTATCTCAACGCCAATATCAAAACAGCTCCAGATGGTCAGCTATGGCTTGGTCTAGTATCACGCTGCACTGGCAATTCAACGCAAAATGTATATCGTATTAATCCCCAAACTCGCTCAGTGGAGTTAATCTTTAGCGTCAAGTCTGGTGGAGCATTTCCACAGTCCAGCGAGGCTAATCGTTTCTGGTTCTCGGCTGATGGTAACACATTGTTCTATACCATCCCCGATGGCTTTACCCTTGAGACAGTCAGCCTTAATGCCTACGACATCACAACAGGCGAGTCAAGAACTTTGATTGAACGCCAAGTTGTCATTCCGGGCGTAAATGGTAGTGATACAGGTAATCAACCCACACGAATCAGCCCAGATGGACGCTGGCTCATTGCTGTTGTCACCGATCCCGATGGTTCACAAACTCGTATGAACTTCTATGATTTACAAAATCCAACTGCTGAGCCAGTGGTCATCGCTGCCGGTGGGCGTGATGACATCATTACTTACATGGATTTCACGCCTGATGGCAACAAATTAGTTTATGTTTCTGGTGGACTAGATAATTCGCTATACACCATTGATCTCACAGCAGACACGCTAAATCCCTTGCGCGTTCGTCGTGGTAATTTCTCAGGATTTGCGGCCATCTCACCAGATAGCAAGGAAATCGCTATTGCCGAATTCCAAATCTTGGAAGATGGAGTACGCGGCCCCGACTATCTCAACTTGGTGGTCATTGACCTTGAAACAAGCGCAGAAACAAACCTTTTTACAGGTGGAGAGGTTATTGACGATCAAGCGCAGAATCTAAAATTTGCTGTTCCTGTTTATTGGTTACAATAGCCTTGAAGAAGCCCGCTACTTAATAGTGCGGGCTTTTTCATGCTGTAATCTAGGAAGCAGGTACAAGAACTAAGATATAGTGAGTTGTTGCTTTAATTGCTTCTTGTGAAAAAGGAGCAATGCGATAATCAACATTTGCCCACATCTCAACTTGATCGCGATAATATAGGCTACGTGGATCACCACTTTGTCCGGGTGGATTAATTCTTAATGTAGCATCCCAATCTGCTAAAGAATAGATTTGGCGCATAGAAGGCAAAACACGTACATTAAAAGGATCATTAGCTGTCCATCCCGTAGCATTAACAATCGAATCGCCGCCACCGGTTGGCACGGAAACCACAAAGCGCCTGTCAATTTCTCCTAGAGTATCATTTCCAAAAGGCCGACCAACAAAATGTGCCATGTGAATTGCCCCCCAAGACCAAGCCTGTGGATCATCTCCTAAAAGAGCGACAAGTTGATTCCATGCTTCAATAAGCGCCTGAGTGAGAATATCTTGGCGAGTTTCAACTATATCTAGCGTATTACGATTATCCCATAAGGGTAGCGCGTCAACATCAATAAACATGCTCACTAAGTACCACTCTAAATCTCCCCCACCTGCTGGCACACTCCCTAAATCATCAACAATGGCAAGCTGCAATAATTGATACCAAAGTGCCTCAAATAAAGCTGCTTGAGGACTATCTATATCGTTACGGCCATCCCACAAGCGCAAAAAAGCAAGCGCTTCTTGCGCAATAGGATCAGTTAGTGGCAAAGCCTCTAGCGCTGGCATTAAAAATTCAATTTTTTGATTGTAGGTATCTCCTTGAATACGGCGCATATCTTCCATTGTAAAAATGCCATCTTCATCCGTTTGAATAAGCGTTTCAATGCGCCTTGCGCGGTAACCATACGAATATACATCAATGAGAGGATATGGATAATTTTGATCAACAATGGCATTATTGGCAGAGACAATATATCCAGCAGAAGGATTAAATAAACGTGGTAACTCTTCAAAGGGTATATACCCTTGCCACTGATACCGTTCACTACTGCCGTCTATAGGCAAACGCCCATTATGTCCTTCAGCACGAATCGGTACAAGACCGGGCATTATATAACCTATATTCCCTTGAACATCAGCATAGGTGATATTCATAACAGGAGCATAATAAGACTCTGCAGCAGCTACAAATTCCTGCCAATTGGTTGCACTTAATAAGTTAAATAGAGGGCTTAACGGAGTTTTGCCATCATACGCCGACCAACGCAAAGCTAATGCTTGTAATTTATTCTGATAGACTTCAGCAATAACTGGCCCCCAAACACTATCTAATAGCTGTATTTGTTGCCTTGTACCATCTGGAAAGATAAAAGTTTCTTCACGAACTTCAAAATCACGCCACTCATTGTTATAGCGATACTGAAGAAGGTTATTGGGGTTACGTTGTAAAATGTATAAGTCTTGAACATCAACCCCTGCATTCGTTAATCCCCAAGTGATATAACGATTATTTCCTAAATAAATGCCCGGTACGCCGGGCTGAGAAAACCCTGAAAGCTCAAAAGGACAAGCCTCGTTCACTTCCACACAATATAGTCCAATTTCATACCACACCGAAGGATTACTAATACTAAGATGAGGATCATTGGCTGAATACGGTAAACCGGTATCTGTCAAAGCGCCGCTTATCACCCATGCATTTGAACCACGGCCGATCGTATCACCAAAAGGTAGTACAGGTTCCCCCACTAAGTCCAACTGTAAAGACTGAGGAGAAGAATTTATGGAAGGCAATATTGTTTGAGATGTCAATACCTGAGATTGGCGATAATCAATCGCTCCCGGTTCAGTAATTACAGGGTGAATATCATAAGGATAAGCAGGCAAAAGCAATGCACCTAAAGGCCCCGTTCTCTCTATTAGTTCAGCGCGAGCAAGCTCTACGCGAAAATTTTCTGAAAAACCGAGTGCTTGCACATATAACCAACGTAAAGTATCTTGCCTTGTCCATTGCTCGACTTCTAGCGTCATACCTCGTTCAGCCAAAAGCTGATATTCTATGGCAACTTGATCAGGAGATTTATTAGATAAATAAGCATTCACGCCATCCACATAAGCATCAAGCCATGCGAGATGCAAAGGGTCTGTATATTCAATAGCACGATTGGCCATCGCTTCAAAATTCAACAAGCGATAGAATTGATCTTGCTCAAAAGCTGACTCACCAACGATCTCACTAAGGCGGCCAGCACTCTGATGTCGCCACCATTCCATTTGCCAGAAACGATCAGAGGCTTCAACATAACCTTGAGCCATAAAAAGATCATGAGCCGTTTCTGCATAAATATGAGGAACACCAAAATCGTTATAAACAATCTTTACTGGCGCATCGAGACCTTCAATTGAAAGTTGTGTTAACCGAGTTTGAGCAGAAGTAGAGGGAACAGAGTTGGCAAGAAAAATTAAAATCAAAAGAAAAAAACTTAAAGGCCAATATTTTATTTTCAAGGATGCCTCCTAAAAAAACAAACTATGTTTTTTAACACTTACATCAATGTTTCATTCATATTTCTCTGAACTTTAGATATAAAACACTATTTTGACAAGACTGAATTTTGTAAATGATTTGTGAAAGATAAATAATGGAAAAAACACCAACAGTAAGCCAAGTATTATGGCGTGTGTTATGGCTCAATATAGGCGTAACACTCGCTAAAATCGTTATAGGTATCTCTACAGGAACGATCTCCATTGTTGCCGATGGGGTACATAGTGCTGTGGATAGTGCTTCAAATGTAGTAGGGCTTATCGTAGGGCGCATTGCTAGCCAGCCGCCAGATTCAGAACATCCATATGGGCATGAGCGCTATGAATCAATTGGAACGTTCATTATTGGCATTATGCTATTATTAACCGCATGGGAAGTGCTACAAGTTGCTATTAAACGCCTATGGAGTGGAGAATACCCCCAAATTGGATGGCTTCAATTTGCTGTATTAGTATCTACCCTATTCGTCAATATCGTCATTACACGATATGAGCGCAAACAAGCCAAACGCCTTCGATCTGAGCTTTTAGCTGCAGATGCACACCACACAGCTTCGGATATTGGTGTTACGCTCTCCGTTATTGTGAGCTTAATTGCTGTAAATTTAGGTTTAGTCTGGATGGATGCATTAGCAGCGTTGTTCATTGTCGGTCTTATAGGGTTTATTGCTTGGCGGATCATTAATCAAGCAATTCAAATACTAGTCGATAGCGCTCCACTAGATGCCACTAGTATCCAAAATGCAATTGCAGATACTCCCGGAGTTGTCCAAGTAATCAATGCGCGCAGTCGCGGTGGAAATAATGCAGTTCAAATTGATGTCGATGTTGAAGTTGCGCCCATCATCAGTGCAGAATTAGCTCAAAGTATCGTAGAAGGAATTCGTGAACGCCTAAGCAAAGCCTTTGAAAATATCCATGAAGTGAGAGTGCAAATTATCTCTCAAGAATCGGATATGCCTGATCATCTACTAGCGGCCCGTGCTGCAGCAGATGCAATGGGCGTAGGTGTTCACGAAATCGTAAGCGTTAACACATCAAAGGGGCGTTTGCTAGAAATGCATGTTGAAGTAGCGCCCGGTTTAAGTCTGCGTGAAGCTCATGATCAAATTAATACCCTAGAGCATAAACTTTTAGCACAAGATGGTGTAGACGAAGTTATCACACACATTGAACCTGCCAGCCCCGACATTAATCTAGAGAAGTCACAATCAGATAATTCACCGTTGTTACAAGCTATTATTCAGCATTTAGAAGAACATTTTCCGCAAGGAAATTGGCATCACAGCAGCCTGCGCCGTGAGCATCACGGTTTCACTTTCAGCACTCATTGTCACTTAAACGGAGATATAAGTCTTGAAGAAGCACATACTTTTGCTGAAAAAGCAGAACTTTCAATACGTTCTCATTTCCAAGAGGTACACCGAGTTATTATTCATACAGAACCTCGCTAAAAGGACTCTCGCGTATTGGTCATAAATCCGTTACGCTAAATAAGTATCCTGAATTTTGATGAGTAAAAGAACTAGCACTTATGACAGATATAAAAGAGAAAAAAGCAAATTATTTAGTACGCATACTTGGCCCATTATTCATCATCATTTTTACTTTGTTATGCATGTTTTTTGCCATAGAGGTTTATATCCGTATTGGATTTGATACCCTGCCGGCTGGTGTGCAAGGTGACATTCAGGCTGTACGTCGCGTGCCTTGGTCAGAAGAGCGAATTATCCGCCCTATTCCTTTCTTAGCAGATCGCAACTATCAAGCGCGCCTTGAGCCTAACTTGCAAGATTTCCCAGTACGCTGGAAAGATGCGCGCTTCCGCTTTACTACACGTGAATTGTGGGAAGGGCATCCTGTAGGTTTACGTACAGATGAAATACGCTGGCCACTTGATTTGGCCGCTTTTGGTGATTCGTTCACTTTTTGCTGGACAGATGTAGAAGATTGTTGGGTACAAAAACTACAAAATGACTACGGCTACAGTGTGCTCAATGCTGGTCAACCCGGCACAGGTTCTGGGGGACAGTTACAACTCATGAAGGAAATCTTAGAACCTATTCAAGCTCCTCTCGTTATTTGGCAATGGTATGGAAACGATCTACAAGATGATTATGTATTAGCTACTTTTCGAGGCGAAACTACAGAACTACCCGGCCCACCCGGGCCTATTCCAGCCGTTGAGCCTAAAGGCTTCGAGCGTTATTCTGCGTTGTACTTCATGCTACAACTTTATATTTTGAATCCTCCGCAGGTACAAAAGCCTTATTTAGAATATATTGATGTAGAGATACAGGGCCGTAAAGTTTCATTCGCCACTGATGAATATACGCATAGTTTTAGCCTAAGTTGGCCTTCAGTGGCTTATGGATGGGAGCGTCATGTTCAACACCATGAAGAAGCGGCTGCCTTAGTAGATGAGCTAGGAGCTGAACTACTTTTAGTGCTTATTCCCACAAAAGAAGAGGCATTTCAAGCATATCTAGATGATTATCGTCCAGAATTTTTTGAAGAAGCAGCAGAAGGCCGAAAAGCAATGATAGCCTTATGCGAAGAAAGAAAATGGCACTGTATCGATATGCTTCCAATTTTTCAAGAAGCAATTCACGATGGCGAAACCGTTTATTATGCTGGTGATTTTCACTTAAATGCATCAGGTAACGCCATCGTTGCACAGGTTGTTCATGACTATATAGTTGAGCACAACTTAATTCATCAGCCTTAAGTTACTTGAGTTTGATGCTCAACAAAGGCATATGCTAGCGTCATAATAGCAGCAACAGCAATAAAACCTATAGCTGTTCCAAACATCATCAAAAATGGCACACCTACAACGATTGCTGCAATGATAAAAGGTGTTGAACTTACTAATAAAGCACATGCCAAATAATGAAAAACTTGAGCTAATATTCCACCACGAATAGCAAGTTTTGCTAATGAATAGCGAGCAATACCCACCCCAAGTATTGCTCCTATTCCTACACCAATAAGAACGGCCATTAGCCAATCACTCATAATATATCACCCACTCCATCTCCTAGAATAAGGTGTAGATCAGTGGGCCACCAGCACCAGTGCTACCCAAGATGATCAGCACAGCGAACAAAATCAACATCACGACCATAGGTAGCATCCAATATAAGCGCGCTGCCCACAAGTAAGATAGTAGCTCTCCCAAAATCCCTAAACGTGTCAGAAAATCCTGTATAGGTCGATTATTCTTATAAGAAGGTTTTTCTTGCATGATGATTTAGGCTTTCTCTAAAGATGATTTACGAACAAGGTAAGAACCTAGTACCAATAAATCTATACCGCTGGCCTGAAAAGTATTATAAGCATTTTGCGGCGTGGTAACGATAGGTTCGCCTCGCAAATTAAACGAAGTGTTGAGTAAAACAGGTACTCCTGTTTTATCATAAAAGGCTTTAATGAGATCATAATAACGAGGATTCGTTTCTCGATCAATAAGTTGTAGGCGACCTGTTCCTCCCTCATGTGTGGTGGCTGGTGTTTTGGCTTGCTTATCAGGTTTTACAGGCGCAACCATAAGCATATAACGCGCACAACTATGCTGTCCTACATTAGGAAACTCAAAATATTCTTCGGCATATTCCGCTAATACAACGGGCGCAAATGGTCGAAAAGGCTCGCGGAATTTAATGCGCGCATTAACAATGTCTTTCATTTCAGGACGACGCGGATCAGCAAGAATACTTCGGTTTCCTAAAGCGCGAGGCCCCCACTCAAAACGGCCTTGAAACCATCCCACAATTTGCCCATCCACAATACAAGAAGCAACTTCATCGATTAATGTAGCATCACTTTCAAAGGTTTCAAAGGGAATGTTATTTTCAGTCAAAAAAGCACGAATTTCTTCATCGCTATATTCACTACCGTAATAAGCGTGCTGCATAACAAATTTGCGCGGTTGCTTCATCACTTCATGATAAGCCCATAGTGCCGCACCCAATGCACCCCCATCATCCCCTGCTGCGGGTTGAATAAACATCTCTTCAAACGGTGTTTCAAAGAGCAAACGATAGTTCGCCTTACTATTCAATGCTACGCCGCCCGCCATCACTAAATTCTTTTGTCCCGTTTGTTGATGCAAGTGGTGCAACATTTTCAGCAAAATCTCTTCAGTAACATATTGGATACTTGCCGCAACATCGGCATAGTATTGATTCTGTTCTGTTTCAGGTAAACCTGCACGATCAGGGTGTGTTGCAGCGGTAAAGAAATCACTCTCTTTTACGCGAGGCTTACCAAAAAGTTTAACAAATTTATCACTATAACTATCATTTAGCGACCAATGAAAAGCGAAATAATCCATGTTGAGGCGAAAGCTACCATCTTCATTAACGCGCACAACTTCATATACTTTATCAACATAGCGCGGTTGTCCATATGGAGACATCCCCATTACTTTATATTCGCCTTCATTCACCTGAAAACCTAGCCATGCTGTAAAAGTTGAATAGAGCAAGCCAATAGAATGCGGGAATCTTTGCTCAGCAAAAAGATTAATTTCACAAGGCAAACTGTTATCAAAAGAACCTTTTGCCACCCCAAGCGCGGTAGTCGTCCACTCCCCTACACCATCAACTGTCAATACAGCAGCTTCTTCAAAAGGTGAAGCATAAAAAGCACTAGCAGCATGAGCATGATGGTGATCACAAAACAGCACTCGATCTGCTGAAACCCCAACTTCACTCATGATATGATTTTTAATCCAAAGTTTTTGCCGAAACCATGTTGGTATTGCTTCTCGCCAACTTTTCCAACTTTTGGGAAAAGTCGCAACAGAAGTCTGTAAGATACGGCTAAACTTCACTAGTGGTTTTTCATAAAACACAACATAATCAAGTTGTTCTGCGGTAATACCTGCTTGTTGCAAGCAAAATCGAATTGCTAGTGTGGGAAAATCACTATCATGCTTTTTACGCGAAAAACGTTCTTCTTGTGCAGCAGCTATCAATTCTCCATCTTTTAATAGCGCAGCGGCTGAGTCATGATAATAGCATGAGATACCAAGAATATAATTAGCCATAGTCTTCTTCTAAGATTGTCGTTGTGCGTCTTCTAAAGATGAGGATACTGGGGTACGTTGCAGCCAGCCATTAGTTGTCTTTAAATCTATTGGGTCTCCTAAAAGACGAGCGCCCACACCAAATGGTACTAACACGGTAAAATAAAATAATAACGTGATAGCCCTTGCATGAAGATCACCAACAAGTTCGCTAATAATTTTCCATCGCTGCCATGCAACCTGCAGTACTGAAGAATGCATTACCCCACCTTTTCCTTATAGGTTCTAAAAACAAGCGCTCACCATTTTAGCGCATCTCCTGTATGTGTCTATGTATTCTTTTACTGAATGGCGACTATTTACGAATCAGACGGTATATTCCCCCTTTATAGTCCACTAACAATAATTCGCCATTATAATCTTCGCCAAATGACGATATAACAAAGCCCGTTTCCATAAATAGTTGACTTGTCCACACACCATCAGGCTGACGAGTCGCAAGCCAAATGCGCCCAGAGCAATAGTCACCATAAAAATATTGTCCATGCAACTCTGGAAGTGCTTGGCCACGATAAACATATCCACCTGTTACAGAACAGCCCTCATCATGTGTGTACTCTAAAATAGGGGGCGTATGAGGTAAAATTGTTAGTGTAGCATCTTCAAGGTATGGCTCTGTACCTTCGTAAACACTCCATCCATAATTTTGCCCACCAACACCTACAGGTTGATAATTAATTTCCTCAATGCGCCATTGCCCTACATCAGCAATCCATAAATCACCCGTTACACGATCAAAACTAAACCGCCAAGGGTTACGCAACCCTATCGCCCAAATCTCAGGACGAAAATCAGGCACATCAATAAAAGGATTATCAGGTGGAATAGTATAGGGCGTATCGGAATCAACATCTATGCGAATTAACTTCCCCAATAACGTATTAGGTTGTTGTGCATAGTAATTGGGTTCAGCAGGTCGACCACCATCTCCAAATCCCATATATAAATAACCATCTGGCCCAAAAGCCAAATTCCCTCCATTGTGATCAGGAAATGGTTGGGGATGTGTAAGAATAATCTCAGCGCTATTAGAATCAGCAAGATTAGGATTTGTAGCCGAAACTTGATAGCGTGCAATAACACTACTTCCATCCTGTGCAGTATAAGACACAAAAAAGTATCCATTTTCAGCATAACGCGGGTGAAAAGCGAGCCCCAACAATCCTTGCTCCGTATAGCTGCCATGATAGACCGAAAGAGGTAACAAATGCGATATATCAAGAAAAGGTTCGGGCAAATATTCCCCATTTTCAACAACAAGAACATAGCCCGTCTGTTCCATTACAAATAAACGTTCAGTGTTGTCATTTGCCGCAGTAACAAATATTGCGTTATCAAAATCGCCTACCACTTTCTCCCAACGATACTCATCATTTTCTGGGAGTGCTTCGCCGTCATCAATAACTTGAACATCTAATCCATTTTCAAGTGTTCTCAGATAAGCCACAATATTATGAATATCTTCTTCTGTTAGGTTTGGGTTCCCGCCCTTAGCAGGCATGGTAATACCTGATGTATTCATTGGATCATCAACACCACGCCCGTTGATGATCATCTCTACTATCGCCACATCATCATGTTCTTGAATAAAAGTATTATTTACTAACGGCTTGCCTATCAAATTTACTTGGACATTACCATCATTCAAACCATGACAAGAAGCGCAATTCATTTGATACAATCTCAAGCCTTGTTCAATTTGTTCTGTTGTATATGGCAAATCAAACTCTGATAAAGTAGTATTGCTCGCAATCATACTTATCTGAGAAGCGAGCGTTGGACGTGATTTTTCTAGGCTATCCGCCACAAGTGTTAAACCACCCATGACTACTATCGCTATTCCTATAAAAGTTAACAACCAAACAATAACATCTGTATCTCGACGAGACATTCCAATAACACCTATTCCAATACAATTTTCACTACACCGACAGCATATATGCTATGCCAAAAACTGATCATCGTCTATACTCGATAAGATTATTTAAGACAAACACATACATCGGAGGACTTCGTGTTCAACGGTTTTGAAGAATTACTAGAAAAATATGCAGAAGTTACTATCAAGATAGGACTGAACCTTCAGCCAAATCAGCGTTTATTGATAGGTTCATCCAGCACTCGTGAAGGCGGTGCCCCCATAGAAGCAGCACAATTCGTACGCGCTGTCACAAGACAAGCCTATAAGGCTGGGGCGCGCTATGTAGATACTATTTGGAAAGATGAGCAAATAGATCGCATTCGTTTTGAGTATGCTCCGCGTGATTCATTTGATGAGTACCCCACTTGGAAGCCCGCTGTTACTGCAGAATACGGTAAACGTGGCGATGCAATCATGTCTGTATATGCCTCTTCACCCGAATTGCTTAGCGATCAAGACCCAGAGCTTGTCTCTAGAGCAGCACGAGCAGGCGTTCAATATGGGCAGCAAGTGCTTGGCTTAATCGATAAAAGCGCAATGAACTGGCTTGTTGTATCTCCGCCCATTCAAGGTTGGGCAGATAAAGTATTTAGCGACCTTCCTGCAGAGGAACGGCTAGCGGAAATGTGGAAACTTGTTTTTAAGATTTGTCGAGTTGATCAGCCCGATCCTATAGAAGCATGGCGAAACCATATCGCTAATTTAGTGAAACGCAAAGAGTATCTAACAGCAAAGCAATATACCGCTCTTCACTACATTGGGCCTAACACTGATTTAGAAATCGGGCTGCCCGAAGGCCACATATGGCATGGCGCAGCGATGAATACTCTAGCAGGCCTTCCGTTTACTGCCAACATTCCCACAGAAGAAGTTTTCACATTGCCACACAGCCAAAGAGTAAACGGCGTTGTAACTTCTACGCGCCCCCTTTTCTTTTCTGGTGGTCTTATGGAAGATTTCAGTTTAACGTTTGAAGATGGGTACGTTGTTAAAGCAACAGCAAAACGTGGAGAAAAAATACTCGCAGGCTTGCTAGATGTTGATGAAGGCGCACGACGTTTAGGAGAAGTAGCCCTAGTGCCAAACAGTTCACCCATCTCACAGTCTGGACGACTGTTTTATAACACGTTATATGATGAAAATGCATCCTGCCATGTAGCACTTGGAAATGCCTATCGCTTTACACTTGAAAATGGTGCACAAATGCCCGAAGAAGAATTTGTTGCTCGTGGCGGCAATAAAAGCGCATTGCATGTTGATTTCATGATAGGTTCAGGCCAATTGGATATAGATGGAATTCTAGCAAACGGAGATCGAGAACCTGTATTCCGTCAAGGAGAGTGGGCATTTGATGTTTAGATGGTGGCATTGCCTATTCATCATCAGCATCGTTGCTTGTAGTAATCAATCATCATTTGTTCCACGTCCGACATACTTTCAGCATAACGCTGATTTCACCCCTATCATTCGAGAGTTTGATGGGGTTGAGATGGTATTTGTTCCTGCGGGATGCTTCACAATGGGACATGAAAATGGCAGGCGCGATGAAGTACCTGAACATCAAATATGTTTTGATGCGCCTTTTTGGATTGATCGTTATGAAGTGAGCAATGCGCAGTATGGATCAAGCGGAGCGTTTCAAGAACCCAATCATCCCCGTGAAAACATTACATGGTTTGAAGCGCGTGATCATTGTTTATCACGTGGGGCGCGTTTGCCCACAGAAGCAGAATGGGAATATGCTGCCAGAGGTCCTGACAGTTGGCTTTATCCATGGGGGAACGAGTTAGACTACTCGCGCGTAACCTTTGACGGTAATTTTAATAGTCAAACTGTCCCCGTGAATAGTCACCCCGATGGGGCATCTTGGGTCGGGGCATATAATATGATCGGCAATGTATGGGAATGGACAAGCAGTTTATATGCTCCCTACCCTTATAACCCTAATGACGGAAGAGAAGACCTCAACAATACAACCGATAGGCGAGTTTATCGAGGCGGGTTAGGAAGTTATATTGATTATGGAATGACGGCATCTGCTCGCTTTAGAGCAGACCCCAATACTCGTGATTGGTTTATTGGTTTTCGATGTGCTCGCAGTCAACAACACTAGCCTAGCGGCGTTCAGGTAGAACACCATCATCACGATGTCGTATTAAATAGACCACAATTATTGTCATACCTATAGCATAAACAGATGAAAAAGATAACAAATCAGGTAGACTAATAACATCAAGATCGTTCAGCGTCCCCACAACAAGAGCACTAACCCCAATGCCAAATTGAAGGCTTGCAACTAATATGCCGGAGGCAAAAGTGGTTTGATGCAAATTTTCAGCCGATGCGCGACTAATTGAATATGGAAAGAAAAAAGAGCATCCTAAGCCTGCCAAAATCAAAGCAGCGTATGATAAGAAAAGCGTTTTAGTAAAAGGCAAAAACAGGAAAGACACAGCAATTGTTATGGGAGATATGAGATAAAAAAGCCCCGCATTAATGCGGTGCACTGAAAACGCAAAGAGCACACGCCCTATGGCAATCGTAAGCCAAAAAATAGACAATCCAAAAGCAGCTTGTGAAGTTGAGTATCCCTGTTCCAATTCCAAAAATGTAGTTGACCAAGTTGAAAAAGTGGCCTCACTAGCGCCGTATAAAAAGACAAGCAGCGCATATAAGACTAGGCGCATATTCAAATGCCCTTTTTGGGCTTCGCTAGCGTCATCTAATTCAATGGATAGCTTCAAGGGTAGAAAGAACAACCACAGCATCATACCCCCTAAACTCAATAAAATAAATATAGGCGCACCCCACCACATTTCCAGCTCGATAAACACTCCCAGCATAGGTGCACCTACAACAAGCCCCAAACCCATGATAATTTGAACTGCTGTAACTGCAGCATCTTCTCTTCCCTTAAACAAATCATAGGCATAAACATTGGATAAGGATAAGACAATACCAAAACCTGCCCCCATTGTTGCAGTAGATAAGAGCATAAGAGGATATATCCATGATGTTTCTAATAAAAAGTGTGTAATAGTGAGCAGCGACATTGCTATACAGATTAAGATTTGCCCCAATAAATAAGTCCACTTTGCACCAATACGTTGAGCTATGTTTGCTGATAACAACGAAGCCACCATTGCCACCATTGTTTGGTTAATAAATATAGAGCCAAACTGACTGCTACTAAGACCATGAAAATTAGGGTCTTGGTATAAACTGCCACCCGCCGGATATAGAATTAAGGCCATACCACTAATAAATCCTGCCAAGTACAAACCCAAAATTTCGCGCATACGCTGACCGAAAATCAATTTTGTATCCTATCTGTTGGTACGCAGAGTATAAGTTGATTTTATGCTTTTAGAATTAGCATCTTATTGAAGAATAAATTTTACCTCAATGGATCGTCACAAAATACTAACAAAAATACCGCAAAATCAAAATAACCATTTACAACTATTTCAGCTAGGAGACGTATTAGATACTAAAGATGGATAAGTAGTTCATGAGAGGTGTACCAATGGGTATCGGAGATACGCTCCTTTTAACAAGTTGTTTGGCTGGTTTTATGCTTGCAATGCCAGCTTTGTTCATTTTCTTAAATCTCGCATTGCTGGGAACAAGTGATCGAGCAACTGCTCGCTTGAATCGTGGTGGTTGTATACCATTTTTTGCTGGGCTCGCCGCCATACTTGCTTGTGGCATTCCAGCAGCCGTACTTGTTTCCATCGGTAGTTTTGCTCAAGCTATTGGCAGCATAGTGTTTCTGACTTTACTCTTTTTTGGCTTTATGGGACTTGCGGTGGTTGCGCGACTCGTCGGACAACGTCTGGTCGCTATGTATGAAGCAGAAGGCAGCCCCTTAGTTCAAACCATCGCCGGCTCAATAATTTTATCTTTCAGCATCGCATTTCCTCTCTTGGGATGGTTTATTATTTTACCGTTTTCTCTCGTGACAGGATTCGGTGCCGTACTACTAGTCTTTGTTGGTGGCATTGGAGCAAACTTCTTTAGTAAAGCGCCTAAACCAGTAACATATCCTCAACAACCACAAGCCCCTGTATATGAAAGTTATGGGAGCACGGACTAATGTCTACCAAAATATCACGTCGCATGTTTCTAACTTCGTTGTTAGGAGCCACTGTTGCGACAGGATGCAGCCGCGTTATTGACCACTTCGCGCAAGAAGGATTACCAGAATCACTGAATCCTCCCGGTGGCGATACACGGCATCCCATAGCACATCTATTGAATCGTGCAGCATATGGGCCACGACCGGGACAAATAGAAGAAGTGGAACGCATAGGACGCACAAAATGGATTGAACAACAGCTGGATTATAAAAACATTGATGATACACGCCTAGATTTTCGCCTGCGACGTTATGATTCTCTCAAATTTTTAGCCCGCGATCTGCTCGACTTTGAAGGTGATGCTGACTACATCCGAAATGAGTTGGCTGCTGCTACTATAGTTCGTGCCACGTTCTCAGAACGCCAACTATATGAAGTAATGGTTGGGTTTTGGACAGACCACTTTAGCATTTACCATTTCAAAGGGAAAACTGAATTCTTAAAAACAGTGGATGATCGCGAAGTCATTCGTCCTCATGCCTTAGGGCGTTTTCGTGATTTGTTGCGCGCATCTGCCCACAGCCCAGCAATGTTATTCTATCTTGATAATGTCGTCAACGAACGTAGCCATCCCAACGAAAATTATGCTCGCGAAATTATGGAACTGCACACCTTAGGAGTCGATGGCGGTTATACCGAAAAAGACATTCAAGAGGTAGCACGCTGCTTTACAGGTTGGACAATAAACAACCGAACAGGAGAATTCACATTTCGCGATGAATGGCACGACTATGGCAAGAAAGTTGTGCTAGGTCAAGAAATTTATAATCCTAACAACGGCAAACAAGATGGTGAGGATGTTATCAATTTGCTTGTTAATCATCCGAGCACCGCGCGTTTTGTCTGCAAAAAATTGGTTCGACGTTTTATCGCAGACGATCCCCCACCTCACATAGTCGACGCTTGCGTTGAAACATGGCGAGCAAGTGAAGGTAACATAAAACACGTTATGCGAACTTTATTAATGCATCCTGATTTCGATCAAGCTCCGCCCAAGTTTAAACGTCCTTTTGAGCTTTTAGTTTCCATTTTGCGAGCCACAAATGCAAATTATGATGGCGATTTTGGACTAGTAGAGCGCCTCGATAAAATGGGGCATCGCCCCTTCGGTTGGACAACCCCTGATGGCTATCCTGATATTGAAGCCCTCTGGACTAATAATCTGTTTCGATATTGGCAACTAGAAATTGATGCAGCTCAAAATAAACTGCCCGGTGTTGATATTGATCTATGGCATATTGCCGATCACGTTAATGTTGATGACAACCCCGATGCAATGCTTACCTTCTTTGGGAGACTATTCCTAAGCCGAGATTTATCTCCAGAAGATGCCGCAGCGCTGCGAACGTTTGCCTTTCAAAATGGAAATCTAGACCTCAAAGATGAAGATGACCGTAAGCATA
>RFGP01000027.1 GCA_003697365.1 Chloroflexota bacterium | reverse complement strand
TTACCGTGATGCGCGAGGGATAGAGTTACCACAGGATATACGCGCTGGGGAATATAACATTCAAGTGATAGTGTACTATTGGGAAGACTTATCGCGGTTGCCTGTGGTGGATGAGACACGTGGCATTGATGGAGATTTGCTTATTTTACAACCCATTACCATATACTAGAAGCGCTATTGATTTGATGTGCTGAAATCATTAGGATAGTGGGGTTTTATTTGATGGGAATATTTTAAGTGAGAGCAAAGGAAAAACATTGAGCGTAGCTATTATTACAGGATCGGCCGGGTTAATTGGATCAGAATCCGCTGAGTTTTTTGCAGAATTGGGCTTTGATGTCGTTGGTATTGACAACGATATGCGGGCTTATTTCTTTGGGCAGGAGTCTTCTACGCGCTGGAATCTTTCACATCTTCAGCAGAAGCTAGGTTCACGATACACCCATTATGATGTTGATATTCGTGATATTGCTGCGATCAATAATATTTTTGAGCGCTATGGAGATTCTATTTCATTGGTCATTCATACAGCTGCTCAACCGTCTCATGATTGGGCTGCACGTGAGCCTCACACAGATTTTGCTGTAAATGCTACAGGAACTTTGAATGTCTTGGAGGCTACGCGACAATATTCACCCGATGCTGTTTTTATTTTTACTTCAACAAACAAAGTGTATGGAGATGCGCCAAACTACTTACCACTCGTAGAACTGGATACTCGCTGGGAAATAGACCCTGATCATACATACCATAACGGTATTCGTGAGGATATGTCGATAGATCAGAATTTACATAGTATTTTTGGTGCGTCCAAAGTTGCCGCAGACATCTTAGTACAAGAATATGGGCGTTATTTCGGTATGAAAACAGCTTGTTTTCGTGGTGGTTGCCTGACGGGACCGCGTCATTCTGGGGCACAATTACATGGCTTTTTAGCCTATTTAATGAAATGCACTGTGACTGGTATGCCCTATACTGTATTCGGCTATAAGGGTAAACAAGTTCGTGATAATATCCACAGTGCTGATTTGGTCAATGCTTTTTATCATTTTTATCAAAATCCGCGTAGTGCTGAAGTTTATAACATAGGTGGTGGAAGATTTAGCAATTGTTCAATGTTAGAAGCCATTGAGCTTTGCCAAACTGTGAGTGGGCGAGAATTGCAATGGTCATATGCTGAGCAAAATCGCATAGGTGATCATATCTGGTGGATTAGTGATATAAGTAAGTTTTCTGAACATTATCCGTCATGGCAATTGCGCTATGACGTGAAAGCCATTTTAGAACAGATGCTTGAAACAAACGCCGAACGTTGGTTGAAAGAGGCCTAATGGCTTCTTTCAAAAATAACCTAGTAAATAGTAAATCGGTATGATCCGAAATTTTAGCCTTTCTTTTACTGCACTTCTGGTTGCTTTAGATACTTTAGCTGTTATCTTAGCTATCTTTTTTGCTGAACAGCTACGCAAATCGTTGTCTTTAGGAGTAGGTGCACCTCCTGAGACTTTCTCTACACCTTTCGCTATATATGTAGTTTTCACAATTGTCTGGCTATTAACACTAAGTTTTGTTGGTGCCTATTCTCCACGCCACACACACCGCGCTTTTTTAGAAGGTGCACAGCTATTGAAGGGTGGTATCATTGTTGTATTTCTCTTTTCAGGCATTTTATTTATAAGTTATCGGGAATTTTCACGTTTACAGCTTGCCTATTTGCTTGTTCTTCTAGTTATATTAAGTATTGGTTTTAGAGCAACTTTGCGCCTCTATTTTCGCCTTACTGGAGGACGACGCTATGATGCGAGGCGAGTTCTTATTGTTGGCACTGGCAAGTTGGCTCAATCTGTAGGACGAGTAGTACGCTCATATGCATGGACTGGACTTTATCTAGTCGGGTATGTGTCTGTTGAGGGTGAACGTTCAATATCTGTTGAGCTTAATGAAACACAGGAACGTTTTCGTGTGGTTGGCAAGGCTGCAGATTTGCCAAATATCATTGAGTCCTATCATATCGATGAAGTTATTTTTGCTGTACAACAACCAACATATTCGGAAATTTTGCAGTTGATACAACAGCTCTATCGACATCATCGACTTTACGTGCGGATTGCTCCTGATGTTCAAGAAATTGCTTATCTGAGTCATCTTACAATTGAAGATGTGAGCGGTATTCCGCTGATTGGGTTACGTGATAATGTCTTTACGCTAAGGCAACGCCTCTTGAAGCGAGCACTTGATATTTCAGTTAGCCTTGCCTTACTTATACTTACTGCCCCGCTGATGTTGCTGATTAGCATCGCTATTGTACTAGACTCATCTGGCTCACCATTTTTTATACAAGAGCGCGTTGGCCAAAATATGCGTCGTTTCAAGATGATTAAATTCCGCACAATGGTGAAGAACGCCGAAGCGCTCCAAAATACAGTTAATCGTTATGATGAACATGGTAATCTTATTCACAAGACCCCTGATGATCATCGCATTACAAGAGTTGGACGTTTTCTACGAAGCACAAGCTTGGATGAGTTGCCCCAATTTTTTAATATATTAAAGGGAGACATGAGTCTTGTGGGCCCACGTCCAGAGCTGCCATGGATGGTTGAACGCTACGCTGAATGGCAGATGAAGCGTTTTGAGGTTCCACAAGGATTAACGGGGTGGTGGCAAATTAACGGCCGTGCTGAAACACCCATGCATCTTGCCACAGAAGATGACTTATTCTACATCAATAATTATTCATTACTTCTAGACCTTATTATTTTGTTGCGAACACCATTTGCTGTTTTAAGTCGAAAAGGTGCATTTTAGTGTGTTGCTCTGTTGTTAAGGATAATAGGCGTGGATCACGAAAAGCATAATATTTTGGGTGTTATGGTAAATGCGACTGATTATGATTCAGCAGTTACGCAGATTATCTCTGCGGCACATCAAGGGCAGAGCTTCGGTGTAACCGCTTTAGCTGTACATGGTGTGATGACAGGCGTATTAGATTCTACTCATCAATATCGCCTTAATCAGCTCCATCTTGTCGTGCCTGATGGGCAACCTGTGCGTTGGGCCTTGAATCTATTGTATAAAGTTAACTTGTCAGATCGTGTTTATGGGCCAAACCTAATGCTAGCAGTCTGTAAAGCTGCTGCTGGAGAACAATTGCCTATTTTTTTATATGGTAGTAAGCCTGAAGTGTTGGAGGCTCTTTCATCAAATTTACAGTCAAAATTCCCTAATTTGCTGATTGCAGGTAAGCAACCCTCACGTTTTCGGACACTATCGGCAGAAGAAAAGCAACAGGATATTCAGCATATTATTGATAGCGGGGCAAAGATAGTATTTGTAGGGTTAGGTTGTCCGCGTCAAGAAATCTGGGTTTATGAACATTTAGAGCTTTTGCCTATGCCTATGTTAGCTGTTGGAGCTGCGTTCGATTTTCATGCTGGCACATTGCCTCAAGCACCTGCTTGGATGCAAAAACGAGGGCTTGAATGGCTGTATCGTTTTTTGCAAGAACCACGTCGATTATGGAAACGCTATGTTTTGTTGAACCCGACTTATTTATTACTTTTGTTTCTTCAGTGGAGCCAATTAAGAAAATACCCAATTGAACGTAGCACGCCACCATTAGAAGAGATTCGTTACGGATAGTGAGGTTAAATATGAAGCGCATTTTAGATAGTCTTTCGCGAGCAGATATGCGAAGGAATCCTATTTTAGCGATCAGCAAGCGCTTTTGGTGGAAGGTTAGGTGGCCCTTGCTAGGGGATCGTTTGTTTACAACACGCTTATTTGATGGCACACGCATCGTTGGCCCTAAAACGGGAACGCTTGCTCTAATATATTATCAGGGGATGTCTGAGCCTGAAACAATGGCGATGTGGCAGCGCTTCTTGAAACCTTCTGCTGTTGTTTTTGATGTAGGAGCACATATTGGTGAGTATGCCATTGTTGCTGCTCGTCAAATTGGTTCACAAGGCAGGGTTTATGCTTTTGAACCTCAGCCAGATTTAGCAAAAGTCATTGAGCAAAATAGGAATTTTCTCAACCTAGAAAATATTTTTGTTAATAATTTGGCTTTGGGAGATACAGTAGGAGAGATTTCTTTTACTGTGACAAAAGAAAAAACAATGGCTTCATTAGCAATTACAGATAATGATCAACAAACCTATATTGTTCAAATGACAACGTTAGATGCCTTTTGTGCTGAAAATGATCTTACACATGTTGATCTAATTAAAATGGATATTGAAGGTGCTGAATTAATGGCTCTAAAAGGCGCTTCTCAATTGCTTCGTAATCCAAATGGCCCTGTTTTAATATTTGAATATAGTCCGCGCACTTACGGAAGATTTGGTTATGACTTGCGTGATGTACAAGAATTTTTAGAACAGCTTCAATATCATGTTTATACTTTTGATGCGTTGGGAAATTTTTCTTTGCTTGATGTTGATAAATTTGAGAAGCATAAGTGCAATCTTATTGCCACCAAAACTCCTTTAAATTAATGACTATAGATTGGTTTCTAAACAAGCTATGACTTCAACGAAAGTTGCTTTTGTAGTACCCAGCTGCTCACATTACCGCGTGAAGACATACGAATTGCTGGCGGAACGCTGGCCACAAATGAAGTTCTATTTTTTTTCACGCGGTGATGAGTGGTATGTGATGAGAGAATTAGGAGCACGCGCAGGTAATTTCCCACATGAATACCTTCGTTCAATTAAGATGGGACGTTGGTATATCACACCATCATTAGTTTCGCGAATTTGGAACTATGATATATACATCTCTGGTATTAGTGGGCGTTTTAGCCTTCCTTTAGTCTATGCTACAGCTCGCCTTAGGCGTAAACCTTTCATTTTGTGGTCAGGAATTTGGCATCGTATTCAAACCCCATTTCAGCGTTTGTTTTTTCCTGCTACGCGCCATATTTATCGTAATGCTGATGCCATTGTGACGTATGGTACCCATGTGGAAGAATACCTCATAAGTGAAGGTGTTAAGCCTGAGCGTATTTTTTCAGCAAAACATGCCATCGATAATGAAGTTTATGCCCGCTCTGTTTCCTCAGAGGAATTATCTACCTTAAGACAAAGATACAATATTTCAGATACACATAAGGTTTTACTTTATGTGGGGCGACTAGTACCAGAAAAAGGCCTTGATTATTTGATAGAGGCTTTTATTCAAATAGCTCGATCTGATGTCATTTTAATGCTTGTGGGAACAGGCGATTATGAAGTTAAGTTACGAGCACGATTGCAAGAACATAATGCTATAAATCGTGCGCGATTTGTGGGATATATTCCACCAGAGGAATTGCCTCCATTTTATGCACTTGCTGATGTTTTTGTATTGCCTTCAATTACGACTCCACAATTTAAAGAACCTTGGGGTTTAGTGGTTAATGAGGCATTTAATCAAGGAAAACCTGTTATAGCTACAAACGCAGTAGGGGCAGCAATGGGAGGACTAGTGCAACATGGCATCAACGGTTTTATTGTGCCAGAACGTGATAGTGCTGCTTTGGCTAAGCATATATTGCTACTGCTAGATGATCCGCAAAAATGTGTTGCATTTGGTGCGGCTGGCCGTCAACGTGTCTCCTTATGGAGTAATGAGGCGATGATTCAGGCGTTTTCAAATGCTATTGAGTTTGTTCACAAAAAATAGGCTGATGGTGTAGTGATAACAAATTTCTTAAAACAGCGGGCACTACTTCAATCTCTTCTGCAAAAAGGAAGTTTCGCACTTCTGGAACAAGCCTTTTTTTCTGGAACAACTTTTATTGTCAACATCTTATTAATTCGTTGGTTAACTGCGACTGGGTATGGCGCTTATACGCTCGCTTTTGCTGTGTTAATATTTGCCTCAGGGTTTTATCAAGTTTGGATATTTGAGCCTATAGCGCTTTATGGCCCTGTCAAGTATCGCAACAGCTTCGCTTATTATGCGCGTTTGCAATCTCGTTTGTTTTGGAATTTAGCCATTGCTATCTCATTATTTTTTGGGGCGATTACCGTATTATTGTATTGGTTTGATGCTGTTCGCGAACTGCAACTAGCATTTTTAGGGATAGCAATTGGGCAAGGCGGTTTGTTGAGTTTCTGGCTTGTTCGACGACTTTATTATGCACGTTATCAAGTTATGCGACTCTCTGTTCTGAGCAGTATAAATGCCGCTATTCAAATAGGGAGCATTATAATTCTTCATCTGCTTGACATACTGACACCACTAAGCGCTTATGCTGTTCCTGCTGTTTTCACAATGCTAATAGCGTTTGTGGGTGTGTTGGGGTTAGGAAAGCCAATTCCCGACAAAGCCATTGCTACGACTGTTCGCACAGTAATTGCGGAAAATTGGCAATATGGCAATTGGTTAACCTTTTCTGCCTTCTTAAATTGGCTTTCAAATTACGCTTATTTTGTAATGGTTGGTGCCATACTTTCTATTGAAGAAACAGGCGCTCTTCGTGCAATTCAAAACTTAACATTACCTGCTGTTCAATTTTTTACTGTGATGGGGATGCTCTTTTTCCCTTGGGCTTCAAGTCAATTTGCTGAGGGAGGACACGAGCGTTTACGAAAAATTACTATTATTTACACCGCAGCAATTACATTAGCCCTTAATTTGTATTATGTAGTATTGCTGTTGCTAGATGATGTGTTGATGCAGTTGCTTTATGGGGGTAACTTCGGAGAGTATCGTTACCTTGTTGCGATGCTCGGCCTTATTCCTATCATGGGGGGAATCGTTACCCCTTTGTCACTTGCTATTCGGATTAGCCATAGCACCCTATATACCTTCTTGTTAGATTTGAGCAGCACTATTGTTGTCTTTACTATAAGTCTGTACCTAACATTTTCGGGGTTGCAGGGTGCTGTTATTGGGATGTTGCTTAGTAATAGCGCACGTATTATTGTCATCCTATTGTTGTGGCGTTATCTATCCAAACGAGAGAAAACGCAAAATACTGCTTCTATCGCAACAGTACAACAGCATATTTAGGATGTGAGCGTAGCTCCTTTAATCCACAAAAATTGGTAAGGTGCTAAAGCCAATGTTCCTGAATTAATGTGCTGTTCAGATAAAACATCTATCCCACCATGTGCTAATGAAATATCTTGTTTTTGTGGACTTAGATTAAACAAACACAGCATATGTTCAGGAATTTCACCGCGTTGTAGTGCCAATATGGAGGAGTTTTGAGTACCTAATGCTTGTTGAGCAGAAGTAGGCGCAAACATAGCTTGTTGAATACGTGTGCTTATGAGATGTTTATATCCTCTAAAGATTTTTGCTCGAAGAGTAGCATGATCTGCAAGCTCACCACGAATATGATTTGCGTCTAATTTACTACGATTAATGCTACGTGGATGTCCGGTTGTTTGCATGTATTGGATGTCATTACGAGTTCCTAGTAAACTGTGAATATAGACCGCAGGCATCCCAGCAAGCGCTAACATAATTGCTTGTGATAGCAAAAAACTCTGAACATGCAGATCATCCCCCTCGCTTGCAATGGCCATAGCGTCTAGATAAGTGATATTTAGCTCATAGGGGGATTGATTACCATTTTGACTTCGATATGAAACACGTCCTCCACGTTTTTCAACATGCTGTAACATTTCGGCGATGGCTTCATCTGGTAAGATTTTCTCTACTGGACGTAGACCTATTCCGTCATGAGAAGCTGTAAAATTAAAAAAAGTGGTTCGTTCTGAAGGTGTGGTGAGTGTGTTGATCCAATTCTTTAAATGTGTTGCGTCTGCTTTTAGGAGGCTATAAAACAATAAGGGAGGCAAAGTGAAGTTGTAGACAAGTTGTGCTTCATTATAGCCATTTCCAAAATAGGAAATATTTTCATCATGTGGGACGTTGGTTTCAGTGATTAGTAATACGTGGGGAGCAATTTCGTCAAACACAGCGCGGACAAGCTGAATAATTGCATGAGTTTGTGGTAAATGAATGCAAGGCGTATGAAGTTCTTTCCATAAAAAAGCGATAGCATCTAATCGTAAAAAACGTGCGCCATGTTGTACGTAAAATAATAGTACGTCTAATACACGCAACAAAGTTTGTGGATCATGATAATTCAAGTCTACTTGATCTGCACTGAATGTTGTCCACACATGAATTGTTTCTCCGTTTGGCCTCGTAAAAGCAGTGAGAAGCGGTGATGTGCGTGGGCGAACAACCTTGCTTAGATCATCTTGGGGGGTGGCTGTAACAAAAGCCTGAGCGTATTCTTGCTCTTGGTTTAAGAAACGCCTAAACCAATCACTTTTAGCGGACATATGATTGATAACAGCGTCGAACATTAGATCAAATTCTTGACCTAGCCGTTGAATATGTTCCCAAGTTCCAAAATCAGGATCAACCATATAATAGTCGATTACTGAAAAGCCGTCATCAGATGATGCCGGGTAAAAGGGTAATAAATGGATGGCTGAAATAAAGCCTTTAAAGTGTTCAACTGAAAACTGATACAAAGTTTCTAGTGGAGGAACGTTTTTCTGCTGCAATGTGTCGGCATAGGTGATTAAGACAACATCGCGTTCTGTAAGAGGATTAATGACTTTCGGCGCAGATATAAGATGGCGATAACGTTCTAAAAGATCACAAATATGCTGATATGTTGCTTCGGCTTGTGCTGGTTCATAAACCTCATTCAATAAAAGACGAATACGCTCGTTCATGGGCTTTTCCTATAGATGGATAGTAGCATGAAATTTCTTAACAAATATGGCTTAATGCAAAATCATCAAGGATACGACGCAAAGTGTTTCTAAGTACTGCGAAAGAAAAATGCTGAAGGGCAATCTGATAGTTGTGTTCTACTATTTCGTCATATAAATTCTTGTCATCGATGATTTGTTTTACTTGGGCTAGTACCTCATCAGTGATGTCATAGGAAAATTCAACTGCTCGAACGCCTTTGGGGCGAATATCAGCAACATATGGGCCATAACGATGTACAATAAATGGCTTCCGAAAATAGATGGTTTCTAATAGAGCGTTTCCAAAACCTTCATATACACTAGGATAAGTGATGAAATCAGCATGAGGATAAATATCCCACAGAGAAAAGATTGGCTTGCCATTTTTTTCCCCACGCTCCGCACCCACAAAGTCCCCTATGAATCGATAGCGGATACCTGCCCGTTCTGCTTCTTCTCTTAGCCACGTGCCATAATGCCCAGCCTCGTCACCTTCATAGCCAGTAACTACGAAAACCATACGCGGATCGTTCAGTTTACGTACTAACTCAATCGCTTTTTCAATAGCTTTTCGTCGGATAATCCTTGTGGGTTGTAAAATAACAAGATCATCTTCCTTAATATCAAAAGTTTGACGAAAGGTGTTGGCGAAATCATCAGGTGGTGGCGGGGGATTCTCAAAATCAAAAACATTAGGCAACAGATAGGCTTCAATGCCACGCCAAGCACGTAGGCGGCGTTGCATGGGGGTATTAATCACAATGTGTTTGATGGGTGTGAGTTTTGGTGGAAAAGCATCGTCTAAAATATCTTGAATGTTGTTGTGTAAATAGCGGTCACGCTCCCAATAAAAATCATGGTGATGGCAAAGCGTACAAATCTGTGTTCGGCTAACAAGATCACGTATAGCGATGCCAAGTGCAATATTCATTGGGATACAAGAGGCGTTTTGCACGAAGATTAAATCAATTTGATGAGTTGCTATAAATTCTTCTAGTGCTCTGCGTATTTTTTCCGCTTCATCATAGATTTTTTGGCGTTCTGCGTGGCTAATACTATCATTCTCAAATGCAACTTTATGGAGCTCTTGAGCAGTTGGGTGCAGAAAGTGCATTTCAGGCACGAGTTTTGACGGTTGTGCTGTTGGACCCAACTCTCCAGCACAATAAAAACATTGATGCCCCATTTCTTCTAGAACAGAAGCGATTTTTAAAATCTCTAGGCTAACACCATCCACACCAGCTATGCGTGTTGCGACAAAACCAATGTTCACAGTTCTAGTTCCTTTTCTTCTAGAGGGGGGAGATACAAGGTGGCAAGTAATGCATTTGGCCATGCAAACCAATGACGGGAAATCACATAATAAGTCCTGCTATCGTAGGCTTCAGGCAAGGCACCATCCCATTGCGCCACACGTTCTAAAAGTGCTTCAATTTCTTGAGCCACTTTTTCATCCTCAAGCGTTTTGGCAATTTGTAGGGCTTGTATATCGCCAAGTGGCCAAGGGGCTGGCGTATGTACTGAGCCTAAACGTTTGTCGTAAAAACCGCCTTTATTGCGCTCAGAAAAAGCAAAAGCCATTGTGTTCAGCCATATTGGATCGAGCTTGTCAACAAGTGCCCACTCAGCAGCCATAACAGTAGGGGTGTCATTTGCATCATGATAAAAGTGGTAGTGTTGATGTCCGTCTGTTGCATAAGCGTACAATTGAAGTTCTTCGTACTGTGTTACAAAGTTTTTATCAATGGACTGTCGAATGCGCTGCGTCATTTCTTGAAGTTCGGCACGGCGTTCTGGAAGCACTTTATCTAGCTTACGAAGCGTGTGCCAAATTAAAATGTGGCTTGATAAATGATAGGGTAGCGCAATGGGATCATCGGCAGGTGTTTCAGAAGTAGGGTATAACCCTAAGTTATTGGTGGGCATATTATTGAGTTGATCAAGAATAGTATGAACATGTGGCTTTAGCCGTTCTAATGTTGATAGATCAGCTGTTGATAAGACGTATTCTGCCAGTTCTAGCAAGGGGAAAATTTGCTGATCCAGCTGAAAACCGCGATCTTTGATGCGTCCATTAGCTAGATAAGCACGGCCCCACCACCCGTCAACACGCTCAGCAACTTCAAACATCCATAATAAATGTTTACGGACAATGTCTACAGATTCTGGTGTATTCCACTGTAAGAACGCGCGGGCAATATAATAAGCATCTCGGTTCCACGATAGAGGAAGCAGCATATGATCAGTAAGTAGGCAAATAGTTTCACCTACGGGAACGCTTAACATAAGTCCATAAGCCAACCCACGACGTACAAGCAAGTTGTCAGGCACGTTTTGCCAACGATTTTGCCATAGTTGGCGTTGTTCGTTGCAGAGCGTTTGCCAATCTAATTGTGCTAACTGTTGTACACGCTGGCGGGCTTCTGTTGGCGTATCACCAAAAGCAAACACAAGTTCGACATGCTCGCTGTTTGTATGGAAAACAAGATCAATGTTTGCTTCATAATGTGCTTCCCATTTTTCGTTGATGTCCCATAGTCCTATAATTGCCACTGTTTGCTTTAGATAAGGATTTTCAATGGATAGAATGCCATCTTGTAATATCACATCTCCAACTACGGGGATGTTGGGTAATGGGCCGCCTTCTGTTAGTTGAGTGTAGGCGCTTCGTTGCAATGAGAGGGTTCCACGCCATACAATTGGCATGGGTACATCTTTAAAAGTCCACCGTTGAAATGCACCGCCTTGTGTTGCAAAAATGGTGCATTCGGCACGCCTGCCCTCTCCTAAGTCAAATTGAATGTGGGGGATAGCATCTTCTAGCAGATAAGAATCACGATGAATGGTATAACGAGTGCAAATTGGGCCAAACCCAGTCATATTGACTAAGGATGCTCGATAGGCTCTAACCGCTGAAGGGCGATAACGCAGCGCATCCGAAAAAGGCGCTGCGACTGTTAGAGTAGAGTATCCATAGAGGGCATGATAGGTATTAAGAGCGATTAAGTGACCATTGAGATCAATACTACCTGTAATACCATCCCCGCCAAAATCTAATGGTTTAATACCGTGTGATGGGTTTAGTAGTCTTTGAGACATAGTAATGGTTAGTCTGCTGCAACAGCCTCTGTTAAATCAGGAACAATAGCTCGCCCTGTATTAAAGTCCATCCAACGAATTTTGTCTATAGGCAGACGAATCCACAGGTCACTACCAGCTTCAGTTTGGAAATCTGGATGCGTTGATATTTTCAGAACATCTTCACCAAATTCGATAGTGATTAAATTTTGCGCGCCTAGAGGTTCGACCACTTTGACCTGTACTTTTAGGGCATCTGGTTGGGGCTGATTATATGCTTGCATGTTTTCTGCACGAATGCCGACATAAATAGGTTGGCCTTCGTAGCGCAACAATGCCTTTTGCATTTGTTCTGATGGTGTCAGGAAATAGTCTCGTAGCCGTACAACAACTTGATTTTCACGTTTTTCAACGTGTCCCTTCAAAAAGTTCATAGGCGGGTTGCCGATAAAACCTCCCACAAAATGGTTGGCGGGTAAATCATACACACGAGTGGGATTATCAAATTGCAATATTTCGCCTTGATTCATGACTGCAATGCGATCACCCATACTCAATGCTTCGATCTGATCATGTGTGACGTAAATTGTTGTTGCGCCAATTTGTTGAAGCAAGGCTTTTAGTTCTGCGCGCATTTCTAATCGTAATAGAGCATCAAGATTGCTAAGCGGTTCATCCATCAGTAGAACTGCTGATTGCATGGCAATTGCTCGTGCAACGGCTACTCTTTGCCGTTGACCACCGCTCATCTGTCCCGGATAGCGATCAAGTAAGTTTTCTATGTGTAATAATTCGGCAGCGCGCTCAACACGTTCTTTAATTTGCTCTTTAGGCAAGCGCTTCATTTTCAACCCAAAGGCGATATTATCGAAAACTCGAATATGCGGGAAGATCGCGTAACTTTGAAAGACCATTGCTAGGTTCCGATCTCTAGGTGGCAGGTAGGTGACATCACGTTTTCCAATGAAAATGCGACCACTGTCCACAAGCCCAAGTCCAGCAATAGCCCTTAACAACGTGGTTTTACCGCAGCCACTAGGGCCTAGCAGTACAACAAATTCTTTGTCATGCACGGTTAAGCTGACATTTTTAATAGCGATAACTTTCCCGAAGGTTTTATAAGCATTTTCAACAATAATGTCGGCCATTTTAAATTATCCTTACTTAGTAATTTGTCCCCACATATTGAATAAGTATCGTCGGATGTAGAAGATAAAGATCATTGACGGCACTAGCATGAAGAATCCACCCGCAAACTTGAACGGATCGCCTGCTTTATCCAACGAATAGAGGATTTCAGCTGGCAGGGTACGGTTTCTTAGCGTTAATAGAATGGCCGCAAATACTTCATTCCAAGACATAACAAAGGTAAAAATTGCTGATGCGGCAATGCCGGGCAATGCTAGCGGAAGCACTACTTGCCTGAAGGCTTGAAACGAATTGCAACCGAATACTTTTGCTGCTTCTTCAAGCTCACGTGGGACACTGGCAAATACGCTAGCAACAACTAAGATTGTTGTCGGCAATGTAAGAGCTGTATGTACTAATGCTACTGCCCACACAGTGTCAAAAATTCCCCAATGGATAAAAGTTACAGCCAATGGGACAGCTAATATCACCACAGGAAAAGCGCGAACTGCAAGGATGCCAATGCGTGTTGCATCACGCCCCCAAAAGACAAAGCGCGCGATTGCGTATCCTGTTGGTGTGGCTATGGCAGTTGAGAGCGCTAACGTGATGAACGCTACAAGAATGCTGTTCAGGGTAGATTCAGGTATACCCTCAACATCGAGGAAAAACTGAATTGTGTCCGATGAAAATGGTTCTGGGAACCAATGCTTAGGAAAAGCGCGTACATCTTGAACTGTGCTAAATGCCATTGTGAAAATGAGCCATATGGGAATGAGTATCCACAACGCTATAGCCGTAGCAATGACATACACACATCCTCGACGAATGCGTCGTTGTATAATGGCCTGCCTTTGTTCTGGAGGAAGATCACGTAGGCGAGGGGGTGGGGGAACTTCAAGGGCAGCATCTTTCTGTGTGCTTGAACGAAAAATGATCATAACGAGCAACAATCCAACAAAGCCAAGCAACAACCCTATGCCCACAAAAAGCCATTGACCTCTAGCTGAACCTTGTTCTCTATATTGAAATAAATATTGTCCAAGCGGTATTCCTGCAATCGCTGCGGCAATATGGAATACTATTAATGATGCGGTGCCATTATTTTGATTGCCTAAGCTAAATGTTCCCCACAGCAACACAACAATAATAATCGGAGCGACAAGCAAGCGTAATAAGCCAACGATAAGTAATGAAGCACGCTCTAAGAATGTTGGCAATGTTTTTATAGTATTCTCTAGTTGATGACTAATTATTTGAAGGCTTTTCACTTGATTTTGACGTAAGGCATTATCCGCGCTGATAATGCCAATGATGCTGAAAAATATATTTAGCACAAACCAATAGGCATTAAAGCCTGTGATTGTAAATGCAGGAATATTGATACTCATGAACGTGCGCTTTCTTCTTGTGTACGGATAGCCCTTAGATATAGGAAAGAAATCCCTAAAGAAATAACCATAATGAAGCTAGCATAAGCAGCTGCCATGTTTTTGTTGTTGAAGCGCGCTGGGTCATACCATCGGAAGGTTTCGTTGGCTAAAACGGTCACAACTTCTCCGCCAGTGATAGCAATGACAACTGCGAACACTTGAAAAGCAAGAATTGTACGTAAGATCAATGCGACTTGTAAGCTAGGGCGCAACAACGGTAGAACAATATGGCGTAAGCGTTGCCACAAGTTTGCGCCGAATATTTCTCCTGCTTCTAAATAACTGGTGGGGATGGCTTGCAGTCCGGATACAACAATAACCATCACAATAGATGTTGCGCGCCATACTTCTGCTAGCACAATGATGAAAATCATCCACTCATCACGTCCTACACCAATGAACGTAAAGGGAGTGTCTCTGAGGGCTAACTGATTCAAAAGCGAATTCACAAATCCGCTTTGTGTGAAGATTGAATACCACACAAGTCCTGCTGCTAAATCTGAAACGGCAAGTGGTATGGCATAAATGTAAAGATATAAGGTGCTGCCCTTAATTTGTGCTTGTAGAACCAATGCCATAATGATAGCGAGGACGAACTGAATAGGTAGAATAAGCACAATGAGCAAGAGTGTTGTGCGGAGCGCTTTCATAAAGCGGCGGTCATTAAACATACGCTCCAAAAAAGCCGTTGTCCATTCGCCCTCACCTGAGCCCGCTTTTACGCGACTATTGGGGTTAAGGATACGAAAATCATCAATGGTAAAATGAGTTTGATAAGTATAAGGAACTACATATTCGCTTTGAACCCAGCCAATGGTGTCCCCATTCCGTTCAGAAACTCTTAGCCAGCTTATAAGTTCGGGGTCATCTTCACTAGGAAGGTATTCCCAAACATCTATAAGTGTTTCGCTAGGAAGTTCTAATAGAATTGCGCTACTAAGGTCAGGTTGTTCATAAATTGGAAAACTTGTGATAACTTCTTGTCGATCATAGAGTTTGCCACCAATACGGCTGTTAAAACGTTCTGTTGGTAGTAGGGCGGATTGATGTAACCAACCTTCAATGGTTGTGAAACCTAAACCTATTGCGTCCAGATAAATATATTGACGTGCAGATACATAGTACCAATATTCAGCGCGCCAACGATTATTCTCTAGAAATTTTGGCTGCATAACGTAATCTAAAATTTGTACACCCAAGCGTGAATCAACATTCCCAACAGCTGAAGCCTCAAAACTTGGTTCACTATAAAGCACAAGTTGCGCTTCATCGGGTACGACTGCTCGATTTCTTGGATCAATAGCGAAATCTTCAGGCGTGATGCGAATGATAGCGTTGAAAGGTCGGATGTATTGTGCTTGTACCCAGCCAATAGTGCTTGTACGAATTCGGTCATCGCTGATTAAGAACCATGTTAACGTCTCGCCGTCATCATCAGTGAGCGCTTCCCAAATAATAACGTCTTTTAACCGTTCATTTTGTATGCGGCGATCTGTTAAATCAAAGTTGCCGATAATGGGAGACTCGGCATTGGGTTCGGCATGTATAGGTAAAATATCTTCTAAATGGGTGGTGAGAATACGTCCATCACGTGTTGAGCGGGGACGGCAACATTCATCTAAGTTTTCTTCAATTGTCCAACCTTCAACGGGGTCGCCATCTTCACCAATGCCTTCAACCTTATACCAATATACATCTTCGCTACGATCTTGTTGAAGTTCACGAAAATCAAGTTCATAGTCTGTGATGGTGACTGAGCTACCAATGCTAATTCGCCCAGTTACTTCACTGTCAGGATTTTCGGGTTCTGCAAATATTTCTAATATTTGGCTTTCGCGTCGCACTGCCAGCAAGACAGCATTGATCATAGGCCAGCCAAAAAAGGTAAATAAATATAATAAAGAAGGCAAAATCAGCACATAGGGAATAATTTGGGCGCGTATTTTATAAACATTTAGTTGATTGGATTTTTTTTGCATAATAACACCTACTTTTATAGTTGAGGGGAAGCCATGACTTCCCCTCTCTTTTGCATATCATGCATTTATTGAAGAATGTTCTTTACTTCACTTGGCACGGGCCTTCACTAGGTGGATCAGGCGGCCAGCAAGCGGCACCTGTTTCATCCAAGAGTGTTTGAAGTGCGGCACCTTCTTCATCCAAAACTGTTTGAATGTCTTCACCGTCAAAGACGATGCGAGTGAGTGCGTTGCGATAAATTTCGTTGATCTCGCCACCACGATCTCCCAATCCTACAGGAAGTAGGGCAGGAAGCGCGTCTTCTGAATTTGCTTGTGCTTCTACAGCAGCACTTTGAAGTTGGACAAACTCAGGCATGTCATTAGTGTCTACGCCGGAAACAACTGGGAAGAAGCCAAGTTCAATCAAAACTTGCCCTTGTACTTCTGGCGTTAGCATGTAGCGTAATAGTTCCTCTGCCCCATCAGGATTAGGCGCTGTAAATGGAATGGCTAGACCAGCAATTACAGGCATAAAGCCACGCCCTGCCGGGCCAGCAGGTGCTGGGAATGCGACGAAGTTATCGGGTTCTTGCTCGAACGCATCGCGTAAGCGAGCAGTATGGTCAAAGGCAACTAATACTTCACCAGCAAGCAAGGGTTCTTGCATAAAAGCATAGGTGATTGATTGTTCATTGACATAAGGCCATAGTTCATCGCGGAAGAATTCCCACATTGCTACGGCTTCTTCAGAACGGAAATTGGTTACCATGCCGCCGGTAAATGACGGGTACAAATACCCCTCTAGGAAACGATGCATAAGGCCATCCACTGGTAAACCGAGTAAGCGTTGTCCAGTGGCATCATACATATTCTTTGCCCATTGGGCTAATTCTTCCCATGTTAAGGCGTTAATGTCTGAGCCTTCAGGCAGGTATTGCAGCGCATCAACATGAGCGGCCATGATATAGGTGGCTTGCATCCATGGGATATAGTATTGATAGTTATCTGATCCCATCTTGCCTAATTCAATGTAGGCTGGGGGTAATTCGTAATCAAGCAAAATTTCTTCGAGTAGTGGGCTTAAATCAAACAACAAATCTTGTTGGGCGAGTGTTGGGAATGTGCCGTGTAGTGCACCAATAAGATCGACTGTACCACTGCCAGCTTCTGCTTCTGCAGTTAGCAGTTCGATCATTGGGCCTTCTTCTGTGCCTGTGAATGTTGCTTGTCCACCTTCCCAAGCACTGACAATTGCTGAAGCCTTTTCTGCCTCATCAACGGTATTAAATTGAGTTGACAAAAACGTAACTTGATTTTCTTGCGCTTGTGCTACAAAACCGCCTACGAAGGAAAGTACTAAACCTAATACGAGTAATGCACGTAACTTTTTCATTATTTTCTCCTTGTACTACAACTACTACATCACACTACTTTGATAGAATGTAGAAATATTTGAACGTGTTTATGACCTATTTCCTTTCTAACTATGTATACAAGGGCCTGTTGATTCTCGAACCACTAAAGTAGGTTCAAGCAGGGTATGCTGTGCATTGATGGAATTCAGCTTCTCAATTTGCTGGATCAATAGGGCGGCGACTTGCTCGCCTATTTCAAAAATAGGTTGGCGTATGGTCGTAAGAGATGGGTGGGCATGTGCAGCAGCAACAATATCGTCATAGCCCATAATAGATATATCATGCCCGACACGTAACCCACGTTCTTGTGCAGCTTTTATACTACCTAATGCCATATGATCGTTGCAGGCAACAATTGCTGTAATTTGAGGTTGGCTATCAAGCAGCGTATGCGTTAGCGCATAACCACTTTCAGTCTTTAAATCGCCAACAACAATGTATTCTTCACGGAATGGTAGTTGGGCTGCTGTAAGACCTTTTTGATAACCTTGTAAACGATAATCGGTATATACCATCTCTAGTGGGGAAAGGATAAGTCCTATATGACGATGCCCCAAACTAATTAGATGTTCCATTCCGCATTGAATACCTAATGTACTATCTACATCAATATAAGCAAAATTGTGAGGATGGCTGGGGTCAAGTCTTCCAAATACAACAAACGGAGTTTGGCTACTTTGAAGATAGGCGACGCGCTGATCGTGGTGTTTGGTACGTGCTATGATCATGCCATCAACGCGGTTTTCTCCTACCATGCGTTGATATGCGACAATTTCATCATCACCCGTTATCTGTACACCTAATAATAAATCATAATGATATAGAGAAGCGGCATGACCAATCCCCATCATAAAAAGGCTGAAAAATTCATCGGTGGCAGTGTATGCAGCTTCTGGCAAAATGAGCCCAATAGTGCGCGTTTTTTGGCTGCGTAGTTGGCGTGCAATATGATTTGGCTGATAGCCAAGTTTTTCTGCTATTGCCTTAATGTGATTGCGCGTCTTCTCGCTGACATCGCTATATCCCGCTAGGGCTCTAGAAACTGTTGTGATCGAATAACCACTTGCTTTAGCGATGTCTTTTAACGTAACAGCCATAATATTGTAGAGCTTTCAAAAACTTATTTTTATAAACATAAAAAACTCTATATACAAAATATATAATAATCCAAAACGTTTTGGAAAACAAGAAAATTTTTTATTTTCGTGAAAAACATTAATTTTTGTTTGCCTATTGAATATCCTGTTGTGGATTCGTCATCGGTTTGGTATTTTGTTTAAACGTTTAACCTTTTTGTTGAAAATAATTTTAAGGGGCAGAGATGACGACATTCGGAATGATCTTCGATTTAGATGGTGTGATCGTTGATACAGCAGAATTTCATTTTCTCGCTTGGAAACGCTTGGCTGATGAGGAAGGTATACCGTTTACTCGTGAAGATAACGAGGCTTTGCGTGGTGTTTCTAGACGTGAGAGTTTAGAGCTTCTATTAAAAGGGCGCAAAATTGATGAAGAAACGGCTCAAGCGTGGATGGCACGCAAAAATTCCTATTATGTGAATTATCTTAAAGACTTAACGCCACAAGATATTTTGCGTGGGAGCTATGAATTCTTACAAAACGCACGTGCAGAAGGGTATCGAATAGGGCTCGCTTCTGCGAGTCGCAACGCTAATACCGTGCTTGAACGTTTAGAAATTAGTCATCTATTTGATGTGATTGGCGATGGCTATGCTGTTGTTAATACAAAGCCTGCTTCTGATTTGTTTTTATGGGTTGCTGGTGGTCTTGGTGTTCCTGCGAGACAATGCATTGTATTTGAGGATGCAGAAGCTGGTGTAGAAGCTGCCTTACGTGGCGGGATGTTATGTGTAGGCATTGGCCCAACCGAGCGCGTTGGGAAAGCGCATCTGATTTGTCAAGGTTTATATGAACTTACCATACAACAGATGCAACACTTATTGGCAGAACGGCAACTCATCTAAAAATTGAACGGCTCTGATTTTTCCAGAGCCGTCCAGATATAAAGCGGAGGAAAAGATTTAAGCAAGCATTATTCAACAGTGACCGTATGCTTTTGTCCGTGATAGTAAAATGAGAACTTAATTGATTTCCACCACTTGGGTAATTGAGGGTGCAGTGTCCAGCCTTGAGGTGAATTATCATCAAGTTGTAAGCCTGCAAAGCCAAAGATAATAGCTTGACGTAGACCCCCACATGCCGCCGCATGAATACCATCTTGAACATTACCTTTAGTGTTATCAAGGTCAATGGCTGCTGATTTAATCCATAGATCATAAGCCTCTTCTTCTAAGCCT
>RFGP01000195.1 GCA_003697365.1 Chloroflexota bacterium | reverse complement strand
GGGGCATCAACCCTGTCGGAGACGGTGTAAGACGTGTTTCGCACGCGACCGTTGTGGATAGCAAGAATCCCCTGCCTTTAGGCATGGGGAGTATGTCAAGACAAAAAACATACCCCCTATGTTAACTTGAGAGTATGTCTTTTGAGTTATGATTTTTAGGCTGTTCATCTATTTACTCTTCTAATGGAGACATAAAATATAGCTCATTATCTCCTTCGGCAGCCCACCCCACACGACCATCTTGTAGGCGCACTTGCCACCAAGTATAGCTGCCTTGACATTGTGGCCCGCCAACGATCAAAAAAGGCGTACCCTCATTGAGTGTAAATTGATATTCACCGCCCGGCGTATCTCGCACGCGCAACGACACAGATGAAACAGCGTCAAATCCGATAGCCACACGACTTTTTGGTGTATCAGGGCAATGAACAACGCCAGTAATATCTAAGGGAATAAACACACTATTCAGATTAAGCGGCACATCCGCTTGAGAAGCCCAAACAATTATGGCGTTTATTCCTTCTGGTGGCTGCCAAATGGAACTTACAGCACCTGTAAATACGTCCACGTGCTGCACTAAACCTGTAGAAGAACGTGTTAGGTATCCTTGCGGAGTACCATATACGGCCTCAATAGTAGGATCAAGCGGCGTAGGTTGCCCGCCTTGTGTCGGCAACGATAACCACAAAAAATTATTGTTGGTATTATCACGTTTGCGGAATAAGATAACTTCGCCCCCAGCGCCCCATCGTGGTGTTGATAAGATTGCTCCAGCCTCGCTAAATAGCACCTGATCATTGACGCTGATACTATTATTAGCCACACTCAAGCCATCAGTTGTTGTTGGAATGTTACTATCAATTGTTGCGGTAAGAACCGATAATGTCGCGGGAGCAATATCAATACCTGTATGCACAAATCGACTTGTTGCCACAAAATTGCGGTTTGGCTGCCAACGCAAAGCGGGATATGTAGAATCTGTTCCCGCACCAAAAGGAATCAGCTGAGCATGAATTTCATCGCTGCCATAGTAAATAATGCGAGGAAAAACAACCCCTAAACGATCAAAAGGCTCGCCAAGTGCACTCACTAAAGCACTGCGTCCTTCTAGCTGATATAGCGCATTACCAGAAGCTAGTTCAAATACGACAATGCGCCACGAAGGACTTACAAAATCGGTGTTCGCTAAACCTATCGCAACATACTGATTACTTTCATCTACGATAAAAGGTATACCTGTTATCGTAGAATTATCATAACCTAAGCCTAAATAGGCAGTTTCGCCGCCTCGCAAAGAATGCGTTTGTGTGAATCTGCCGACCTGAATATCATAAAAACCAATGCCACTAACACCCGTGTTCAAAGCATTAGAGATAATGAGGTAACGTCCATCGCGTGAAATGGCAATTTTAGGTGTAACATTTACATTTTCGTTAGGAAGTTTAGGGCGTGGTAAAGAAAGTCGTTCGCCATTTGGATTAATTAAATAGAGTGTATCTAACTCTATAGCATAAGTCCAAGCCCACCATGCACTTTGCTCAAGTGGTTCTTGTATTGAATCGACAAAATCCACAACATCAACTTGGGAAGTTTCATTTTGTGTACTAGAAAATGCAATACCAATGCTACTTGGATCAGGACTACCGTTACGGCACAAGATCACAATAGCCCCATCTGCGCTTATGCGATAATCATAGCGAGTACCGCCAAAAACAATGGTAATTTGATAAGCTCGTACAGACTGTTGCTCATAGACTTGGCCAGCTGCTGGGCATCCTAAACTTGTATTTGGAAAAATTGTTTCCGCCCAACTCCATTCACTGGTTGTGCGCGAAACAGGTTGTCCAATATAATTACTCAAGTGCTGCATCGCTTGATCGATTCTCTCAAGTTCATCATCAGATTGTGCAGTTGCAGCAGAAAACGTTATACTAAAAACAATGAGCATTATGAACAAAATAATGATATATTGTATTCGATTAAACATAACCACTCCCAAAACCCCAGTGTCAACTAAAAATTGTGGATAAGTCCATTATAGTTGTATACTGGGCAAGATGATAAGCGTCCTCCCTACGTAATTAGGGTGAACGTCCAATTTGATATAAACGATGTTAACCGAGTAGTGTGATGACAAGTATGGCGAAACCTTCATCGCAAGCCAGTGAATATAGTTACGAAGAATTAATGAACGCGGGCCATGATGCTGCGTGGCGCAAAAACTGGGAAGAGGCGATCCAAGCCTATTCGATGGCTATTCGCGCTCGCCCTGATTTACCCGAAGCCTACAATAGCTTAGGTCTGGCTTTAATCAACGTCCGACCACCACGCTTGCAAGAAGCGTTACAGGTATATCAGCGTGCTCATGAATTGAGTCCCGATGATCCCTTGCCTCTCGAAAAAAGTGCTGATGTTTTTGAGCGGATGGGACGTTTACAAGATGCTGCTGCACAATATTTGCAAGTTGCAGAAGTTTATCTTGCACGACGTGACCTTGAGAAGGCGATTGGAAATTGGGAGCGCGCTACACGTGTTACACCCGGCCTCATTAAGATTCATCAAAAGCTCGCAATTGCTTATGAGCGCATTGGCGATAAAAAACAAGCAGTACGTGAATACCTTACATTAGCTGCAAACTTCCAACGTCAAGGGAAGACACAGATCGCAATTCAAGCTGTTGAACGTGCACTGAGATTAGACCCTCGCAATCCTCAGGCGTTAAATATGTTACAAGCCATTCGTAGTGGTGGTGAACTTATCTATGCTGATGAACGCCTAAGAGCAAAACCCAAAGAAGACGAGACAGGTTTTGATGACGAAGGAATTGTTGAAGAACCAGTTGCTGAATACAATCCAGAGGGGCCTATTGGTGAAGCCGTTGAACGCGCACTCGAAAAATTGGCTGTCTTTATTGGCGATTTTGATCTGATGAGTAATCCGGGGGCGATTGCGCTTGTAAAAGCTATAGAGCTTCATCGTGTAAGAGAAGACACACAAGCATTAAAAGCCTATCAGCAAGCTGTAACTGCTAATATCAACACGCCACCATTAAATTTATGTATCGGAGAATTATTGCTTAAACAGAATGAGCCTAAAAAGGCTATCAATTACTTTGAGCAAGCTACATCTGATCATGAATTAATGGCGGGGGCATATCATGGCATTGGCCTTGCACATATGAAACTCGGAAATGTAGAAGAAGCCGCACGTCACCTCATACTTACCATGCAATATGTTGATATAAGCATGGCGATGAGTGAGTCAGAAGCAGGTCAGCTAGATGCTGTTTATCAGCGCTTATTACAAAAACTTCAAAAATCCGATAAAGTTGAGCTAGAGCAAATCACGGCCCGCTTTTTTGAGCTTTTAACAGGTAACGATTGGAAACAACGGGTTGAAGTAACACGCCACCAACTTGAAGGTGCGATACAAAGCCCTGAAGGCGGCGACATCATTGAGATCGCGAGCGTGCCACCTGAAATTGTTGAATCCATCAATGCGGTAGATCGCTATATCAAACAACGTAAATACAATCTAGCGATGGATGAAGCATTCTATATCATCGAAAAGCAACCTGACTTCCTCGCGGCACATCAGCGTGTTGGGCAAATCCTAGTCGAGATGGGACAGATAGATCAAGGCATACAAAAATACCGTCAAATTGCGGATACATATCTAGCACGTGGCAATAAAGCGCGCGCTCGCGAAATATATAATGAGGTTATCCAACTAGCTCCCCTAGATGTTCAACTGCGTCAAGACATTATTGAACTGCTAGAGGAAGAAGAACGTTACGACGAAATTGTTGAGCAATATCAAACACTTGCTGAAGCACAAATCAATTTAGCAGACTACAATAGCGCGCGTACAACATTAAAACAAGCCATCCAAATAGCACAACGACATCATATTGACAAACAAGTTGTCATTCGTATTTTGCACAAATTAGCAGACGTTGAGTTAACGCGCCTTGACACGCGCCAAGCCTTAAGGGCCTATGAAAATATTAAAAACCTAGACCCCAGCGATACAAAAGCGCGTAAAATGATCATTGAATTGAACTTCCGTCTAGGCGACACAGTAGGAGCAATAAGTGAGTTAGATAGCTTATTGCAGTTTTACGCACGTCAACGGAATGGCAAAGCAATTCTACTCTTGTTACAAGAGCTAGCACAAAAACGCCCACAAGATGAAAGTATATTGTTCAGATTAGCTTCGGTATACCAACAAATTAAACAACCACAAAAAGCACTACCAATCTTCAAAAAAGTACTTGAGATTCAATTATCCAATAATCGCTCACAAGATGCTTGCAAGACACTTAAACACATTTTAGCGCTACGCCCTGCTGATGCAGAACAGTACCTGAATCTGATGCGACAACTAGGTTGTGCCTAGTGTGCTCAAACAACTACAATGGCAACTATGACGATCCAAGAATTACCACCATTTACCCCAGCATTAAAAGGCTTTTTGCTGGGGGAATTTCATGAACAAACTTTAGAACTTCTTAAATTTCCTATTGAGCAAGATCAACACATGCTTGATCTTGCACCTTTTGTTGTTCAAATTCCGCCACCACCACCTGATCCCCCTATACCAACATTGCCTTTTGTTTGGTATCCCAAACCGATTCAAGCAGTACGGGATCAAGCCCTTATTTTGACGCTAGTGCCAAAACTAGCACCATTGCTAGGAAAAACACGCTTAGCTGAATCACAGCGTGCGATGCGAACGTTACTTTCTGGAAATGGCCCAGTGAAAATCATCGGGGACTTAGGCGTAGGAAAAAGCACATTATTAAGCCATATTGCACATCATGAGCGCACACGCCAACGCTATCGCCGCATTTGGTGGATCGATGACCCGCAACATTTGCCTCAAACATTAGCGCTGCTGCTCAACCAAAGCCAAGCCTTGATGAAATCTGATCTTGAACAACAACTGCTTATTCTGCGAGATGCTCTCAGTGATGATACTTTAATCGTTGTTGATAACTGTACACATGAGCAAGCAGCCGTTTTTTCCACACTCAGCAAGCATGTATTGATGGCAATCAATAGTGTAGTACCTGATGTGGAAGAAGGCGAAGAGATCGCGCCAGACCCAGATGATATTGTGACTTTGCGCCCCTTACCACATGATGATGGTTTCGAGCTTTTGTTGTACGCTTGCGGAATCACCGATCGTAATGTGTTAAGAGGACAAATGCGAGCATGGCTCACTCATCTTGTACGTATCCTTAATGGTCATCCGTTGGCGATAATGTTAGTTGGCGCATTTTTTCGCGAAGACAGTCTACCTTTAGAGCATGTAGTTGAACTACTCAATGAGCACATTAACCCCGATCATCCTGATCCTCTTGCGATAGTCCTAGACCTCTCGCTTAAAGCCTTGCCCAACGATTATTTAGCAGTTCTCCAAGCATTTGCGCTGCTACCAGCAGTCGGATGCTCATATGAGGCGATTATGGCCGCCGCGCAACTCAACGATCAACTTGCAACATCTCGCGCTCTTTCATTCTTGATAAAACACGCTTTCATCCAACGAGTAGGCAACTATTATGTTGCTCAACGAGTAGTATGGGAACAACTGCACCAAAATAAGAATTTTGATAAGAAAATTATTGAACGCATCGAGCATTGGGTGTTAAGAATAGCGCGCCGTCATCGAGATGAGGCAGAGCAAATTTATCGCTTCCAACGCGAAATTGTACACGCCATCGAATATGCTAAACAAAACCGACATAGTGGCTTTTTACAAAAAGTCAACGGTTCATTAGGCCCCTACCTATATGAATATGCGCCTCAATACCTCACAGTTGAAATGCCTACCCCGCGCCTTATGGGACAACGCGCATTTGCCGCAGCAAAAATTGCTGAAGGCTTGCGAGCTATTGAGAACAACGAACTTGCTCAAGCCGAAGCTGCTTTACAAGAAGGGCTTACTTTGAGCGAAGTTCACGCCTCTGAGCATGAGCACGCTGAAGCACTAGTTGCCAATGCACGTTACCATGAGCTCAAAGGAAATTATGATCTAGCCATAAAATATTTAGAAAAAGCCGCTCGTTTAGTCTATGATTTGAAAGCCGAGCGTTCCTTACATATTATTCGCTTGGGATTAGCAATGCTCTATCGCAAGCAAAAGCGCTATAAGGATGCATTGGGTGTACTTGATGACGAACCAGATACTATCTTAGAGCGTGTCCGTATCTATCGAGATATGCAAAACTGGGAAGCACTGGTCAATACGCTTGCCTATGCAGACAACCTCGCCCCATATGTAAAAGCAGAAGCGTATTTACAAGCTGGGCGGTATGCGAACGCACTAGAAGCCTTAGCCGAGTCGCAGGATAGCGATAGTGCATATTTACGCGCCATTATTTACCACCTACAACACGACTATGATAACGCTATTCGGGGTTATGAAATTGCTCAAGATACTGTCAGTAAGCAAAATCCTAAGCGAATGGATATTATGCTGACGATGGCACTCGCCTATGTCAACAAAGGTGATATACCTAAAGCACGTCAGGTTTATCATCAGTGCTTAGATTTGTTCCCGATGCTCAAAGATGCTAGTCAAGCCCTAAGGGGACGCGCTTATGCCGGTCTGGCAGCACTAGAGTTGATGGAACAACATAACGAGAAAGCGCTTCAATTAGCTGAACAAGCGCTTGATGCTTTTAGCAAAACCCCTCCAGATCAGCATCATCAAGAACGCGCAAACATTTATCGCACTATGGGACGAGCTTATCATCGACTTGGCAAGGCAAAACAAATGCTAGCGGCATTTGAACAAGAAGTCGAAATTGCACAGAGTTCACCAAAGCGTGATGAAATGCGCATTGGCATTGCCCTACATCATCTCGCAGATGCCTATCGCTTAAATGGTGAAACCGAACGCGCTATAGCCAACTATCGTCGTGCGCTTACTCATAAAGATGCCCAACATGATCCACAAAGTTATTTCATCACACAAACAGCTTTATTCATGGCGCTATTTGAAGAAAAACGTTATGGGCAAGCGTTGGATATATGTCAATTAGCACTGCGACATCTGAGCGATTCTCCTCCACCTGATCTGCAACATGCAGGCTTCATACTTGCAAACAAGGCACGTACAGAGCAGGCACTTGACAACATTGAGCAAGCAGTGCGAACCATTCACCAATGGATGACTTTGCTCGCAGGGCGCTCTGACGCTTTGCATGATGAGAGGCATGGAGTGCGTCTATTGGCATTAAATTTAGCTGTAAGAAGCCTCATACATCATCACCGACCAGAAGATGCTTTAGAAATCGCCAAAGAAGCCGTTAAGATCGCTGAAAGTTATTATGCAGGAACGCCCATCGCTTGGAGTGCACGACGCGATCTAGGACATATCTATCTGAAACTTGCTCAATGGCAAGAAACGCTTCAGACACTAACTCCCTTGTTACGCCAAGAAATAGCTTCGCAAAAATTCACTTATGCCCTCGCTCATGAATATGTGGCAACCGCGCAGGCTGAATTAAATGATTTACAAATGGCATTGCGCAACTTACATATTGCATTAGAACATCACCCTGTTGAACATCATCAAGCGTTATTATTAGAAAAAATTGCCAATATCTACTTGAAAATGAATGATGCACCCGCAGCCATTCGTGCCATTCAAGATGCTATTCCACGCTTTGATCGCCAACATTATCCCGGCGATGCGGCACGCATCTTAACAACTTTAGCCCAACTTTTAGCAGGTACAAACCACTATGCTGAAGCCGTCGATGTATATGAAGATGCATTAGCGATGCTACGTGCTCTGCCCGATGCCGACCCCATACATACAGCACACGTGTATAATAGCCTTGCAGCAAGCCATGAAGCGCAAGGACAATATCCACAAGCAGCCATCGCTTATCGAAATGCACTTGATACTTTAGAGAGCACACGTCGACCCGCTCATATTGAACATAGTGATACCCTTACACGATTAGCACGAGTCTATGTGGCCATGCAAGACTATACCGAAGCTATTGCATTGTACCTACAGGCACGTGCTGAAACCGAACGCTATGGCACAACACAAGCACTCGGACTTGT
>RFGP01000194.1 GCA_003697365.1 Chloroflexota bacterium | reverse complement strand
GGTGCTGCCGGGCGACAATGTCAACTTGATTGTCGAGTTGACCAAGCCTGTCGCTTTGGAGCAAGGTTCTAAGTTTGCTATCCGTGAAGGTGGTCTCACTGTCGGTGCTGGTATCATCACCGAAATCATTGAATAAGACTTGCCAATTTGCGAGACAACCGCTACTATAGAGTTGTCTCGCAAGTTCAACTAGGGGCGTAGCTCAATTGGCAGAGCGACGGTCTCCAAAACCGTAGGTTGTGGGTTCGATTCCTGCCGCCCCTGCACGTGCTTAAGACACCGCCTGCGCTTTATATAGGCGGTGTTTTGTATGGCACTAAAACTACAATATCTTAAGACCTCAAAAGCTGTCGCTAGACGCAACCACGCGCATTTGATAGACTTATACAAAGTCCACCTTAGAAATTTCGCGTGTGCAAAATTTTTGATGTTGAGGAGAACAATTCGTGGTCAATCTACGTAATCGCGCCGATGAAGAGGCGTTAGAAACAGAAAATTCTGAATTAGAAGAAATTGCAGGTGATAGCCTTGCTGTTGTTGAAAATGAATTGCGTCAACGCCGACGCGAGCGACGCAACAGACGGGGTGAAAGCATCAGCAAACCTAAAACAACTGCAAAAACAGAGCAACAAGCAGCCAATAATCGTGCGGCTACAGCTCCAAGACCTAACATATTTCAACGCATCCCTGTTGTGCGCCCTATTTACAACTATATTGCTGAATCATTAGAAGAGATGCGAAAGGTCACTTGGCCTACCCGTGAAGAAACCTATCGTCTAACACGCTGGGTGATTTCCTTTACAGTGGTTTCGTCCATTGGTTTAGGTATCTTCGATCTATTTTATGGGTGGTGGTTCCGCCAAGCGTTAGAAAATGAAACGCTTTTCTTGGGTATTGGTGCTGGTGTTGCCGTTGCATTGACAGCTTTTGCCTATTACTTTTTCATCAAGCCCGATCAAATCTCAAATTTCTAGTACCGTATAGCCAAGTGTAAGGATAAAGAGCCGTGAATGACCGATACGATGATGAACTGGACTACGATCCAGAGCCGATAGATTTCGGTAGCGGCGAAGAAGAATTGCCCAGCCAGCGAGGCGCATCGCTTGGTGATGACATTGTCGCAAAAATTCAAGAAGAGCTCACCAATACTTCAAGTGCTGAAAGCGCTGAGGATAATGATAAAAAGTGGTATGTTGTCCATTGTTATTCTGGGCAAGAGCAAAAAGTATGCCATGCCATTGAGCAACGTATTGAAACAATGGGTATGCAAGACCGTATCTTTGATGTCATCGTTCCTACAGAAGAGGAAATTGAAGTAAAAGACGGCAAGCGTCGCACCATCGAACGCCGAGTGTTTCCGGGCTACATTCTTGTACAAATGCGACTCGATGAAGATTCTTGGTATGTGGTGCGCAACACGCGCGGCGTTACGGGCTTTGTAGGCATGGGAAACGATCCTACGCCATTGCGTCAAGAAGAAGTTGACCAAATCTTGCGCCGCATGGAGTCAGAAGTGCCAAAAATTAAAGTCACCTTCAAGCCGGGTGAGAAAGTCCGTATTATCGATGGTCCCTTCAACGAATTCATTGGCACCGTCGGCGATATTGACATGGAAAAAGCAAAAGTGCGGGTCATGGTTTCCTTTTTTGGACGCGAGACCCCCGTTGAATTGGATTTCTTACAAGTCGAAAAGGCTTAATCAACGCTTGCCAAGCGATAGATGTTCGTACAAAATAACACGCACGTTAAATGAGGTGATCGCCGCCAGATCACCTCGCTGTCTGTCAAGTAAAGGATAGGTTTTTCTATGGCAAAGAAGTTAAAAGCAATCATCACATTACAATTACCAGCTGGTAAAGCAAACCCTGCCCCTCCAGTTGGCCCAGCATTGGCGCAACACGGCATCAACTTGATGCAGTTTTGCAAAGACTATAACGCCCGTACGAGCAATCGTATTGGCGAAATCATCCCTGCTGAAATTACGGTCTATACTGACGGTTCATTCAAATTCCGTCTTAAAAGCCCCCCAACGGCTTATCTTATTCGTAGAGCAGCAGGCGTAGAAAAAGGCTCTGGTGTGCCAAACCGTGACAAGGTCGGCAAGATCACTATGGAGCAAGTTCGGCAAATTGCGCAAGAAAAACTTGATGCTGGCGATACAAATGCTGTTGATATTGAAGGTGCAATGCGCCAAGTGATGGGAACGGCCCGCAGCATGGGCATTACCGTTGTTGAGTAATTTTTGCATTCTGAAACACAATAAATCAGTGGGAGAGCCAACGCGCTCAACATTAACCACAAGGAGATGAATTTTATGGCACGTCATGGAAAGAAGTATCTTGCCGCCCTTGAAAAAGTAGATCAAGATCGGCTCTATACACCACAAGAAGCCATCGAATTACTAAAATCTATCGCATTTGCAAATTTTGACGAAACGGTTGAAGTGCATTGCCGCTTGAATATCGACCCACGTCATAGTGAGCAACAAGTGCGCAGCACAGTATTATTACCTCATGGTCTAGGTAAAGAAGTCCGTATCCTTGCTTTTGTCGAAGGCGAAGCGGTGCAAATCGCAAAAGATGCGGGCGTAGACATCATTGGTGATGATGAAATTATCGCCAAAATCGAGAAAGAGGGCTGGGTAGATTTTGATGCGGCCATTGCGATCCCCTCTATGATGAGGAAGATCGGTCGGTTGGGTAAAGTATTAGGTCGTCGTGGTTTGATGCCTAGTCCTAAATCAGGGACGGTTGTCCAGCCAGAAGACCTTGCCCAAGCGGTACAAGAAGCCCGCGCTGGTCGTGTAGCCTATCGTAATGATAAGACAGGCAATGTGCACGTCCCTATCGGTCGTGTGAGTTTCGATGCTAAAAAACTTGAAGAAAATATGGCTGCATTCATGGAATCGTTACGTGTATCACGTCCATCAGCCGTTAAGGGTGCTTTTGTAAAGCGCTGTGTCGTGACTTCTACAATGGCTCCCGGCATTCAAGTTGACCCCAACTTAGCGCTGAACATGGCGGTCGTAGCTGAATAGCTACAATAAAAATAGGGGGCTTTATTTCCCCCTATTTTTAATCAGCTTACTCAATCACTTCAACTTCATTGCAATTAGTGCAAACCACGTCTTCTACGCTATCATTTGCGACCAGTTCACTAAACCATTCATGGAAAGCAACCCCATTAGCTCCCCATGTATAAAATTCAGGACGGGGCAAAATGCAATGCCCATCGCCACCGGCAACAAAAGCGCTAAAATTGGGTAAGTTCTCATTCAGCTCTGTGAGAGATTGCTCCATTTGGCCACGCCAGCCAATCCCACCTTGAAAGAAATAAAAGGCCGTTTGAACTTCATCAGTAACAGTTGTATATTGCGTCACAAAGTTATTAGGGAATAGCGTAGCAATGCGTGTATAAAGTTGACTTGTAAATGTATCTGGAGAGCTTAAATCAGCCCCTTCTTTGAGTTCGTCGGGCAGGCTGTTCAATGTTCCCCATAACTCTAAGCCATTCCAATCTGGCTTAGCAATGCCAACACCAGAATCGCCAACCAATGAAATTGCAACTTCCGGATATTGGCTCATGATACGATAAGCATGATAAATCGCACCATAAGCGCCAGCACTACAGCCCGCTATAACGACATCCTCTGGATTTGGATAGTTTTCAAAAACCCAATCCAAAACCGCATTCGCATTGATCGCGCCATGATGATAAATCGTTAACTCGTCATTATAGTTAACTGTTTGATCACCTGTATGAATATCCCCCGTACAATAGGGCACAACGACCATATTATAATCAGCAAGGGGATTCTGAGGATTATCAATATCAAAAATACCAAACTGATAGCTATCCTCAGTGAGAGGGCGAACAGCATCAACAAAAGTGCCGCTATCTACACTACACATCGACTCGTCCCAACAGGCACCACCCCCTTCAAAGTATATCATTAGTTTTTCGCCTTCAGCAGGACGTGCAAAGAAACTATATTCAGTTCCACGCGAGCAAGTAGTACCTTCTCCGGTGAAAATTTGATTCCACCCTTCTTCTAGTTCTGCACGAGTGGGTAAGGGAGATTGAGCAAATGCCGTATAACTCATTACAACGATCAATAAGATCGCAGAAAAAAGTGCTAATTTTTTCATTTTTAGCTCCTTTAAATTTAAAACTACAAGATGGGGAAATTAAATTTATAGATTAAAGAGTATAATACATTACGATTATTTAGCAAAAAAAGGAATTCTTTGAGAATTCATTATTTTCTCATAGTTTGCCTCAAATACTCTAGCCCTTCCTCAATGCTGACAAGTGGTTGATACCCCAAATCTCGTTTAGCCGCATTGATGTTAAACCAGCGTGCTTTTAGAACTTGTTGCACAATGAAACGTGAAAGCGGTGGCTCTTCAGCGCTATTACGAAGACGATAAAATCCCTCTACGATAGTGGCAACCGCCATAGCCAAGAAAGCGGGAACTGTACGTTGCGCAGGTGGATAGCCCATTGCTTCAACCAGCAAATTTATCATCTCATGCACCGGACGCGGATCATCATTAGAAATGAAATAAGCCTTTCCTGCAATTTTACTTTGCGGATGAAGTCGCTCAAAAGCGAGCAAATGTGCATGAACCACATTATCAATATAAGTAGTATCGACTAAAGGCGCTTTATATCCTATACGAAAAAGTCGGCCTTGTTTAGCACGTGCGATAAAGCGCGGCATCAGATGCTTATCTCCTATACCCCATACAAGCGGAGGGCGAATTGCCACAGTTGCCAACTTATCACTGTTTGCCGCCAAGACCATTTGCTCACTAATTGCTTTTGTTTCTGCATATGGGCTTACATAATGCGCAGGATATGGCAAACTTTCATCGCCTCCCTCAATGGGAAATCCGCCATCCACCACGCTCGGTGAACTGGTAAAAATGAGCTTGGAAATGCCATGCACACGGCAAGCATGGATCACATTTTGTGTTCCCACAACATTAGGACGATAATAGCTCTCATAATTCCCCCACTGTCCTGCCTTTGCAGCAACATGAAAAACAGCATCGCAACCTTCAAGCGCGCGTATAACCGTTTGCCGATCACCAATATCACCACGCACGACCTCAACACCTTGTGCAACTAACTCAGGATATTCACCACGTGCTAGGCTGCGAACACGATAACCACGTTCTAATAAGGCATGTACAATATTACTGCCAACAAAACCTCCACCACCAGTGACAAGAACAGTCATGAAAACTCCTTTATGTCTGATCTATTAATGGTTGAATACGGTGACAACAAACACTTAAAGGTTGTGTCTAGCGATCAGAATTTCATACACAAATTTTACGTTATGCTTAGATTTCTTTTACATTCCCTTCATATGATAGTGGTTGCAATCAGAAAGTGATAGCATGAGTTTCAGGGTATAGGAGGTGTGACTATGACTAACCTAGTTCGCTGGAATCCAACCCGTGAAATTATGGAAATTCAAAACACTTTTGATCGGCTATTCAACAGCTTCTGGCCAACCACAACCAACTTGTGGAACACAGCTTATAATAATAACATGCTTGCCATAGACCTACATGAGACCGATGATGCATATGAAATGGTCATCAATGTGCCCGGCATCGATCCTGAAAACATCGATGTGAGCATCACTGAGAACGTGTTATCGATTGTTGCCGAGCTACAACAAGAAAAGCGTGAAGAAAACGCACAAACTCTCTTACAAGAACGAGTCTATGGTAAGTTCAGCCGTCAAATTACATTGCCAGCGGGTGTGGATGCCGACCATGTTGAGACACACTATGAAAATGGTGTACTCCGCTTGACACTCCCCAAACAAGAAAGCAGCAAGCGTCGCCGCATCCCGATTCGGATTCCTAAACTGCTGAACAACTAACAAGCACCTCTTTTCCTTGCAAGACACCCCTCGCTCCTGAGGGGTTTTTTGTTGTAATATCTTCGTTAGAAGTTCATGCTAGACTTAGGCATATCAACAATTATGCACTAAAGTAGAGGGTTTTCGATGCAGAGGCTTTAATGAAACAAATTCTAATCGCAGAAGATGAGCGCACCGTGCGTGAAGTAGTACGAAAATATTTAGAACGTGAAGGTTTTTCAGTGCTTGAAGCCGCCGACGGATTACAAGCCATTGAGCTGTTACAACACCCTATTGATCTTATGGTATTGGATGTTATGCTCCCCGGCGTTGATGGCTTAGCAATTATGCGCCATATTCGCCAAAAGAACACTCATCCAAATCATCGCGTGCCTGTGATCATGCTCACCGCACGCACCGAAGAAGAGGATCGCATTACGGGTTTTGAAGTTGGTGTTGATGATTACGTCACAAAGCCTTTTAGCCCGCGCGAACTAGTCATGCGTGTGCGTGCTGTATTACGTCGCTTCAACGCCGAAACTGAAGTTGATCACAATGCTCCTCTTATTTTTAAAGACTTAAGGATTGAGCCCCAAAATCACGCGGTATATCGTTCTGAACAACCCATTACCCTCACAGCTAAGGAATTTGAGCTCCTATTATTTATGGCACGCTCCCCTCGCCAAGTCTTCACCCGCGCCCAACTCTTGAATCAGATTTGGGGATACGAATTCTATGGCGATGAAAGCACAGTCACCGTACACATGCACCGTCTTCGTGACAAGATCGAGCCTGACCCTGCTAACCCAACTTACATCCACACGGTATGGGGTGTAGGATACAAATTTGAGGTGAACTAAATCATCATGATTCGCCATCCTATCATCATGTTACTTCTTGCTACAAGTATTGCACTAGCAGCAGCTATTGGAATTGTAGAAGCCTATCTCAATTTACCCGCTGCCAAAATGCAAAACTTCATACTCTCTTTAACTGCTTCTGGCATTTTCACAATGCTTTTTGCTTATGCAGCTTATCGTTATGAACTCATTCGATGGTTACCTAGTTTGCACTGGGCGCTTGTTGTCATTATTGGATTAGCTGTTGGCCTCATATCTCTAAACATATGGGTTACGGTACAGCTGATGTTTATTAGTGAAGAAGACTTGATCGTCACAACAGCACTTTTAATTTTTGCAGGAATCACTAGTGCTACCACTGGCATTTTTGCCGCCAGCGCTATCACTAAACGCATACAGCGCTTATCGCAAGCAACAGATCATCTTGCAAACGGTCATTTTGAAACGCGCTTAACTGTCGATGGCAACGATGAACTCGCTGCTTTTGCAAGACGTTTTAACTGGATGGCTGAGAGCTTACAGCAACTAGACGCAAAGCAGCGTGCTGTTGAACAAACGCGCCGTGACCTGATCGCAGGTGTTTCTCATGATCTACGAACGCCTTTAACTTCCATCCGAGCGATGCTAGAAGCTATACAAGATGGAGTTGTAAATGACGAAGCAACCATTAATCGCTATCTTGTAAACTCACTAACCGAAATACACAACTTAAGCCATCTAATCGACGACTTATTCCAACTTGCACAAATTGATGCGGGCCATATTGAAGCACAATTTGAATCAGCTTCCTTACGCGATCTTATCTCTGATAGCATTAGCAGCATGAGCGCAAAAGCTGCGCGTCAATATATTAAGCTCACTTGCGATATTGCAAAAGACATTGATCCTGTATACATGGCTCCAGATAAAATACAACGAGTCTTGTATAATTTGCTAGACAATGCAATTCGATATACTCCCGCTTATGGAGAAGTGACATTAAGAGCATTTCGACAAGGTCAAACCGTGCAAGTTGAAGTGCATAACACAGGCGGTGTCATTGATCCTACCCATATACCGCGTATTTTTGATAGCTTTTATCGTGGAGAGCAGTCGCGCGTGCAACAAGCCGACGGATACCGCAGCACTGGTCTGGGATTAGCTATTGCACGTCGCTTCGTGGAAATTCATCGCGGCAAGATTGAAGTTGATAGTCGCCCAGAGCATGGCACGACTTTCCGTTTCACCATTCCCCGCTTGCCCCACCCTCAAACTACTTAAACTTCTTGAGATGTGGAGCAAGCAGTTTTTAATGCTAGAACACTAACTCACCAGCTGCGCATTAAGCGTAATCTCTGGTACTCCCTTGAGGGCAGCAGAAATAACACAGTTTTCTTTAGCGCCTTGCGCATGTTGAAGGAAAGTTGCCTCATCGATATTTGGCACTTGGGCTTTTGTGATCAAGTCAATTTTGACCACGCGCGGCCCCTCGTCTGTGCGATCTAAATGAACATGCGCTTCGGTCTCAATCTTCGTGACAGGAAAACCAGCGCGCTCTAATGCCGCCCCCAAAGCCATACTAAAACAGCCAGCGTGGGCCGCACCTAACAATTCTTCAGGATTTGTTCCTTGTCCATCTTCAAAGCGAGATGAAAATGAGAAAGGGTATTCGCCAATACCTAATCCTACTTTACCATTACCTTCTTTAAGGGTTCCCTCCCAAACAGCGGTTGCTTTACGTACAGCCATAGTTTCATCCTTTGCTTGTGTTTTTATCCGATAGAATAATACCCATATTATAATTGCTCAAAATGGGTATAGCATAAATAAGTTGTAGATTAAGTCCTCCGAGTTTGAAAATACAGCGTCAAAGCCACTAAATAGAATACTGTCCCTAAAATAGCGGCAATTCCTCCCTTAAAAACAAAGTCAGAGAAAAATAGAAACCACGTCATAGTAACGCCAAAAACAATGATCACTAGTTGTAAAGCGTGCTGTGGCTGAATCCAGATTGCCTCAAGTAGCATCCCGACTACAAACAAAATAGAGCCAAGCAATGACAGCTGGCGAGCGGTTTCAATGCTATTCAAGAAATTTGCGTTTGGCTCAAAATATGAATACACAAAACCGCCTCCGCCGATCAAAGCGGCAATGATGCCTAGCCAAATAAGAAGCCCACTAAGAATTGAAACCATCATTGAAGCTGAAGGTTTTGGTTCTCGGCTATAAGAACGTGCTTCAGCATGGTGCAGTCTTGGAGCGGAATCCTCTAAATTAAGCGTTATTTGCGTCTGATTTTCTTCAGATAATACAATATCGAGGTCTTCATCCAAAAAACGCAACCCAATATCTTTCGACAATATACTACTTTCGACAAAAGTTTGTCGAGAACGTGGCACCTCATTAAGATCATCAATCATATGATGCACAGACTGATAACGTTCATGTGGATTTTTCTCTAAACAAGTTTCAATCAGTAATTGCCAACTTGGAGGTATATCTCGCCGATAAAATTCAATAGGCATTGGGGGTTCATTCAAGATAGCGTTAATCAAACGTGGCTGGCTTTCAGTAGAAAAAGGTAGTGCACCAGTCAGCATCTCATAAAAAATCACTCCTAAAGCCCAAATATCAGCCCGATGATCAAGTTGGCCAACTGTGTGAAATGCCTCAGGAGACATGTAAGCCAATGTGCCCAAAGCTGTGCCTGTGCGTGTCAAAGAGGTTAGATCGCGAACTTTTGCTAAACCAAAATCCCCAATTTTAGGCTCTAAAGTAGCGGTCATAAAAATATTTGTAGGCTTCAGATCGCGATGAATAATTCCAGCATCATGAGCAGCCTGAAGCCCACTAATGAGCTTCATCGCTATGCTCTTAAAAAAGCCTTGCTCTAATTGTCGCCGATCTTGAATCACATCAGCGAGTGTCCCACCTCCTACAAATTCCATCACTAAACATGCACGCCCTGAAACCGTAAAACTATCGACATAGCCTATAATATTAGGATGGTTCAGCTTACGAAGTGCCGCAACTTCACGATTGAAACGTTCACGAATTTCTTGGTTTTCATAGAGCTCTTGGCTAATAGTTTTGATCGCAACGGGTTCGTTATCCTGTAAATCAATTGCAAGAAAAACGTTTCCCATTGCGCCCTTGCCCAATTTACGCTCAATACGATACCGTTCATTTAAAATAAGAGGTTTTTGGCTTGGCACACGTTACCTTCTTTACCGATAACCGCGCCCAAAGCCCCTTGCTTTAGCGATGGGGATGTAGGGCGCTTGCTT
>RFGP01000193.1 GCA_003697365.1 Chloroflexota bacterium | reverse complement strand
TAGAAAGTAGTGCATCAGGATTGGGTAGCGGCGAAACCACCTATATCCGAATTGATGGTGTACCGGCTATTCAATTTAGTGGTGAAATTGAAGATGATGATACACTTGGCATAACCAATGCAGCATTAGAAGCTGTAGAAAAAGCTGTCAGCGAATACCGCCAAGCCAATCCACAACTAGCAGAGGTTGAGGTCAGTCAAGGCTTTGATTCTGAGCAACAACAAGAAGGCTTCCAACAAATCTTCATCTCGATGGGTATTGCAACATTGATCGTTTACATTATCTTAGCGTTAACATTTGGCAACCTCATTCACCCAATTACGATCTTAGTGAGCTTACCGCTTTCAGTCGTTGGTGCTGGCGTAGCATTAACTGTTACTGACCGTGTGCTGGGCTTGTCTTCATTGATTGGTCTGCTCATGCTTATTGGTATTGTGGTGACCAATGCGGTCGTATTCCTAGATCGCGTCCAACAGAATAAGCGCGAGAAGAATATGTCCACCTATGATGCACTTGTAGAAGCTGGTACGGTACGTTTGCGCCCCATTTTAATGACAGCGATCAGTACAACATTTGGTGTCTTCCCGTTAGCACTTGGTTTGACAGAAGGTGCCATCATTGCTGCAGAACTTGGTACAGTGGTTATTGGAGGATTGGTTAGTAGTACAATTCTCACGCTAATTGTTGTCCCTGTAGTATATAGCTTATTCGACGATGCACTACGCTTCGCCTCAAGGCTGATCTTCGGTCAAAAAGAAACAACGCCCAGTAAATCATCCGCTGAATCAAGCGATTAATACACTCAAAAAAATCCCTCGTGATGAGGGATTTTTTTCTACATTGACATAACAGTTAGATCAATTATAATGTACCTATCCCACAGGCCCTGGTGGCGGAATTGGCAGACGCGCACGCTTGAGGGGCGTGTCCTTTACGGGGTGGAGGTTCGAGTCCTCTCCAGGGCATCACAGAAAAATACGCCCGAAAGCGTATTTTTTATTTTCCAATATAAATTTGCTGGAATTCATTCAGATAATTGACATACTCCCCATGCCTAAAGGCAGGGGATTCTTGCCATCCACAACGGTCGCGTGCGAAACACGTCTTACACTGTCTCCGACAGGGTTGATGCCCCAACCCGTTTTCTTCACTATACGCTCTCAGGACTTCCTGATTTTACCTATAGCGAATTCTTATAATTATTCTAAAATAAAGCCATCAAGGTTTCAAGCGCTCTACATCCCCATAGATTTATCTATGGGCTTTGGGCGCACTTTTGGTAAACTCATAATTGAATTAAAAACTTTATCGCATCATTTTAAGATAACTTGTTCAAGAGAATGAGGTAAAAATGCGCCCGAAAGCAAAATGGTTTTCTTATTTGATCATCTTCGCCTTTATCGCGGCCATGCTGCCAACATCAACAGTCTTTGCGATGGACATCTCGCCAAAAACTGATCACCTCCTGCAAGGCAGCGTTGCAAGCGCTACAGCAAATAATGTTGCTAACATTCGTAGCGGCCCCGGCACTGGATTCTGGATAGTCGGTGTACTACAAGCTCAAGAAACAGTTCCTGTTAGCGGAGTAAGCCCCGATGGTGGTTGGTGGCGAATTTCAACCGCTTTTGTCAGTGAAGGTTGGGTCGCTGCTAGTGTTGTCACAGTTACGAATGCTGCAAGTGTTCCTGTGGTTGATCCGGGTCCTATTGTTACGGTTACTATCGGTGAGCTTAACGTTCGTTCAGGGCCGGGTGAGCTCGCCCCCAAACTTGGAACTGTAACATTAGGTAGCCAATTATTTTTAATTGGTCGCAGTGCTGATGGCCAATGGCTAAACGTTCGTTCACAATTTGGACGAAATTCGTGGGTTGCTGCCGAATTTACAACAGCTGGCCCATTAGCTGGTGGAGGTGCTGACACAGATACAACCGCAGTAGAAACTACCAATACCGTACCGATAACGAATGAAGCCTACGTAGTCGTTAATGCACCATTTTTGAATGTACGTAGTGGCCCCGGCGTAAACTATACGATCTTGGGCATCGTTGAAGGTGGTGATCAGCTTCCTATCATTGGGACAAATGAAAGCCGCACATGGTTTAATGTAACCACGCCTTTTGGTGATGGCTGGGTTTCTGATGCTTTTGTTGTTGCACGTAATGAGTTTGGTGGTGCTCCTATTACAACTGATACAGTAGACCCAAGCGCAATAATCACCCCAGTGGCGATTGTGAATGCAGATTCTTTGAATGTGCGTAGTGGGCCTTCTGCCGATTTCACCATCGTTGGAACAGTGCGTGGTGGCGAGACTTTTGATTTGCTTGCGCGTACTCTTGACTTCTCATGGGTACTCGTTGATGGCGCAACAGTGGATGGTTGGGTCAATCGTCGTTATGTCATTATTCGCGGTGACACTACAAACCTAGCTGTGGCAACAGCTAACAATGCTACTGTTACGAATCCTGCTACGGGTGAAGCAGTGAGTGTTGCACCAGAAATTGCTGGCCCAGTGGCATTTGTTGCAACAGGAGCTATCAATATTCGTTCCGGCCCCAATGTGGCATTTGAGCCTATTGGTTTTGTATATGCTGCAACGCGGATGCCCATTATTGGTCAAAGCGCAGATGGTTTATGGTGGCAGGTTGAAAGCCCCTTTGGCATTGGATGGGTTACAAAACGTCTGATCATCGTAGAAAATGATGCGACCAATGTACCTGTTGTCCAATAATGCCATCAGAATGGGAGTATCGAAATGGCAAGTGATTTTAATCGGCAACAACTAGAACAAGCCTATGATCTCATTCAAGAAGATCGGCATGATGATGCTATTCGCTTCATCCGCCGTGTTCTTGAAAATGAAGAGACAAATTCTGCGCAAGACAACGCCAATGCATGGTGGCTCATGGCAAATGCTGTTGAAGACCCTTCAGAGGCACGGCGCGCGCTTATTAATGTATTGAAGTATGATCCACAAAATACAATGGCGCGCCAAACATTAGATGAACTAAACGATCAATTTCCGCCTAGTGATGAAGAGTTAACAATGTTGCTTGAGCTAGAACGCACAAGTGACTTCGACATTGCTGATCTATCAGCTCCATTGAGTGACGAAGAGCTAGCTGAACTTTTTGCTGAAGATGCCGACATCGATCTCAGCGCATTTGAGAGTGAGGAAGAAGAGGAAGAATACGATCCTTTTGCAGAACTTTTAGAGTCTTCACCAAGCGAAACTGAGGCAAAAACCAAGAAGGAATCACGTCCAGAGAAAAAGCGGCGTGGTATGCTTGGGCCGGTTGCAGTCATCTTAAGTGCAGTTGTCATTGCTACACTTTTGTTCTTTATTGCTAGCAATAATGCTAATAACACAACAGAAAGTAGTGGCAACCCCGATCTTACACAGCTTGTTGCTCAATCCATAGACAATAATGGAGAGATGACGCAGCTTGTAAGTGATATTCAAGCTGATGCGCAGCAAACAGTGGGGGATGCAGCGGTCTTCATTGCAGAGCAACAAGGAAATCAAGCGCTCTTCATTCAAACCTGTATTTGCGTTCGGCGTGATTGTCAAGGAAAATCTTCTCGTGAACTGTTTGACGTAGTAACGGAAAGTTTCTTGACTATTGCAGAACGTGTTGAATCATATCCATCTAATCTTATAACTACAGCAGGTGTCGATGTGACCATCTGCCAAACGAGTGATCATGTCTATAGAGCTACTACGTCTGTTGAAAACATTATTGCGTATCTCAATACCAATGATCTTGAAGCCTTTCGTGCAACTTGGACAGTTGTTGAAGGTTAAGTTTTTTGTTCATTTAAGTTGGCTAGTTTTACTATGCATAGTAATGCCGAGATCAAGTGTGGTCTCGGCTTTTCCAGTTCAAGATAATTTAGTGGCTTCGAGCACTGTTATCTTACGTGATGAATTTGGCACACGCTCTGCAGGGGTATATTTAGGTAACGGCATTATCTTGACATCTTGGCAGAATGTCGTTGGGGAAAGATATTTATGGGATATTGAATACCAACAAGCACCAAAACTCGCTATTCAAATAGAAGAATATCCGAATCAATCGCTTATAGACCCATTTTTAGGGTATGTGTGTCAAGACGGGCAAGGATTTTCTTATCAAACAGAGCCAACAACGAAACAATGTGCCTCTTATAATTTAACAAATGGCATGACTGCACAACGCGAGGGGTATGAAGATTCTACCCCTATTGAGAAGTTACTTTACGCTAATCGTGAATTTGATATTGCGCTGTTAAGTATCAATGAAAACGCTTCATTTGCACGCAACTTACGCCCTGCTTTCATTTCAGCTTACCCGTTATATAAAAATCAAATATTGGTAATACCCACTGAGATACAGGGACTCGTCCAAGACAATAAGCCAACACTCCAAGATCAACCTGCGCATGGCATATTTGATGGCAGCCAACAACGCTCAGTTGTCATCGCGTTTTCAACCAATGAGCCAGTGCGCTTACCAATAGGCACGCCAATCTACGACACAGATGGATATATTGTTGGGTTATATTGGGGACAAGAACAAAACAAGCTATATTTAACTCCTGCTTCGGTTTGGTACCATCAGCTTTGGCAAGCAGATGAGATTTTACAAGAAATTTCGATCAACACGGTACTAATCCAAGCTAATATCCCTGATCGTATTCGGGCAGAGCCTTCTATCATCAAGGACGATTTTTCGCCAGAAATCGGCAATATGGGATATGACGTACTTCATTACGATTTGGATTTAACAATCATACCAACAGATCGTTTCATACAAGGCATCGCCACGCTTACCATACAAGCAAAATACCATCACTTATCACAATTCAGCCTTGATTTTAGCGTAATGCAAGCAACATCAGTCAAGGTAGATGGAGTGGAAGCATCCTTCAAGCAAGCAAACGAAAAATTGAAAATCAGTTTGAACGAACCAATGGAGTATGGGCAACGTTTTGTTCTTGAAATTATATATTGGGGAATTGCACAAGCAACAGATACACCATATAGTGACAACTTTAGGGTAGGTTTAGAATACGAAGGCGAACCACCAAGACTCGCTTTTGCCAACCAGCCTGATGGTGCACATACGTGGTATCCTTGCAATGATCATCCTCTTGATCGCGCAACCTACGATTTTCACATTCGTGTTCCTGAAGAGTATACTGCTGTGGCAAATGGTGTGTTAATAAATATGAACAACGAAGGCAATTACACGACTTACCACTGGCAAATGCGCTACCCTATGGGAACAAATCTTTCAATTGTTGCAGTTGCATTCTACGATCGCATAGATGACATAACGAGTAGCGGAATACCTCTTCAACACTATGCTTATGATGGGACTGCAGAAGCTGTTGCGTACATTTTGAGCACAACAGATATTGCTTTTCAAATACTAGAATCGTACTTTGGCCCCTATCCGTTTGACACTTATGGGCATGTGGTAACTCCGCTTAAAGGCGGGGCTATCGAAACACAAACCATGACAATGTTGCCTACGGATACTGCTTATAGCTCACCTGAATACTTTTTCGATCTTGTTGTGCATGAACTAGCACATCATTGGTATGGAAACAGCGTAACCCTAGCAAGCTGGCGCGATATTTGGTTGAATGAAGGATTTGCCACTTACGCTGAATGGTTGGCTGTTGAAACTCAAGGTGGAACTGAAGCATTTCAGAATTTGCTCAGCCTTCAAGAAAATGCTATCTCAGCAAGTCGCCGCACCACACCTTTAGCCTACCCCCTTCAAAGTGAAATATTTGGACGAGATAGCTATATTAAAGGTGCATGGATATTACACATGCTCCGCTTGCAATTAGGAGATGACGTATTTTTCCCGATGATTCAAGCATGGGCACAATATAAATCTCCAGCTACAACTAACAACTTCTTTCAGTTTGTCGAACAATTTAGCGGGCAAGACCTCACAGTTTTTCGTCATCAATGGTTACAAATCTCTGGTATTCCGCGTTATATATTAGCTTGGCATTATGAAGATCAGCTTCTAAGTATTCGCATTTGTAATCAGCGCGATGCAACTTATGACGTAACTCTCAGTTTACACGTTATTGGAACCGATAATACTATTCTAGAGACAAAGCAATTCGACTTACAAGATAATACCATCATAAACATTCCATTAGAAACAATGCCTCACCAAATTGAAGTAGACCCAGATCAAATGGTGCTTGGTGCCTTCAATACACAGCAGGTCACCAACATATCGAGTTGCTTATTCC
>RFGP01000026.1 GCA_003697365.1 Chloroflexota bacterium | reverse complement strand
GTCTTGGTGATAGCCGCTGTGAGTGTCGTCTTGCCATGGTCAACATGACCAATGGTACCGATATTGACATGGGGCTTGGTACGTTCAAATTGAGCCATTGATATTCTCCTTCTGATTAACCTTTCTTAATGATTTCATCAGCGATATTTTGAGGAACAGGCATGTAGCGTTCAAATTCCATGCTAAAGCTACCGCGTCCACGTGTCATGTTACGCAGGTCAGTGGTATAACCAAACATTTCACCGAGTGGCACAATAGCCCGCACGGCAGAGACACCTTCTCCACGCGGTTCCATTCCTTGAATGATGCCACGCCGTGAAGACAAGCTGCCAACGACATCACCTGTATGCTCATCTGGCACAATTACGTCTACACGCATCACAGGTTCTAGCAAGATAGGTCCACCTTTTTGAACACCTTCCTTCAAACACATAGAACCTGCAATTTTGAAGGACATTTCGCTAGAGTCCACTTCATGCATAGCGCCATCCACGAGTCGAGCCTTGATGCCAACAACGGGATACCCAGCAATGACACCACCACTCATGGCTTCGCGCATTCCATTTTCAGTCGCACGTACAAATTCTCGTGTGATCGCGCCGCCGCGAATTTCGTCAATAAAAATGAGTTCTTCATCTTCATTTTGTTCGCGTTCTTCTTCTGAAAGTGGCTCAAATTCAACGACAACACGTGCGTATTGACCGCTACCACCAGACTGACGCTTAAATGTCGTATCCACACGAGTTGGACGTGTAATGGTCTCGCGGTAGGAAACACGTGGGCGGCCTACTGTCGCATCAACGTTAAATTCTCGCTTCATACGATCCACCAAGACTTCTAGGTGTAGTTCTCCCATGCCTGCGATGATCGTTTGGCCTAATTCAGGATCAACTGTCACCGTAAAAGTGGGGTCTTCTTCAGCGAGAGCACGCAAAGCCTTCGACAACTTGTCTTGATCAGCTTTTGAGGCTGGCTCAACTGCGACTTGGATAACCGGTTTGGGGAATTTGATTTGCTCTAAGATGATTGGATGCTCAATATCTGCGAGCGTATCTCCAGTGAAGGTATCCTTAAGTCCTAATACCGCAGCAATGTCTCCAGCTTGCACAGCTTCAACATCTTCGCGTCGATCGGCAAACATACGTACAATACGGCCAATACGTTCGCGCTTATTCTTAGTGGTATTCATAACGTATGAGCTGGTTTCTAGAATACCTGAATAGACGCGGAAAAATGCCAGCCGTCCCACAAATGGGTCAGAAACAATCTTAAAGACCAAAGCAGCTAAAGGTTCGTCGTTGCTTGCTTGGCGAGTGATGCGCTCACCGCTTACTGGGTCTGTTCCTTCTACAGGAGGAATATCTAGTGGCGAGGGCAAATAGTCTACGACGGCATCCAACAACATTTGGACCCCCTTATTCTTTAGCGCTGAACCACATAAGACAGGTTGAATTTCACCAGAGATGGTTGCAGCGCGCAAAGCACTAATCAACTCATCTTCTGTGATTTCTTCTTCCATCAAATAACGCTCTAGCAAAAACTCATCGGTTTCAACAATGGATTCGACCATTTCAGCCCGACGAGTTTGTGCTTCTGCTTCTAGTTCAGCCGGAATTGGATGGCGTTCAATGGCAGTACCTAAATCATCGCCATAAGTAACGTATTCCATCCGAATTAAGTCAATAATTCCAGCAAAGTCGTTTCCTGACCCTACTGGAATTTGAATCGGTACTGGGTTTGCAGCTAAACGATCCTTCATCATTTGGATACAGCGATTGAAGTCTGCACCCGTCCGATCCATCTTATTAACGAAACAAATACGTGGCACGCGGTAATCATCAGCTTGTCGCCACACGGTTTCTGATTGTGGCTCAACACCGGCGACACCATCAAAAACAACAATACCACCATCCAATACGCGCAAACTCCGTTGCACTTCAGCCGTAAAATCTACGTGGCCGGGGGTGTCAATAATGTTGATTTGATGATCTTTCCAGCTTGCTGTGACGGCTGCTGCGGTAATGGTAATACCACGTTCGCGTTCTTGTTCCATATAATCGGTAGTCGCATTACCTTCATGCACTTCACCGATACGATGGATATTGCCCGTGTAATACAACACGCGCTCGGTCGTAGTAGTCTTGCCGGCATCGATGTGAGCAATGATACCGATATTGCGAAGTCTCGTGAGATCAAGCGGTTTGATAGCCATTTACGTGAGCTTTTCCCCTATTGAACGAAATACTAACGACTCGAGTTTTACCATTTGTAATGAGCAAAGGCACGGTTGGACTCGGCCATACGATGAGTATCTTCTTTTTTCTTAATTGCAGTGCCTTGATTATTAGCGGCATCCATCAACTCAGCGGCTAGCTTTTCAGCCATATTGCGCCCATTGCGTGCGCGTGCTGCGGCCAAAATCCAGCGCATTGCCAATGAACGCGCCCGATCTGCTGGTACTTCTACAGGCACTTGATATGTTGACCCACCAACACGACGCGGCTTCACTTCTACAGCAGGCGTTACATTACGTATGGCCTGCAAGAAAACTTCCATCGCATCGCGTTTTGCACGCTCTTCGATAATCTCAAAAGCGTTATACATGATACGTGTTGCAACACTTTTCTTGCCATCACGCATCATACGATTGATAAACATAGAGACATCGACGCTGTTATAGCGTGTATCTGGTCGAACAGTACGCTTTGGTGGTTTGTCTCGACGCATAGTTCACTATTCCTTCCGCTATTTCTTAGCGTCTTTTGGACGTTTTGTACCGTATTTACTACGGCCCTGTTCACGCTTTTGTACGCCATCAGCATCAAGTGCACCACGCACGATGTGATAACGAACACCGGGTAAGTCACGTACACGACCGCCGCGCACGAGTACCACGCTGTGCTCTTGCAAACTGTGTCCTTCACCGGGAATGTAAGCCGTGACTTCAATACCGTTTGACAAACGCACACGTGCCACTTTCCGCAACGCAGAATTTGGTTTTTTCGGTGTTTGTGTACGTACTAATGTACACACACCACGCTTTTGCGGAGAACCCTTTGGTTGGCGTTCCCGCTTTTGCTTAAAAGAATTAAATGTATATTGAAGTGCAGGCGCAGTGCTTTTGCGCTTTTTTGGCTTGCGCCCTTTACGCACAAGCTGATTAATCGTAGGCATTCCTATCTCCGTACTACTCGTAAATCTGGCCAGATCACATTTTAATAACGGCGAACCACTTTTATTTTGCACACAACTTGAGGCTACCCAACCGAACGCAAAGCGCCGAGGCAGCCTCAAGTTTATGTGCAACTCAATTCCGTAGACATTGCCTTGACGCAATGCAAGGTTGCCACGGGGGTTGGTAGTTCCTTTCGACGTTGAGCGCTAATACTAGCATTGCTCTATATGATTGTCAAGTTGAAAATGGCATATTGATGGGATTTTGCTGGGCGTGGTTTTAAGAAGCGGGTGGGCGAACACTGCCAACATCGGCAAGTGCATCACGCAATGCCGCTGCAGCACGGGCATCGGGTTTTTGTGGCGGCTCTGGTACAGGGAGGGTTAGGTTATAGATCGAGGGCATTGGTTCTCCTTTTGGAATAGGAATATTACTACCGGGTTGCCGTGTGCTTGATTTTTGCGCGGCGGTCTTTCCGCCATAATCAACGCGGTACCCTCGATAACGTTCTAATGTATCCTCTATAAAACCAAGTATAAAAATCACTCCAATATCCACAATCAAGATAATTGAAAGAGATACTGTCACCAACTCCAGTGCTTCAGTAACTGGCCCTGTTAGCGTTTCGATCAAAAATTCATCAATGCCGATAACTAAAAATATAAGAGATAAAACCCCTATAGCCCCTAAAATAAGTCCCCAGCCATCGCGATCTGCTTTAGTAGGAATCATTCCATTGCTAATGGTGAACAGAAGATAAAACCATAAGAAAAAATCTGGCGTATTAAACTGATCTAAGATTGCTTGCCATAAGACATCTAAATCGCCCGTTTGCAACGCTGCTGGGATAGCATGTAGATTTAGAATCTGCGTTGAAATATAGTAGACAATACCTGCGGCGATTAAAAAAGGCATTCCGCCCATAATACTTGAACGAATTTTGTCAGTTTTATCAATGGTGATGAAATCATAACGGATAGTACCATTGTCCTGCGGTTGAGGGCGCAATTCCATCTTTTTAATTTTAATATTCAAAATGCCCGCAACAAGGTACTGCACAAATTCATGCAGTACCACGCCGGGCATGAAAATAATATAATAAAGACCAGTGGCTTGTTCTCTATCTTCTGTGAGTAAATAGGCAACACCAAACAAATGTCGATGTATCCACCGTTCAGCAAGAATCAGGGGCACGAGTATTAATAATAGGTTGAACCAAGGGGTTAAAATGATGGTTGGATCCATCGATAATTTAAAGGCCTTTTGCTTGAATTGCTATTTCGATCATTTCTGTGAAACTTTCTACATCCAAAGATGCTCCGCCCACTAGACCGCCATCAATATCGGGTTGCACCATCAATTCATGGCAATTAGCGGGTTTCATGCTACCACCATACAAGATGCGCGTAGCTTGTGCGATCTCTTCGCCATATAAATCTGCTAGTGCTTTGCGTACTACACCGCCGATGATGGCTTGAGCTTGTTCAGGAGTCGCATTTTTACCTGTACCAATTGCCCAAATTGGTTCATAGGCAATAACGACATTAGCCATTTGTGCAGAAGTAATACCATCTAAAGCTGCACGAATTTGTCGATCACAAACAGCTTCAGTTTGCCCTGCTTCGTTTTGCTCAAGAGACTCTCCCATTGCGATAATCGGTTTTAGTCCGTGTGCAAGCGCAATCTTGGCTTTTTGGTTCACATCTGCATCCGTAACACCTAAATATTGACGTGTTTCAGAGTGCCCCACAATGACATAATCAACAAGCCCTTGTAGCATAGGCGCTGATATACAACTTGTGTAAGCGCCCTGTGCTTGTGTGTGTACATCTTGCGCGCCTAAAGCAATATCAGTACCTGTCAAAGCCTGTTTCATTGCAGGAAGCGCCACATAAGCTGGGCAAACAACTCTATCAATAGATACTAAGCCATTGATTCTATTCTTAATGGCTTCCGCGAAAGCTACGGCTTCGGCAATGGTTTTGTGCATTTTCCAATTGCCCGCCATCATTGGTTTGCGCATTCAATTGCTCCTTAAACAATGCAATCAATCTAGGATAATGTTTGGTCTAGTTTAACAGTAGCTTTGCTAACTACCCAATGTGGTGCGTTCTCAAATCCAGTGGCTACTTGCCAATTTTCTATAGCAGATTCCATCTCACCAATTGATTCATAATAGTTTCCCAATACCAAATACAACTCTGCCATATCAGGAGCAAGTGTTAAACCTCTTTCGATGATTTTGTCGGCGGTATCAATTTCTATATTGGGGCATCCATCTAAATTGGGTCTATCTCCACGATTATCGTCAGGAGGACGTATATCCTCACTCGTACTGATTAACGCCTGTGCTGCAAGCATATATAATTGCGGAGAGGCAGGAACTTGTTCATACAGTGCACACATTCGCCCAATGTCGGGGCCACGTAAACCACTCATTTGGTTGTACAAATATTCGCCCGCTTCTTCACGGATTTCAGGGTCTTCAAACCCTCGTGTATAGGCAGCAGTAAATAAAACCAGTGCGGGCTCATCATATCCATGTTCGATGAGCAAGCCTGCCCACTGCGACATCAAGTTTGGATCAGGTTCTTCGTTACTGACAGCGTCTCGCAAAGCCTGTGCGGCCCCTGATGCATCTTCAGCTTCTAATGACAAATAAACTTGGGCAAGCTGCCCACCTAATGCATTAGGGTATACTTCTTGAAATAATGTCACTTGCTCTTGTTTTAATGTATCTGCTTCTGCATTTAAGAATAATACCTCAGCAGTGAGTTCATCTGTCGCCATATCATCAATAAGGATCGTGTCGTTAGCGTCAGCAGCTTGAGCTTCATCCCACTCCATCCGAATACGCTCGTCATTCATAGCAGATAGCAAAATCACAGCAGATATTAGGCAGGTGACAATAAATAACAAACAACCCGTAATGACCCACCCGTTGCCTGTCGCTTGATTGACGCGATAATTTGCCGAACTGCCGGGCACTAGTACCGTGCCACTTGGTGTTACATTGGGCATCAGTGGGGAAGGAATAGCAGGGGGTTGTGGAAAAGCAGCGGCTTGGGGCTCATCAAAGGCTTCTGGACGCATTGTATGCAAGCTAATTTCGATCATATTACTTTGTTGCACAGCATTACGAAAAGCCTTTGCCAAATCTCCAGCGCTGGTATACCGTTGCGAGCGTTCCTTAGAAAGCGCTTTGACCAAAACCTGCTCTACAGCAGGTGATACACTAGGATTTACATAAGTGGGCAAAGGAAGCGGTTTATAGATATGATCATGAATGATGGTATAGGGCGTGTCAGAAGTAAAAGGCACACGCCCCACTACCAATTCATATAACACAACCCCTAATGAGTAGATGTCTGTACCAGCGTCTAAATCTCGAACACCACGTGCTTGTTCTGGTGATATATACTGCGGTGTACCCAACATTACATCAGCACTCAGTGTTGATTCCCCTAAGCTGGCAACACGTGCTAGACCGAAGTCTGTTAAATACGGCGTTCCGTCTGTATCTAAAATGATATTAGAAGGCTTAACATCACGATGTAAAACATCATTTTGATGTGCATAATCAAGAGCAGAAGCGACAGCCTCAATGACCTTTGTCACTTCTTCAAGTGTTAAGGGCTCGCGGCGCATTCGTTGCTTTAGTGTTTCGCCTTCCACATATTTCATCACAAGGTAAGGTTGATTTTCAAATGTTGAGAAATCATAGATTGGGATGATATGTGGATGGCTTAAGCGCCCAACAATCTGCGCTTCGCGTCGAAAACGCTCTAGGAAAGAAGGGTCTTCACTTAACGCAATGTGCATCACTTTTATCGCCACATAACGATCTAAGCTGGCATGATAGGCTTTGTATACAGTGGCCATGCCACCTTGCCCAATACGTAACTCAATACGATAAGGCCCTACTTGCTGCCCAATGGAAAAGCTCATCTTTCCCTTAGCTCCTTCATCTAAATATGTGGCTGAAATCAATCGCTTAAGCAGATCGCCATTGATGCACAACCGCGTTGCTGCACAACTTATTCTTTATCATCAAGTGCTGCTAGGCCGGGTAATTGACGACCCTCTAATAGCTCCAAACTTGCGCCTCCACCAGTGCTAATATGGGTCATCTTATCTGCTAGGCCAGCTTGTGTAACGGCTGCAGCCGAGTCTCCACCCCCTATGATAGTTGTGGCTCCTTTTTCGGTCAACTCTGCTAATGTGTGTGCCAATTGCAAAGTGCCACGTGCAAAGTTCGGCATTTCAAAAACACCCATTGGGCCATTCCAAACCACCGTGCGCGCATTTTCTAGTTCTTTTTGGAAGGCGCTTACAGCACTACTACCAATATCTAAAATACGCCACCCCGCAGGCACATTTTCATCTGAGGGGATGGACATTGTTTTCGCATCATTATCAAATGCATCGGCAATGACTACTTCTCGCGGTAAAATTAGTTTATTACCAGCAGCAGCCATCAGATTGCGTGCCACATCCAACGCATTATCCTCAACTAATGAATCACCTACATCAGTGCCACGTGCTTTGAAAAAAGTATTTGCCATTCCACCCCCAATAAGTAATTTATCCACTTTGGTAAGTAGTGTTTGGATCACCTCGATTTTGTCTGATACTTTGGCACCACCCAAAATAGCTACAAATGGTCTTTCTGGGTTTTCGATTGCGTTGACTAAGAAGTTAATTTCTCGCTCCAACAGAAAACCCGCAACTGCTGGCAAATACTCTGCGACCCCTGTTGTGCTTGCGTGAGCACGATGAGATGATCCGAAAGCGTCATTTACATATACGTCGCCCAACGCTGCAAGTTGCTTAGCGAATTCAGGATCATTTTTTGTTTCTTCGGCATGAAAGCGCGTATTTTCAAGTAACAATACACCACCTTCTGGCAAAGCACCCACTGCTTGTTCAGCAACGGGGCCAACACAATCTTCAGCAAAAGCAACAGGCACGCCTAGATATTCTGATAACACGGGCACAACAGGACGTAATGAATCTTTTTCAGAACGTTGCCCTTTAGGACGGCCCAGATGAGACATTAAAATAAGTGCTTTAGGTTTTTGCTCTAAAATATACTTCAACGTTGGAATAGCAGCACGAATGCGCGTGTCATCAGTAATGGTTTCACCGTCAAGAGGTACATTGAAATCAACACGAACCAAAACACGTTTACCACTGAGATCAATATCACGAATGGTTTTCTTATTCATTGTATAAAATCCTTGTCATTAAGTTAGATCATGGACACTCAACACATTTGGTGATGTTTTGCTAGAGACCATAACGATCTCTAGCAAAAGTTGATAATTGTGAGGATTAGAGTTGTTCGCCCATCAACAAGGCCAAATCAGCTGTACGACAGCTATAGCCCCACTCATTATCGTACCATGTCAACAGCTTCACCATGTTTCCTGAAAAGGCCATCGTAAAGTCTGCATCAACGATACTAGAACGTGGATCGCCAATAATATCTGTGGATACTAGCGGGACGCTTTCAAAGCCTAAAATACCTTTGAGCTCACCCTCAGCGGCTTCACGAAATGCATCATGCACTTCTTCGGTGGTCAGATCGCGCTCCATCACCCCAACAAAGTCAACAAGTGAACCAGTGGGTGTGGGAACACGTACAGCGATACCATCAAACTTACCCTTCAATTCAGGAATCACAAGCGCAACTGCACGAGCAGCCCCAGTAGTAGTAGGGACAATGTTATTGGCAGCACTACGCGCACGACGCAAATCTTTGTGTGGCGCGTCCAACAAGCGTTGATCTTGTGTATAAGAGTGAATGGTTGTGATGATTGCTTTTTGAATACCGAACTTATCTTGCAAAACCTTTGCTGCTGGCGCAAGACAGTTTGTTGTACAAGATGCGTTAGAAACGATATGATGGCGACTGGGATCATAGGTATGGCTGTTAACCCCTAATACAAAAGTGGCATCTACATCACCTTTTGCAGGCGCAGAGATGATCACTTTCTTAGCCCCACCTTGTAAGTGGGCACCGGCCTTTTCACGATTCAAAAATAGACCAGTACTTTCGATAACAATGTCTACACCCAAATCGCCCCAAGGTATATTGGCAGGATCGCGTTCTGCAAATGCCTTGACTTCGTCACCATCAATCACTAAAGCGCTTTCACGAACTTCGACTGTTCCATTATAACGTCCATATGTGGAGTCATATTGGAAAAGGTGCGCCATTGTTTGCAGATCGCCGAGATCGTTAAAAGCAACAATATCGAACTTATCAGGATAGCGCTGACGGATCGATTTTACAACTTGACGACCAATGCGTCCAAAACCGTTAACGCCAATACGTATTGCCATAATTTAATAGCTCCTCTGTGTATATTGAACACAATCGTTATTGATTTTAGCGCAAAACATCAAACTGTCATGATGATATTCGTTGTGCTTTTAGCTGAAATTGCTCCCCATATAGTTTTAAAAGAGCACTTCGCAGTTTTTCTGGGGAATGTCGCCACGGGCGTTCATCATCGGTTAAATCACAATAAACAATGCGATAACGTTCATGAATTGGATGCTTTGAGGGGACAGGTTTTACATAGATTGTATTTGGCCCCGCATTAGTTATGGGGTAATGATTGTTGGCTAGAACAATATCAAATAAATTAGTCCCAACATGTTGTTCAATGCCTAATATGTGATCGGCGACATTATATTGATCGGTTTCTCCCGGTTGTGTGGCAATATTACAAACATAGATTTTTAGAGCTGAGCTTTTGCGAATAGCTTCTTGCATTCCAGAGACAATGAGGTTGGGAATAATGCTAGTATACAAACTGCCCGGCCCAATAATGATAAGTTGTGCTTCTGAGATACAGTGAGATACCTCTGTATAAAGTATTGCATTGGGAGGATTCAAAGAAACATGTCGAATCTTCCATGCAGACGAGGGAATGTTAGATTCTCCTTCGACTTTGGTCACAGCTTTCGTTTCATAATGTTCGACTTCAGCCACAAGGTGCACATCATCTAATGTGCAAGGTAATACTCGCCCTTGAATTGCCAAAATACGTCCAGCAGCATCAGCGGCCCTATCCATGCTTCCCTCAAGGTTATACAATGCCGCCAACAATAGATTCCCGAAGCTATGCCCCCCCAATTCTCCACTTGGAAAGCGATAATTAAATAACCGCGTCATTAGCGCTTCATCTTTGGCTAATGCTGTGATATTGCTACGTAGATCACCGGGGGGTTGCATTCCATAATCGCGGCGCAAACGACCAGAACTTCCCCCATCATCAGCCATTGTCACAACAGCTGTGATGTTGCTTGTCTCGGTTTTAAGTGCTCGTAAAGTACTAGGTAAACCTGTACCTCCACCGATCGCTACTACGCGCATCCCTTGTCGTAATTGTTGGTGTGTGCGAACCGTTGTCAATAATTCGCGCAATGATCGCGTTACACCAAAGGGTTCGGCCAACGACAAATTTAATCGCCACCAACCTAAAATCGCGATAATCACACCTATGATGCATAAACCAATGGCAATTAAAGTTGGACTAAAGGGATCAACAAAAGCATAAAAATCATCAATAAGCCCCAATCGAAAAAACAAGAGGCGCAAAATCTGAGCGAGCCCCACACTCATCAATAGTATGCCAATAACAATGACCAAAACCCATCGCTTTAGGTGTAGGCCGGGTCGAAGCCATTTGAATAATTGCCTAAAAAAGCCCATTTACCCTCTTTGCATATAAATTCATGACTATTATTGCTCATATTTTCAAAGCTGCTCTGCAATCGGTCAAGCATAAAAACAAATTGCAATCATTGTATTATCAATGTGCTTGTTCAACTGATACCTAACAAACACAAACCATGCCATTGTAGGATTGAACAGAACTTGCTAGCATGATTTTAGTTTGCTATGAAAGCATCATAAAATAATCTTGGAATTGAACGCATGAAAACTTGGGCGCTAAGCTATCGTTTACTATTGCTATTTTTGCTGGCTATAGTGTTATTAGGTTGCGAGGCTTCTACGAACAGCACTGATGATAGTAAGGTCAGGCTAGAAGTGGTCGTAGATGGCACACGCAAAACCTATACTTATGATCGCATTGCTTCAGTGGGGCAACTTTTGGCCGCATATGAAATTGAGGTTTCGCCATTAGATAAAGTAAATCCTCCACAATTCACACAAATTTCTGATGGCATGGTCATTACCATTGTGCGCGTTACAGAAGAAGAAAAATGCACTGATAGCACACTTGCATACGAAGTAAAGCGATTCAATACCACAAATTTAGAGCCCGGCGTTGTTGAAGTGGCCGAACCCGGCAAAAACGGCATTGAACGCATTTGCTATCGAGTTGTCTATGAAGATGGTGTCGAAGTGAGCAGCACCATACGTGAGCGCATCATCCTTGAGCCTGCTATAGATCGCATCGAGTATGTAGGTGTTGAAGACAACGTTGATCCTGTTCCTATCATTGGTACACTCAGTTACATTGCAAGTGGACAAGCCTACATTATGCAAACAAGTAGCAGTTCGCGCCGCCCCTTAACCACTGAAGGAGGACTGGATGGGCGCGTATTTGATCTTTCATCTGATGGCAGACAATTATTATTCACTCGCCAAACGAGCGATGCCAATGATGAGCCTTTTGCCAATGAATTATGGGTAATTTTAGACACACGCAGCAATCCGCCCACTCCTATTCAAACAGAATTGCGCGATGTTCTAACTGCAGCATGGCGGCCGGGTGTCCCCTACACTTTCGCTTATTCTAGTGCAACACCAGCGAATATTTTTTCTGGTTGGAGCGCATATAACGATCTTCACATCATTCGTCTCGATGGTCACACAGGAAACATTATCAATGTTGATACTATCATTGAAAGTAATTTAACGGGCTTGTTTGCTGCTTGGGGAACGCGCTTCGCTTGGGCACCAGACGGGCAAAAGATGGCTTATGCCAAAGCTGATGGCATCGGGCTTGTAGACTTTGCCGCAGGCGTATTATTACCGCCAACCATTAGCTTCCCTCATTTTGAGTCTTCAATTGCTAGTAATTGGGTATGGCAACCCACAATTAGTTGGTCACAAGATAGCGAGTGGATTGTAACAACTGTACATGGCCCCCCATATGCTGAAGAATCACCAACCAATAGTATTATCTTTGATCTTGCTGTGTGGCGAGTAAGTGATAACTTCATCATTGATCGTCTACTTCCTGAAGTGGGTATTTGGGCTAATCCGATTTACTCGCCTATTGCTGTTGATCCTGAATTTGGTTTTAAAGACTTTCAGATTGCTTATTTACAAGCACGCGATCCATACAATAGTGTAAGCACAGAATATGATTTAGTGGTTGCAGATCGCGATGGCAGCAATCCTCGCATTGTGTTTCCGGGCACTTCCCTACGCGGTATTCGTCCAATTGACGGCGAAGGCGAATTTGTATGGAGTCCTGATGGAGAGCAAATTGCTATCGTTTATCAAAATGATCTATGGTTGTTAAATGTACGTTCAGGCATTGCACAACGTGTTACAAATGAGGGGCCTGTTCGTGCGCCGCGTTGGGTGGGTTAAATGAGCTTTATGCGTCGATATTTTTGGTGGATAATTCTTGGCAGTGGTTTATTTGCCATTGCTTTTGGAGTTGCGCTTCTTCTAGCAACACAAAATGAGCTTGATTTTGCTACACGAGGATGGGAAATTGCCACACGTGATCGTCCCATGCCAATACGCCCGTTGCCTATTGCTGGAATAAACGTAGAGCTCACGCAATATGATGAAGAAGCTCTTGATGCACAACTAGAAGCCATTGCATCACTAGGTTTTGTTCAAGTACGTCAGCCTATTTATTGGGCACTTCTAGAACCCGAAGAAGGGGAATATGATTGGTCAGTTTACGATCACATCATTCAAGCAGTTGATGAGCATCCCCAACTTGAGCTTATCGCGGTATTAGATGGAACGCCAGAATGGGCACGTAGTCGTCTAGCACCAGAGCACCCCTTCGCTCCACCAGCAAGTGTTTCTGCATTTGGCACTTTTGCGGCGAATTTTGCAGCTCGTTATCGCGATCAAATTGACTATTATCAAATTTGGGATGAACCCAACTTGCGTAGCCACTGGGGAAACACCGATCCAGAGCCTGCAATTTATACCGCTATGCTTCAGGTTAGCTACACAGCCATCCATAATAACGATCCTACGGCTACAGTCATTGCAGCGGCATTGGCACCTACTATTGAGCGTGGCCCAGCCAACTATAACGAAATTGAATATCTAAATGCCATCTATACGCATGGCGGTGGTAATTATTTTGATGCTGCCGCTGGCAAGCCTTATGGCTATAACACGAGCGCTTATGATCGCCATATCGGCAATTTTAACTTTTCTCGTATTATTCTTATGCGCGAGACCCTGATAGCACATGGAGATGCCGACAAACCCATTTGGGCCAGCAATTTCGGTTGGAATCATCTCCCCGAAGATTGGGTGGGGCCGCCTTCAATTTGGGGACAAGTCAGCGCTGAACAACAAGTTCAATATACTAAAGACGCTTTCCAACGCGCTATAGAAGAATGGCCATGGCTTGCGGGGCTAGTGCTACAACATTGGCAACCTGATGCTCCTGCCGATGATCCAATACAAGGATTTGCTATAGCACCAAGCCCTGAGCGTTGGGTGAATGCCGTTCCTAACATAAAAGCCCTACAACCATCTTTTTATCCTGTCGATCCAAACAATCCATATCAAGAATTTGAGGGATATTGGCAATTTGGGCCTCTTGGAGCAGATGCATTACCTATAAGCGACATCACTGAAAACCCCGAACAAGTTGAAAATCGTGTTGACATAACATTTTATGGCACAAATTTTGGATTATTAGTGCGTCGTTATGATGTCATTACAGGATATTATATTGTTGAAATCGATGGACAACCCGCCAATGCATTGCCACGCAATCGTCAAGGTGAAGCGCAAATTGTCTTGAAAGCAGTTGGCAGTGGTGAAGCCCTCGACCTGATTGAAGTTGCTCGTGATCTTGAAAAAGGTATCCATACAGCAACAATTTTCCATCGTCCACGTCAAGGTGATGATGCTTGGGGATTAGCAGGAATTGCAGTTGGCGTAGCGCCCGACGTTTCATCTAATGAACATTTTTTCTTATTTGCTTACGGGCTTATTGCAGCAGGGTTATTAAGCACTATTATTGCTGCGTGGCGGTTGCCATGGGGTTCAGTACGTTTTCCTTCACGCCAAACTTTACAAAACGGCGTAGATTTAACGCTGACTTTAACCTTCTCGGCGATATTTGTACTAGGTAGTGCTTTAACATGGGGTGATGCTTTTACAGCACTGCTTAAACGAGACCCGCCAGCTATTCTTCTCACTTTGGCCACTATTGGAATCGCTTTTATTTCACCAATAGCGATTTTGTCTGTATTGAGCTTATTCGCATTTGCAATCATTGTTTTTAATCGCCCTCTGATGGGTTTATTAGCTACGCTGTTTTGGTCGATGTTCTTTGCTTCTACTATCGATGCTTATATACGATTAATTGCCACAGTAGAAGCAATGTTGTTCATTTCACTTTTGGCAACTATTGGACGCGGACTCTACGATTGGGCCAAGTTGCGCCGTCAAGAGGAGCATTTCAATTGGCTACAAGCGTTCTTCATTGCTAGTGATACGTTATTGAAGCGCCTAATACCTATAGATTTAGGGGTACTTGCACTTTTTGCCTTAGGCACATTCTCAATTACATGGGCTGATCTTCGCCCCGAAGCAATGCATGAACTACGAGTCATGATCATTGGCCCAACACTGTTCTATATATTATTGAGAAGTCTACGATTTTCAGCATCTGATCTTAGTTTGCTCATCGATACTGCCATCATTGGCGGCATGATCATCGCCCTTATTGGTCTTAAAAACTACTTCACTAATGATGCTGTTGTGCTAGCGGATGGCTCAAGGCGTTTGATTGCCGTTTATGGTTCACC
>RFGP01000192.1 GCA_003697365.1 Chloroflexota bacterium | reverse complement strand
TGCTACAATGTGGTCACTTTTATAAAGCCCCATTCGTCTAGTGGCCTAGGACGCAGCCCTCTCAAGGCTGAAACACGGGTTCGAGTCCCGTATGGGGCATGTTTTATATACCTCTTAAGTTAGTTTTCCTAATACATTTTTACCTACTACCTTAGTATAAAATCCTCAATACTCTACCTACAAACTCATAAATAATCTTAGCGATAAGCTATCTGCTAAACCACATTAGCTTTTAAAATTCACAATGTTGTCTTCACTGAGAATTTACTATCAGATCGACAACTATCGATTTATTGTGTCTATTAGTTTTTTATTTACAAGTCTATGTAATACAATGTGTGTGGTAAAGTCAAAAACTAGAAAAGGTAAATCCTTACTTAATATGTAATATGCTTTCAACTACAGAAACTTATATTGTATTTGACTTTTAGCACTTGTTTCATCATTGCTCAGATTGTTGTCACGCTTTTTGATGGTCGAAGCCACAAAATTATTGCAATTTCAAAATTTTGGAAAAATACATTCCAAAACTTCGTTACACTGAAAATATAGAGTAGTTAACAGGAGTGCGTTATGCCTAGAAAATCTGAAGAATCACGCCAACAAGCACTAGAGAATATTAAGTTATTGTTAAAACGAAGTCCAAATGGACTAAAAGAACAAGAAATTGCAGATACGCTTGGTTATGAGCGTCGCACTATCAATAATTATTTGAACAATTATCTTGCAGTAGAAGGTTATGTTTATAAAGATGGTATGTATTGGTTCTACATGGAAGATCGAGAACACTTTTCTGTTTCCTTTTTAGAACTAGAACCAGATGAGGCTGCTATTCTCTATGTTATGGCGAGAACTTTTGTAAAACAGTCAGATCGCCGTGATGCGCTTGCACAAGCTGTTTTGTTGAAAATGGCGAATATTATGCAAGAAGATCTATTGGTATCGTTTGGAGAACACTTAACAGCTGCTGCTCGTGAATTGGCGACACAACCTGAGGATGCGGATTATGAAGATGTGCTACGCCAGCTATTACGTGGTTATATTTATCGTAGAAAGCTAGAGCTAATTTACCATCCTTATGATGGCAATGAGTTCAAGACTATTTTTTCGCCATATCTAATAGAGCCTTCTGGGTTTGGACATGCGCTTTATGTCATTGGACATAGTAGCATTGTTGATGACATCCGTACCTATAAAGTTGATCGTATTCGTCATGTGCGCCTACGCTCTCGCGATCAATACACCTTACCTGATGACTTTCCCGGTCTAGAGCTCTTAAATAACGCTTTTTCAATTTATCACGGTGAAGAGACTATTCATGTTGTTTTACGCTTTGATAGCCAAGTAGCGCGCCGCGTCAAAGAATCTAATTGGCATCGTTCCGCGCGATTTGAATGGGATTCTGAAAAACCCGGCCACTTATTACTGCACATGGATATTGCTGATACAACCGATTTAGAACCTTGGATTAGAGGGTGGGGTGCAAGTTGTGAAGTTCTTGAGCCTGTTTCTCTACGCCAAAAAATGCTGCAAGAAACACAAAAGCTAATGCATCTGTATGAGTTATCCGCACCGTCTGATGATGTTAATCACGATCGCTTTAAAGATATTTTTGGAGATTGATTATGGAACTATATCCTCATCAGAAGCGTGTATTTGAGCTAATCACTAGTGGACAGAATGTGATTCTGCAAGCCCCTACTGGTTCTGGCAAGACTCGATCCGCATTATATCCTTTTGTGTACTCAATGTTACCTGAAGGTACAGCGTTTCGGAAAGCCATTCCACCAAAGTGTATTTACTCTGTACCGATGCGTGTACTGGCTAAGCAGTTTAAACATGAATATGAGAATATAGCACGTAAATTGAGGGCAAATTTAGGAACTTCTTTTAAAGTTTGTATTCAAACGGGTGAAAATCCGGAGGATAAACAGTTTAAAGGTGATCTCATTTTTGCCACTATTGATCAGACACTTAGTAGTTATTTATTAGCTCCTTATAGTTTGCCCAAAAGACTTGCCAACATCAATGCGGCTGCAGTTGCTGGCTCATATTTAGTGTTTGACGAATTTCATCTTTTCGATCCAGACTCTACTCTCCTAACAACATTACACATGTTAAAAAGGCTTTCTAGTATTACTCCCTTTATTTTAATGACAGCAACCTTTAGTCAAGATATGTTGGAAGGACTTGCACAGTTTTTAGGTGCTGAGATTGTACCGAGCAACAATGATGAACTTATTCAAATAGAGATACTTGCCAATCAAGCCAATAAACATCGACATTATGAAATTGCTCAATATCCGCTAAATGCAAAAAGTATTTTAGATGCACATGATCGACGTTCATTGGTGATTTGCAATACAGTAGATCGAGCACGATATATCTATGAACAGTTGACAGCCCTTCGTCCAGATGGCGTAACGATTCGTCTCTTGCATAGTCGCTATTTAGCGGAAGATCGTAATCATACAGAAGAATTAATTCGCACTAACTTTAGCAAAGGTCAAATTGAAGGGAGTGAAATAGTTGTTTCGACTCAAGCAATTGAAGTAGGTGTAGACATTACCTCACAAGTTTTACATACCGAACTAGCACCTGCCAACTCTATTTTGCAACGAGCGGGGCGTTGTGCTCGCTATGAAGGTGACAGAGGGCGCGTGATTATTTATCCTGAGACGACAGCACCTGATGAAAGTGTAGTTGATCTGGTTGAAAATACAGCTCCCTATAATAGTTTTTCCAAGATTTTTCAACCAACCCTCGATGCATTTACTGAGCGTCAAGGGCAACATCTAAGATTTCGTGATGAACAAGCTATTATTTCGTTAGTACATGGCCCCTTAGACCGTCAAGTTTTACAAAATCTCCGAGGGGATAACAGAATTTCAGAGTCGATGTACTGGGTGATGCGTGGAGATAGCAAACGTGACAATGTTTCGTTATTAGTGCGACAAGTCGTACAACAACAGGTCATCATTCATCCTGAACCAAATACTGTGTTGGAAGCACCTTTTAGTGTTCCTAGTTTTGGTTTTCATCCGACCACATTACAAAAATATGTGAAAGATTGGATCGAACGAGGCAACCAACTGAATTTAGATTGGTGTGTTCAATATCTTGAAGAACAAGAAGACCCTGATCAAACTAATCGTCCAGAATATCGCTGGTATGAAGTGAATGATGCAAAAGAAGCATGGCTACAACCACTGATTGTTGTAAATCCAGCATTGGCATCCTATGACTCAACCTTAGGTTTTCTTGTAGATCGTGGTGGTGAGTGGGATCAACGGTTGGCAATGCCCCAACGTGATATGCCTAAAGAACGGCTGGCATTCAACTATCATCTTGAAACCTACGAACGCCATATTGATCTGGTTTATGATGCTTTTCAATTAGAGTGGGGATATTATGCCAGCTTAGCTCAACGTTTTGAGAGACGTTTTGGTTGGGAAGAGGGGAGCGTGTATAAAGCGGCACAATTAGCAGTTTTACTTCATGATGTTGGTAAACTAAGTGTTGAGTGGCAGGGATGGGTGCGTGATTATCAACAAAAAATTGGTGGAGATTATGATCCAGAAAAAGCTTATGCTCATACAGATTTGCAGACAGATGAACAGCGTGAGATCGAAAGAAATATGCCCCGTCGTCCATGGCACGCCGTTGAGGGAGCAGTGGCTGTCTTACCAACATTAGAGACCGTTTTAGGTGATGATCATCCTTTATGCTATGCTGTTTTTAGTGCAATTGCACGTCATCATGCCCCATTTTCTAGTAGTCATCAAACGTTCAAATTACGTTCGGATGCACTAGAGCATGTACAAGTAACCTTCGCAAAACATATGCCCAATGTTATGGATCAACTTGTACTGTGGACGAAAGAAACAGGAGGTGTTAACAAAAAAGAGACACATCCCTTAATTATTCATCCAGATGATAGGCTTGAATGCTGTGATAAATACTATGAAGGAGCCTTTCTTGTGTATGAATTACTAGTACGGGTGTTAAGACATGCAGATCAAATTGGTACAAAAAATGGAATGCTGTAAACTCATCTGCTATCAAAACAAAGGTAGATAAAATGGACGCAATAACAAAACTCTATGTTGAGAAAGTAGCACATACATTCGCAGATGATCTTGTTGTTCACGGTGTAGCTCAACTTGGATATACACTTCTAAAACGTCAAGCCAATGATCGAGCCCAAGTCCGCATCATAGGTCACGGATCGTACACTGAAATAACCTTTGATCCTCCCTTAGAGCAAAGCACAATTGATAGTTGCCAAGAATATCCGCTGCATCTGATAAAAGCTATTAAGACATCGAAAAATGTTGATTCATTGCCAAGCGACATTCCTTCAGTGAGCTATGAAGAAGAAAAGGAGCGCAGAGAAGCATTTTTTGCGGCTCGTAAGAATAAACTAGAAGGTGTGGACTCACCACATCCACATTGGGATATTTTTAGGGCCATTAATCCATCGGCGCTATCTGGTTATAACAGTCTTGTGACAAATTGGTGGAACATTCGTAACGCTCAACCAGAGGTTATTCGTCTTATCTTTGAATTATTTAGTCAAATGCCTAATGGTCTTGATAGGGCAATTGATAAATGGAAGGCACTGGATAAAGCTCATAGTTGGAAAATTGCTGCTGAAGCAACATGTCAACAACTCTACAATCCTGATCGAGGCAAGGGACACAACAGTCCTAAATCGAGTGGTTTAAGCATTGGTAATGTCAAAAACTTTTGGCTATTAGAGTGGTTGAAAGCAGTTGGGTTTTATGAGGCTGCTATTACACGCCAAGTGCGTGGAGCAAAAGATCGTAAAACTTTTGTGGTGTCAATACGGGAGCTATCAGTGCGTGATCACCAAGCTGTCATTAATCGCTTTGTTGATACAATGCAAGTCTCTGAGACATCGATTAAATTTGATATTTTAGCTGCTATTCGATATACCCAAGCCTTACTGGAGTATATGCAAGAAAAGCAAATACCAGAATATCTGCGTGGACGTGCCAGACCAATTACTCAAAAGCTCGTGCGGGGCTTTCAGACAGCTTTTTATAAGAATCTTGGTAATGCAACTGCCACAATGAACCTTTCCTTTATCGCTTTGCCGGGATGGGTTGTCATTGGTGATGGCACCGAACTCTCAACCTATGCTGAATTGTTGACAGAAATTGAAAAAGCAACGCGACAGTTTGACGAGGCGCATAGTGATGCCTTTAATCTGCTTATGTCACTGCGCGAATTTGT
>RFGP01000191.1 GCA_003697365.1 Chloroflexota bacterium | reverse complement strand
GTTTCTGTACAAAGTGCTCAAGAGATGCAGAATGCGATTTTTCAGTATTTGCCACAAACTGACATATTAATTATGGCAGCAGCAGTTGCCGATTTTCGCCCTGCTGAAATTTCTGCTCATAAAATTAAAAAAATGCAGTTAAATGACACAGCGTTACAAATACAATTGACACATAACCCTGACATTTTGATGGCAGTGAAGAAGTGGCGTTCTGAGACGCAACATAAGATGTTATATATTGTAGGATTTGCTGCAGAATCAAAAGACTTAATTGAGAACGCCACGAGTAAACTACAACGCAAAGGGCTTGATCTAATTGTGGCGAATAATATTCTCGCCGAAGATGCGGGGTTTCAGTCTGATACCAATAAGGCTACGCTTTTATTTGCTGATGGAAGCCGTGAGGATTTACCATTAATGTCTAAAGCTGAATTGAGCGAGCATATCATTGATGTAATAGCATCACATATTGCGCGCCGCAATTAAGCGTAATCCCTCAAGTGTGAGCCATGGATCAACAACGTCAAATACGTTTGTCAAATTAGCAACAATGCCTGATAATCCCCCCGTAGCGATAACTTTTATGGATGAAGTGCCAATTTCGGCTTTAATGCGATGAATGAGACCCTCTACCATAGCAACATAACCAACAACTAATCCTGCTTGCATAGCGTGTACTGTATTTCGTCCTATTATGCTTGGCGGAGGTACTAACTCGATTTGGGGAAGCTGTGCTGTATGACGTACGAGTGCATCAATCGTCACATTTAAGCCCGCAGCAATTGCAGTACCTCGCATGACACCGGGCTTTGTTACAGTCGTAAAAGTCGTCGCTGTACCAAAATCGACAACAATGCAATCATCTTGAAAACGAGTATAAGCGGCTACGCTATCGGCTAACAAATCAGCCCCAACTCGGTTTGGTGTATCAGTATCAATTTGGATACCCAAATCAAGATTGTGTGTTAACAACAAAACTTTTCCATTGATACGACGCTCAATCATTTGAACTATATTATAGGTTAGTTGAGGCACAACACTACTTACAATAGCCTTATCAAATTGTGCCAGTTCTAATCCGCCATCTCGGCCCAATAAACTTTGAAACAATACCGCATACTCATCCGGCATTCGATTGTGAACTGTTTGGATTCGCCAAAGATGCTGCCATGTGTTTTGGTTATATACTCCGAATACAATATTGGTATTGCCAATATCTACTGCTAGTAACATTTTTATACATCCTAATACTTGAGTACATGTCAAAATGATAATTTCAGTTTAGAATTTTATCCTTAGTCATGCTGTGAGCAAAAAGACTGATAGTAATGTTGAAAATTTGTTTAGAAGGGAGCAGCGTTTAATACATAACGCCTGATTTCTGCAATGGAAAATCAAACTATAACAGCAATTCAAGGAATAAAAGTTGGCCATGCGCATAATTTAAATGCGGGGACTGGCTGTACTGTTATCTTGTGTCCCCCCAATACCGTTGGTGGTGTTGATCAGCGTGGAGGTGCACCCGGCACTCGCGAAACTGATCTATTGAGACCTATGCATCTGATTCAACATGTTCACGCGATTCTCTTGACAGGAGGAAGCGCCTACGGGCTCAACGCAGCAGCTGGTGTGATGTCTTATTTAGAGCGGCAAGGGATTGGCTATGATGTTGGTGTAGGCGTAGTACCTATTGTGCCTGCTGCCGTTATCTTCGATCTTGATTTTGGTATGGCAGATATTCGGCCGGATATGCATATGGGGTATCAAGCAGCTGAAACAGCGAGTGCACTCCCTGTTCAGGTAGGGTGCGTTGGTGCAGGTGTGGGAGCTAAAGTTGGGATGCTAAATGGCATTCAGTTTGCTTGTAAGTCAGGGGTTGGTAGTGTAGCTATTACCTTAGGCGAAGGTGTTATAGTTGGTGCACTAATGGTAGTTAATGCGTTTGGCGATGTCATCGATGATGATGGCACTATTTTAGCGGGAACACGCCAAGCCCCTGAAGGCCGCTCTTTTATTGATAGCTTCTCAGCTTTAAGTCAACTTGCTTTGATGCCTTCTATGCCCACGAACACTGTTATTGGCGTTGTGGCAACAAACGCGAAACTAAACAAAGAGGAAGCTAATAAAGTAGCACAAATGGCACACAATGGTATTGCACAAGCTGTACGACCTGCGCACACAATGTATGATGGCGATACAATATTTGCGCTTGCTACTGGCGAATTTAAACAAGGTAATGTGAATGTTTTAGGTGCTTATGCTGCAAAAGCTGTGGCAATGGCAATTCGCCAAGCTGTTGAAGTAGCTACACCACTAGGAAATTTGCCGACAGGAAAACACATTAGGGAAAATATATCATGGTAAATATATCTGAGATTAACTATCTAGGTTGGCCAAAATCTGTTAAGTTGTCTAATAATGTATTGGAGTTAGTTATCACAACAGCTGTTGGGCCACGTATTATCCACTTTTCCCATTTAGAGGGTGAAAACTTATTTATGGTTGATCCTCAAACAGCGGGCATACAAGAAGGAGATACCTTTCGATTGTATGGCGGCCATCGATTATGGCGTGCACCTGAAGATCGAGAGCAAACCTATTTTCCAGATAATAAGCCGATTACATTTTCGCCTACGGTCAACGGCGGACGATTCGTAGCACCTATAGAACCAACCACGCATCTTCAGAAAGAGATCGAAATTGCTTTGGAAGATGAAAATTCAGTAGTTATTACTCATCGCATCACAAATTATGCACCTTATCCTCAAGAATTGGCCGCTTGGGCTTTATCAGTAATGCGCCCTGACGGCGTAGCGGTTTTGCCACTACCTGATTTATTGTCGCATGATGAACACTTATTACCCACACAAACTTTTATTTTGTGGGGATATACTAATCTTGCCGATCCACGTTGGCGCTTCCATACAGGATGTTTGTATTTATGGCAGGATGAAAAGGCAACCAGCCCACAAAAAATAGGTTTCAGTAATGGGCGCGGGTGGATTGCTTATTGCCACTCGTTTGGTACATTTGTAAAGCAATATCTGATCGAAGATAAAATCTATCCTGATTTAGGAGCTGTAACTGAGGTTTTTACAGATCATCGTATGCTAGAGTTGGAAACACTTAGCCCGCTTGTTTCATTAGAATCAGGAGACACCGTGCAACACCTAGAACGTTGGTTATTGCTTGAGCCGATTGCGGATGAGTTGCTTGATACGCCACAAGAAGTGATCCGATGGATAGAATCTCAATTATAGCTCTTCGCCTTTTTGGCGAATACCATAATACATTTCACCACTAACCATATAAATGATCCGTTCGCAAATATTGGTGATACGATCACCAATGCGCTCGCAATTATGGGAAATCCAAAGCATATAAGTAGCATGGCTAATGGTGTGACTTTGCTTAGTCATGAGGTCGATGAGTTCTTGATACACTTGTTTGTCAATAGCGTCAATGTCGTTGTCACGTTGGATAACTCTTCGGGCTTGTTCTTCATCCCAATGAACATAGGCATTCATTGCATTGCGCATCATCTGTCGGGATAGGTCGAGCATTCGTGTGATATTACTAAAAGTGGAAATCAATAGAGCTTCATCGACCATTTCTAATAGCAAGCGCGAATTTCCGGCTGCATAATCACCAATGCGTTCTAGCTCTACTGCGATATGAATAGATGTGATAATGCCTCGTAGATCGCGCGCAGTAGGCTGATGGCGTGCAATGAGTTTATATGCATCCTCTTCGATCTTATAACGCAACCGATTTATTTTTGTATCATCAGCAATGATCTGTCGGGCTTGTGCAACGTCTAACTGTCGATTGATTTGTTGAAGTTGCTGAAGCGCTGCATCTACCATCGTCGATAACCGTAGCACATTATCCCGAAGGAGCATTAGTTCCCGATCTAGTTGGCTTCTTGAGCGTGGAGGTGTAGTAGACATTATGGTTTCCAAGTTATACATTTATCAGAACCCGCTAAGTTTATTTAACGTTTTATCATAGAAGTTAAAGCCCCACAATGGGGGCATATGATATTTTATCTTTTTGGGTTGTGGTTTTCTTGATTTTAACCAAAGCGTCCAGTGACATAATCTTCTGTACGTGAATCTGATGGATTTGTGAAAATCTTTTCAGTGAGATCGAATTCAACGAGTCCACCAGAACGGTTTTCGTTAATCATCATGAAGGCAGTGTAGTCTGATACACGTGCGGCTTGTTGCATATTGTGTGTAACGATGACAATCGTATAGTTTTCTTGCAATTCTCGCATAAGTTCCTCTATGCGAAGTGTCGCGATGGGGTCAAGTGCGGAACAAGGCTCATCCATCAATAAAATTTCTGGTTCAACAGCAATAGCACGAGCAATACATAGCCGTTGTTGTTGACCACCAGACAATGACAAGCCCGATTGTCGTAGCTTATCTTTTACTTCATCCCACAATGCTGCTTGTCGCAAGCTACGCTCAACAATATCATCAAGTTGTGATTTTTTGCGAATGCCTTGTATTCTAGGGCCATAGGCGACGTTGTCATAAATTGATTTTGGAAATGGGTTTGGCTTCTGAAAAACCATACCGATGCGACGACGTACCTCTACAGGATCGACAAATGGATCGTAAAGATTTTGCCCTTGAAACAAGAGTTCTCCTTCAATACGCGCTCCCGGTACAAGGTCGTTCATTCGATTAAATGAACGTAAAAGTGTACTTTTACCACATCCAGATGGGCCAATTAGGGCTGTAATTTTATTGTATTGAATCTTCATTGATACACTATCTACGGCACGAAAATTACCATAGAAGATGCTCAAATTGTGTGCTTCTAGTGCATATTCTTGGCGAACTTGTTGGGCGTTTGGTATAGCGATCAATTGTGCATCAGTCATGATGATTATCTACCTCTTACTTGTTTTTCAAAGCGATTACGAAGAATGATGGCAAATGAATTGAGTGAAATGAGGATGGCTAACAAAATAACGATAGTTGCCGCAGCCACCGCTTTGTCAGCATCTCGTGGTTGTGAAGTCCAAAAATAGATTTGTAATGGAAGTGCAGTAAACTTGGAGAACGGCCCTGTGGGATCAGTAGTGATAAATGTGATACCACCAACAACAAGTAAGGGCGCAGTTTCACCAATTGCGCGCGATGTTGCCAAAATTGTCCCTGTGAGGATACCCGGCATTGCATATGGCAGAACATGATTCCAAATCGTTTGCCATTTTGTTGCACCTAAGCCATAGCTCGCTTGGCGTATTGAGGGTTGTACTGCACGAATTGCCTCTTGGGCGTTAATAATGATAATAGGCAAGATCAATAGTCCCATTGTCAAGCCTGCGGATAGGACTGTTCGTCCGTTTGCGGTGATAGGATTGCTCAACCCTAATGCTGTTCCGCTTGTAATAGGCTCAAGTGCTCTTACAAACAAGGCAACACCTAACAACCCGTAAATAATTGATGGTACTCCTGCTAGATTGTCAATATTGGTCTGAATGAGGCGTTTGATCGGATTGTTACCGGCGTATTCTTCAAGATAAATAGCAGCGCCAATACCAACTGGGAAAGCAAAAATAATGGTGACGGCAATTACCCATAGTGTACCTAAGATAGCGTTACGCATTCCGGTGAGTTCGGCATCAGCGTTGAGTGTGCGGCGCACAAAGTTAAAATTAATCCAAGAACGATATTCCAGCTCAGCATCGTTCCATGTTGTGTTATTTTGCGCGGCTTCTTCAGCACGTGCTGCATTTAATGCTTGAAGTTGCTCATCAACTTCATCACTGCCAAAAAGCTCACGCTGAATGAGAACATCAAGCGTCCATGTCCGAACAATAAAGGGTTGTGCGACAAGATCAATGGCAAGGGCTTCAAGGTCTACTTTATTCAGGTTTTCTCGCAACAAATATCTCATTGCATCTGAATCATATTGCAAGAAAACAAAATCGAGATCAGCGGGAATGTAAGGGGTACCTTTTAGCTCTGAAACTTCTAGAATTGGTTGCTCGGCCAGATTTCGTGCGGTCTCTTCATCAATACCCCAAGTATAGATGCGGAAAATCTCGCGTAATCGTTCGATAGAGCTATTTTTCAGCGTGTTGTCAACAATAACTTGTGCTACCAAACGATTGAGAATGCTTTGGGGCGGTGCTTTATCAACACCAAACTGATTAATGGTGGGTAATTGGCTGGTGTTAAACTCAGCATTTGAAGCATACAACGCATCTTCAAGCTGACCGCGTGTAAATCCATTGGGAGCGGATGCCATTAAAATTTCGCGCAAAATCTCTGGATGCTCTGGCAATGTTTCAAATGTAATGTTATCGGGAGGCAACTCTGAGAGATTAAATGTTGTTTGTAGCAACGTGGGATCATAGGGTGTTTGCTGGTTGGTGTTGATCTCTGGCCAGATATTTTGTTGAATGATTAAGTCAATTACACCTTCAGTGCCAAGTTCTTCAAGCAGCTCTTTGACAAGGTTTTCGTGACTTAATCCTGTTATGATAGCTAGACGATCTAAAACTGCTTTGTCAGTGTTATATGCCATGAGTTCAACAATGGCATCTGTGTTTTCAGGCTCTAAGAGATCAGCATAACTTATATTTTCAGGGATACGAATACCTTCAGGCAATTTATCCCTTAGTGATGACTCGTAGATAGGTTTTAACCCCTCGCCATTTGCGGAAGCTACTCTCTCGTCAACGCCCCATACATAATCTCGAATTGCAGTACGCACAAATTGTGCGTTAGCATTTTCTACAATCAACAGCGCGATTTCATCTTTGTCAAGCTCAGAAAGTTCTCTTCCACCAGTTAACGTTGTGGGATCAACGGTTTCGCTCACAGCTACAATGGTGAATATTTCTTTGGTGATATTCCAAAGAAGAGCAGATAGAGCAAGCATACCAATAACAATGGCAATAAAATAATGAATCTGCAAAACTCGTCCGCGCAGTTGGCGCGCTAGCGTGCTAACTTGCATTGAGATCGCTTCTTCATTAACAGAGGGGATGAGTCGATATATCAATTTTAATGTAAGGTATCCCCCAAAAAATGTTAAGAGCCCTGCCATTAATGCTTGAATAAATGCAAGGCTTCTTGTACGAGCATCTGACACGTTAAATTGGGGAATAATATTGTCAAATGAAACTCCGAAATTTAGATTGTCAGAAAATGCCACTTCGCTATTCAAATTAATCTCACGCTTGGAGCCATCAGCAAGAGACCAAGCATCAATAAGACCGTTGTCCAAATAAACTAGCAATGCTTGTCGTTGTTCATTAGGTGACCACTCTACACCTAATATGTTGCCGTCATGTTCAAATGTGTAAAGTGGAGTGTTAAGGTCTTCTACTTGGAATATTAAGACCTTTTCTTTGCCAGCAATTACTGCAAAGAATTCATCATTGAGAGACCATACTACATTACTGATTTCGTTGTTAATCTCAATGCGAATTGGGCTATTTAGATCGTCTAAGGTGCGAATGTTGATGAATTGGCTTTGATCAGACCATGTGACCAGATGGTTACCCTCGTTACTCCAAACAGCATGAGCTGTATTTTCTAGAGTAATGGGTGCATCTTGACGGTCAAGGTTCCAAATTAAAGCTGAATGATCCTCAAATAAGATAACAGCTACAGCTTCATCGGTACTCGCCACAACATCGATAACAGCACTATTTAGAGGAACACTCTTTGGATTTTCGCTAATAAATTCAACTGAAAGGCCCAACGATTCTGAGGTTAGAAATGGTAGGCGCAGCGAGGGAAAGAGCGGAGGGTTTATTGTCGGATCATCAAGGTTAACACTAACCTCAAATGTTGTGAACTCGCCATTATAGTACAGTTCAAGTGGAAGTGATTGGTTGTTGAAAGCCGCCTGTATTGCTTCTTGTGCGATGATTTCTTCAACAATGGGAGACAGTGCTCGATTGATTTGGCGTGTGGTGCTGGCATCTATCGCATATTCAGTGATCAAAGTGGCAACATTAATCTCACGGTCACCAACTTTAATGAGGCGAGCGCTTTCAATGCCAATATTTTCTAGTATGCTTCCACTCAGAATGAAGCCCTGTTGGCGCTCAATAGCATCAAGATCAGCAGAGCGAGTAGCGGCATAATCATCGTCCAAGTTCCAAGCAAACACTTCTGTATCTGTCCAGAAGATGATTTCCTCGTTATTATCACTCCATTGTGCGCCTTGTACTTCTTGCTGATAGGGTAAGGCTATAAATTCTTGAGGATTATCAACATCAAATACTCGAATTACGTTATCAATCGACCACGATAATATACGATCACGGTTAGGGCTCCATGGTAGGGTGTTCGCTGAAGTTTCTCCGATATTAACAACTGTTGGGTTTTGTCCAACATAGTTAACTGTGAAACCTAGATCGCTAAACTCTTGAGTAGCATTTGTGTCAGATATGGGCGGTATTTCTAAAATAACAGTACGAGTTTCTCCCTGACGATATACCTCTACTGATATAAACCCGTCTGCTATTGCCGCAGAAAATGCCGCATTAATTCGATTATTGAGACTGTTGCGAATCGTTGAAGCAATCGTTGCAGGGTCTTCTGAAGGATCAAGTTCGTTTTCTAGAAGAATTTCATCTAAATTAAAAGTTTGTTCGCCCAGACGCAACAACAAATCACCGTTGCGTAAGCCGCCTTGATGGGCGATTGTACGCTTAGGGACACGCAAGGCTAAAAATGGACTGCGCTCAATGATGCTTTCTGTTGTTGAGAGCCGCGCACCAGCTGCAATATCTTCGATGTCCCAAATGCGGACTGTACCATCGGTGTACCACAAAAGCACTTTGGTTTCATCTTCATTCCATGAGGCTTGGTTCAGTTGGGCATTATCATCAACAGTACGCAATATAAGTGGAAGATCAAGGTCTTCGTTAGGATTCCAAATGTAAACAGTACCATTTTCTGACCAAGATAACACTTTAGGAGCATCACGATCTGTGTTCCAGATAGCATTCGCTACGGGGGCATCATGCCGCATTAAGTATTTTGGCGAGTTGGTGTCTGTCGTTGTCCATAACTCAATAGTATCTCCTGACCCCCATGTTAGAAGATGTTCTTGATCTGGGCCCCATGCACTATGTTCCAGTTCACCTTCTTGGTGTTCAAATTTAGAGGGTGAGCTGATTTGCGAAAGAGAATACAAACTTACTGTGTCGTTTTCTGTCCAAGCAATAAGTCGTGTGCCGCTAGCGTCCCAATTGACATCGATGATTTCTCGCTCTTCATTTAAGGCTACGCCTAGCGCTGCTTGTGCACCATCAAGTACAAGAAAAAAGATAGGTTTTAGGGCAAAAATAGCGAAAAAAGCGGCTATAAGCCCAAGCAATGGCCCAGCAAACAATCCTAATCGTGGTTTGTGTCCTTTACGCGCTAAAATCAATGGCAGGTTGATAATTGCAACATCAATAAGTGCTATAGTAGCGAGAACCCAGAAGATGAAAGCTGCTCTATCCATTTCAGAATTTCCCCTCGTCCTTAGTCGTATTCTTCTCTAAAAATCGTTGCTAGCTGCCGACCAATAATGTTTAAGAATAGGGTTACAATAAAGAGCATTAACCCCAACGCGAATACGCTGTTATAGTCGACTGAATTGAAGGATATGTCTCCGCTGCTAATACGTGCGATATGTCCAGTAATGGTTTCGGCAGCATCAAAAGGTACGATGGTATAACGTGGTCCTGCGCCAGCAGCAATAGCTACGATCATGGTTTCGCCAACAGCACGTGATACAGAAATAATCATCGCTGCAATAACGCCTGATAGAGCAGCCGGCAGAACAACAGAGACTGTTGTTTCTAACTTATTTGCCCCTAACCCAAAAGAGCCTTCTCGTAGGCTTCTTGGAACGGCATTAAGCGCATCTTCACTCATTGAAGCCATAAGCGGTAAAATCATAATCCCCATAACTAACCCAGCTGAAAGCATGTTGAAAAGGGTCGGCATAGCTGTGACAGTAAATACATCACGCAAAACAGGAGTTACAAATGTAAGCGCGAAAAAGCCATAGACAACAGTCGGAATACCAGCAAGGACTTCCAGAATAGGTTTCAATACGCGACGTGTGCGGGGTGAAGCATATTCGCTAAGATAAATAGCTGCGCCAATGCCCAATGGAATTGCAATGGTCATTGCAATAAAAGAAGTGGTGAGCGTTGATGCAATGAGCGGTAGTGCTCCGAATTTAAGGCTTTGAGGAACCCATTCTGTCGTGGTAAGAAATTCATTGAGTGTTACCTCTTCACAACGTTTCCCAGTACTAAGATACGTAACTTCAACGCACTGTTCTTTTGAGAAGAGTCGAAAAGATTCAGCTCCTAAAGTGATGACAATACCTATTGTTGTGAAGATAGAGACAATTGCACAAAAGAAAAGAATGCTGCCAATGATTGATTCGCTGGGGCGCAGATGTCTGCGCATTTTTTCGGCAATATGGCTGCCGTCTTTGGGATGCATACTGGTCGATGCCATGATTATATCCTGTGTGAAAGGTTTCTTTCCGACAAGAAACTGGGGAGAGCGTTCTCCCCAGATATATACTTATGTCCTCACAATTGATTCACTGTGATAGCTTTGCCTAACCAATGTTACCTGTGGCAATGAGCCATGATAGCTTGGCGACATTTTCATCATCGGCATTCGCAGGGAAATATCCTACTTCTGCGAGTGCTTCATCAAGGTTATTGAGATAGAAGGCAACAAAAGCTGCAACTTGTGGCTTTTCAGCCATGATCTCAGCTGTTGTGTAAATAAACAACGGGCGAGCCAATGGGTAGGAACCGTTATCGACATTTGCTGCACTTGGCGTTACGCCTTCAATATCAACGATATGTAGAATGTCAGTATTTTCGATATAGTAAGCATAACCAAAGTAGCCAATTGCAAATGGGCTACCAGAAACACCTTCTACCAACACATCATCATTTTCGCTAAGTTCAGGGTTAGCATTGAGCAGCGCATCAGCGTTCTCATCGAGAACTGCTTCAACGAAATAGTCGAATGTACCGCTGTCAGTACCGGGACTATAGAGGAGAATTTCCTCGTCGGGCCAGTCTGGGTTTACATCTGCCCATGTTTCAACTTGTCCGCTGAAGATAGCTGCTAATTGCTCAAGAGTTAAATTGTCGACGAAATCATTTTCGGCACTGACAGTAACTGCCAATGCATCTGTACCAACGCGAATTTCAAGAGGTACACGCCCATTAGCAACACAAGTTTCAATTTCACTGTCTCGAATAGGACGTGAAGCGTTAGAAATGTCGCTTTCAAGTGCTTCACAAAAACGCTCAAAGCCTGCACCTGTACCGATACTATCAACAGTAGGAACATCAACACCGCCTGCATCTTGCCAACGTTGGGCGACGGCTGTGGTCAGTGGGGCAACGGTTGAGCTACCCGCAGTAATAATTGGGCCACTGATAGTTGAGGGGTCAACAGCTGGTAATTCCACAGGAGGAATGATGACACGATCAATGACGTGTACAACGCCATTACCCGCTTCGAGATCAGCGGCGGTTACAGTGGCGCTATTTACGGTGACATTGCCCATGTCATTGCATACGGTGATAGTAGCGCCGTTGAGAGTTTCAACATCTGTGCAGCCTTCAGCTATATCGCCTGAAAGTATGCGCCCTTCAACAACATGATAGGTTAACAAACTTGTAAGTAAATCGGTGTTGGCGAGAGCAGCTTCGACTACTATTGAAGGAAGATCGGCAAATGCAGCATCCACTGGAGCGAAAACGGTGAACTCTGCATCAGGATTGCTGAGAGCTTCAACGAGACCAGCGGCAACAACGGCTGTTTCAAGCGTGTTGTGATCTTCACTGTTAACGACGATGTCAACAACTGTGGCAGGGGCATCTTGAGCAGCCACTCCACCAAAAGCGGGAACAACGATGGCGATTGCCAGCACCAAAGAAAATACTTTGGCAAAAATTGATTTACGCATAACTCTTTGTTTTCCTCCTAAAGGAAATATACAGAGATTTAACGAGATGGGGATGATATTAGCGGCAAAAAATAAAGAGCGGTGTAACACGCAATTAAGAAAAGTTTTTCAAAGTATAAAATTTTATTTAACTCATCTAATGCTTGGGTTATGAAGATGTATCTTTGTAAAGTGAAAAGAAAAAAGTAGTACCTTTTCCTTCTTCGCTTTCTACCCAAATCTCGCCGCCATGCTTTTGCACAATATGTTTAGCTATTGCTAACCCTAGACCAGTGCCGTTCTTCCGTGCACGATCGCGAGAGCGATCTACTTGATAGAAACGCTCAAAAATACGCGGCAATTGATCTGCGGGGATGCCAATTCCGTTATCTTTAATGGCAACGGTGACCATTTGTTCATCTTGGGTGGCTGTAATGCAAATTATGCCGTTTTCAGGGGAAAATTTAATCGCATTATGTGTGATGTTTTTGACGACGCGCTCCAAATAATACGCATGAGCATAAACAATAATATCATCTGGAATTTCGACTTGAATTTGTTGCTGATGATCAGCAGCTAACGGATGCAGAGGAGCAATAGCTGATTCAATCATTGGCAATAAAGGTGTTGGTTGAAGTAGGATTGGTAACACGCCTGATTGAATCTCTGACAGAATCTTCATTTCTTCGATAAGCTGAGTTACAACACCCAGTGAACGTCTTAAATCGCTAATCTTTTCTTTTAGAATCTTGTGACCTTTTTTAGAACGTAAGATGTCATCATCGTCTAAGGTTTCAACAACTAAATTCATTGTTGTGATAGGCGTATTAAGTTCGTGAGTAATGTTGTCTACCATCTCTCGTCTTGCCACTTCTGCACGCTTTAGGGCAGTGACATCACGTAGCAGTAAAACATAAAACGTCTCGCGTTTACTTTTTTGTAAACGATGAATTTGTACATCTAGTTTGATGTTGTTATTAAAATTGAGTAACTGTTGAACATAACTTTGCTCATCGTGTTCTATGACTTCTAGGAGCAGCTCATCAATACCGCGATGCCTCAGGGACGCGATCAAGCTCTCGCCAACCATTTCATGATCGGCGAGCTCCCGTGCCTTGTTGTTCGCAAATAAAACGCGCTGATTTGCATCTAATACAACGATGCCGTCGTCGATAACCTCTCGCAAAACGCTGTCCAATAATTCGCTAAACTCTACTCGTGATAGCAGTTCTTTTTGAGCAGCGGAATATGCTTCGATTTGAGTTTTTAACGAACGTGCTTGACGCAAGGCTTGAAGATAGAGAATTCCTAGCCCAATGGTTATGATGATGCTTAGAAACAATAAAATTTGCATCCCCATTATTCCTCAAATCGATAACCCACACCACGAACTGTAACAATTCGTTTAGGATTTGAAGGGTCTTCCTCGATTTTTTCGCGCAACCAACGAATATGTACATCTACTGTTTTGCTTTGACCGCTATACTCATATCCCCAAACACGCTCCAATAATAGATCGCGTGAGAGCACTGCACCTCTATTACGCATAAGCGCAGCCATTAAGTCAAATTCTTTGTGTGTTAAGCGCAATTCTTCTCCGCGAAAAGTAGCTTTGCGTGCGATTAGATCCAATACAAGATCGCCTGATTGGAGCTTATCAGGTTGTCGGTTTGGATCACCTGTTCGGCGGAGTACAGCGCGTACTCTTGCAAGAAATTCACCAAGATTGAAAGGCTTCACGATATAGTCATCAGCGCCGTTTTCTAAGCCGATGATTCTATCAACTTCACCGTCACGCGCTGTGAGCATTACTATGGGAACATTTGATTCATTCCGTAACACACGACAAACGGACAACCCGTCGAGCGTAGGTAACATAATATCAAGTACGATGAGGTCAGGATTATGTTCTCGTGCTATGGTGAGTGCTTCGGCACCTTCACCTGTTTCGAGGATTTCATACCCCTCTTTTTCAAGGTTAAAGGCAAGCGTTTTGCGGAGTGTTTTATCGTCTTCAACCAGAAGGATTTTCATTTTGCGGGACATTGTTTTATATCCTTTTCTCTATAACCTTCTGAACGTTACAGAATAAGATCAAAAAATACAAGATTTTTTAATTTAAGCTCTTTTAAAAATGTGCTTTTTATCTAGAATAGTCCGAATTTCATTAATACTTTATCAGATTAGTGGAGATAAGCGATATTTTATAAGCTGTACTCACATCTTTCGCTAGATAATTTAACTATATGTTAAAATGCACATACAATCCGATTTAGAAGATGAGGAGCACATCGCATGTTGCGTGACACCTTTCAGACAACGACCAGTGGCTTAAATCGCAATTCTTTTCCTATGAAATTGTATGAAAAAGCTAAGCGCTTGGGGATTTGGAATCCTACTGATATTGACTTTAGCCAAGATGTAGAGGATTGGGGACGGATGTCTCCTGAGGAACAAAATCTAATTCTCCGTCTGACCTCTTTGTTTCAAGGGGGCGAAGAAGCCGTTACGCTTGATCTTTTGCCATTGATTCAGGTTATTGCTCGTGAAGGCCGTATTGAAGAAGAGATATATCTCACCACATTTTTGTTTGAAGAAGCCAAACATACTGATTTTTTTCGTCGTTTTGTCGATGAAGTAACGAAGACATCGGATGAATTAAGTCAGTTTCATGATGATAATTATAAGCTCATCTTTTATCAGGCATTGCCTGAAGCACTTCAGGCACTACAAACAGACCAATCACCCATTGCGCAAGCGCGCGCTTCTACTACTTATAACATTGTTGTTGAAGGAATGTTAGCAGAAACGGGTTATCATGCTTATTTCACAGCCCTAGAGCGCAACGATTTGTTGCCGAGTACACGCAAAGCCATTTGGAGCTTGAAACAGGACGAATCGCGTCACATTGCTTATGGTTTATACTTGTTGACACGCTTGCTTTCTGAGCATGAAGAAGTATGGGAAGTTATCGAAACGACCATTAACACCTTAACAATGCCAGCACTTGGCATTATCTCTGATGCTTTTTCGCATTATGAGGTTGTGCCATTTGGGTTGAATCAAGATGAGTTTGTGAACTATGCCATGATGCAACTCCAAAAGCGCTATGCACGACTGCAACAATCACGTGGCGCAAGTTTAGAAGATATTCAGGCGCTTGCAGAAGAAGAAATTTGATTTGATCAGAAAATTTAAGGCGCTTGGTAAATATGCCAAACGCCTTAGCTTTTACATTGCGATAATATTTTGACCAAAACCCGCTTCAACTAGAATTTGTTCTCCGTCAAACACCTGAACTCCTCTAATCCATACTTCGCGCACTCTTCCCATCACTTGCATTCCATTGAAGGGAGTCCAGCCGCATTGTGTAAAGAGTTCATCATTACGAATAGTATGAGAGATGTTTATGTCAACTAAAGTATATGTGTCTGGTGGGCACTTTATCCCAAATATAGATCGCGGATTCTCTGAAATCATCGGAATGAGTTGCTCAAGTGATAAGCGCTCTTCACGAACGGCTAATAGCATCAGTGACAATGTTGTCTCTAATCCGGGAACACCATATGGTGGAGAGTCAGACATTTTTTCTTCAAGGGTATGGGGTGCATGATCAGATTCAATGACATCTACTAACCCCTCAGCTATAGCCTGCCATAATGCTGCTTGATCGTGCTTAGTTTTGAGCTCTGGCTTCATCAAGCCTAGTGAGCCTAGCGAAGGTATGTCATCTTCTGTCAAATAAAGATGATGAGGGGTTACGCCTATTGATATAGGTAGACCATCGGCTTTTGCCTGACGAAGATAATGAATTTCTTCTGCAGTGGAGATATGCGTAAAATGTGTAAAACGTCGATACTTTTTCACCAATTCAAGAATTTGAGCAACTGTTTCTCCTTCAGCATGGACTGCTATTGGGCGTTTACAGTGCCATGCTTGATAAATTTTTTCGCGCAGAGCCTGCTCTTCGATTAAAAGATTACCAGTTGTCGCATTATTATAAATTTTAATGCCGCAAACAGAACCCCATATGCTTCGGTAAAATTCTGTGTTATCAGAAGCTGCTGCACCAAAATAAAGCCCCCAATCGCTGAGGGCTTTATTGCGGATAGTGTTTTTCTTCATTGCTAACGTGGATGAATCAATAGTAGAAGGCATGGTGTTAGGCATATCCAGCACTGCCCAATAACCACCAGCAATTGCTGCCGCTGTCTCGCTTGTAAATGTCCCTTTATGTTCCCAATCAAGGTCTCGTAAATGAACATGCGGATCGATCATACCATTGATTCGTAACAAACTCATACATAGACTCCACGCAAGACTTTAGCCAATAAAGCCATCCTAATGAACATACCATTTTCCATTTGACGAAAGTATACCGAACGCGGATCACGATCCAATTGATCATGATCATCTGGTGTGCCCATCTCGTGCTTACGTGGTAACGGGTGCATCAAGATTGCATCTGTTTTTGCTTGTTGCAACACCGATGGCAACATGATAAAGCGATCCTTGATCGCTTCGTACTCATAGGGTGTGTCAAAACGTTCTTCTTGAATACGTGTCCAATAGATCACGTCACTATCAGCCAGAACATCATATAAATTTTCTGTTTCATAGACACTGATACCGCGTTCGCGAATAAAGTTCACAATGTCTGTAGGCATTTTGAGCGTTTCTGGTGCAACAAAACAAAGTGTTGTGTTCACTGCCCCATAACGTGCAATTAATTTTGCTAGTGAATGAACGGTTCTACCATGTTTTAAATCGCCCACCATTGTAATTGTTAAGTTATCAATAGTGCGTTTGAAATCATATATAGTGAAAATATCTAGTAATGCTTGGGTAGGATGTTCACCAACGCCATCACCACCGCTGATGACTACTGTTGGATTGTCGATTTGCTGGTTTAGCATATCAAGATAATAGGCAGCTTCGTAAGAAGAACCAACATTTGGATGACGAAGTGCGATGACATCGGCATAACAAGCAGCAGCACGCACGGTATCAGCAAGATTTTCGCCTTTATAGACAGATGAAAATTGTACACCATTACTTGCTGCGATCACTTCTCCTCCCAAGCGCCGCATAGCCGCTTGAAATGATAAATCTGTGCGAGTACTTGCTTCAAAGAAAAGACTTGCCATAACTTTTCCGGTGCTAAGTTCTAATAATCCTCGATCATTTTGTTTAACACGTTTACGCAAAGAAAAAGTAGCATCGAATAAAGTCTGTAGGTCTTTTCGCTCAAATTGATCAACAGTGATGATATGCTTACCTTTAAAATCACCGTTGATCGCTGGCGGTTTGTATAGTTCGACATACTGAATAGATTGGCGAATATCACGTGTTTGAGTAGGGATATTTGACATAGTCCTCTCCAAAAGAAACTACAAAAAGACCATCCTTAGGGATGGCCTTTTATTGTGACAGGTAAATAATGAAAGAGCTGTTTATTATCATCGTTGGACATAGAACACTATTCAATTTCTGAAGTCATTAGTGAGCAACTTTAACAAGCTGCTCTTAGAATTGCAATGTGAAGTATTACAAATCTAGATTGCGTCTGATTATCGAATCGCGCCAACGATCTGGCAAGTAGCGTAATAGGGCAAAAATCACGGGGTTGAATGCAAGCAAATAGCGAGTGCGAGGCTTAGGTGCAATGAGTGCCTTGTGCACCGCTTGGGCAACAACCTCAGGGTCAGCACCGTTAGCATCCGCTTTTTGGCGATGTTGGGTGACAATTTCTAGTTCTTTTGCATATTGTGGGCGTATTTCATCAGGCATCTGTTCTAGCAATGCGCTAAAATCGCGAACTGCCTTTTGCCAAATAGGCGTTTTGATGCTCGCGGGTTTGATCACAACGACATCTAAATTTTTCCATGCTTTTAATTCCATGCGCATAGCATCTGATATTGCCTCTAATGCGAACTTCGATGCGTGATATGCCGATAAATACGGGCTAGAGATCGTGCCGCCAAGAGAGCTTATATTGATAATGCGGCCATATGGCGCTTGTCTTAATAAAGGCATAAAGGCTTTAGTGGTTGCCACAACGCCAATAACGTTTACTTCTAAAACGGTGCGTAATTCTTCAAGGGATAAAAATTCAACAGGGGCCGTAGCTGTGATCCCTGCATTATTCACCAAACCAACAATACCTTTTGTTCTAACGGCATTCTTCACAACTTCTACGCTATGAGCGATCTGTTCGGCATTTGTGACATCAAGTATTAAAGGGGTGACAGACGGTATAGCTTGTTGCAAACGTTCAGCATCCGATTGCTTGCGAACACCCGCAAAAACTTGAAACCCCTTTTGGGCAAGAAATAAAGCGCATGAATAGCCAATGCCACTTGATGCCCCAGTAATTACTACAGCTTTATGATCTTTTACGTCGTTCATAGGTGATGATCCTCTCTAATTCTTTTTATTGTGTTGGTTTGCACAAAATGTTAGCCAACACAAGCGTTTTTTTTATTTTAAGATAGTGACATAACTAGATTGGGAGAAAATAAAAATGGAGACCGTTCATACATCCTCTAAACCACCAATGAGTCGAGATGAGTTGCGCGATGTTGTAGATTTAGCGCTTTGGGCTGGACAACTCTTGATGAATAGCGGTGCAGATAGCAAGCGCGTCGAAGAAGTTGTTCACCGCATTGGTACAGGGCTTGGGTGCGATTGGATGGATATTCTCGTGTCTTCTAATACCATTATTGCATCTACGGTGAGCAATGGCGAATTTAGAACGAAAGTACGTCGCGTTGTAGGCTTTGGCGTAAATATGAGTGTTTTTGCTGCAACAAACGATTTACGCTATCGTGTTGAATCTGGCGAATTAGATCGCTTTACTTTACGTGAAGAATTAGAACGACTATCAAATCTTTCTCCCCAATATAGTCGTTGGGTGGTAGTGATCACGGTAGGGCTGTCCTGCGCTGCGTTTAGCCGTTTATTTCATGGTGATTGGCCTGTCTTCTTTATGACATTTTTGGCTTCATCAATAGCGATGTTTGTCCGCCAAGAAATGAAGCATCGCTATTTTAATGACTTCTTGATAGTCATTGTTACCGCATTTGTTGCTACCTTAATTGCAGGCTTGACAGCTGTTTTGCAACTAAGTGATGAGCCTTCTATTGCGCTAGCTTCATCAGTACTTTTACTCGTGCCGGGGGTACCTTTGATTAACTCAGCTGAGGATTTATTGCAAGGACACTTCATCATGGGTATTGCTCGTTCTATTTTGGGCGGAATAATCGCTTTATGTATTGCTTTAGGATTATCACTGGCAATTCAATTGTTGGGGATAAATGGACTATGATCTTTTTCGTTATTTTTTTAGATGCATTTTGGTCAGGCATTGCCGCATTAGGTTTTGCAATATTATTTAATGTGCCACGTCGTGTATTATATGCTTGTGTATTATGTGGCGCATTAGGACATGCTATGCGCGAAGTAGCGATCCAAGTTGGTTTACCCTTGCCGACAGCAACTCTAGTTGGTTCGAGCGTTGTAGGCTTTATGGCTATTTTTCTGGCGAGGTATCACAAAATGCCATCATCAATTTTTGCGATAACAGGTGCAATACCAATGGTGCCGGGTGTATTTGCTTTTCGGACGATGATCTACATTCTACAAATCCCAGAAGCCGATAATTCTGATATATTACTCATTGCTGCCAGAAACGGAGTGATGACTGGTTTAGTTTTGGCAGCTATTGCGATTGGTATTGCTGCACCACGCCTTATCTTTCTGCGTCCTAAACCAGTTGTATGAGGAACTTAAGCATGATACGTGGCTTAGCGCTTAATCTTTATGAAAGATTATACTCGTCTGTTATACGTCCCCACTTATTTAAAATGACCGCGCAAGATGCTCATGAATGGGCTTTGAACCAACTTACAAGAACTGATGATAGCTTCTTGGCAGTCAAATTCGCTAAGTTAACACAGCAATTAACATTTGCTCGACAACTTACGCCAGTTGGCAAATTACAACTTAAATATCCGTTAATTTTAGCAGCAGGCTTTGTGAAAGGGATGGGATTTGCTTCAGAAGAGGAAGCACTGAAAGCCGTAAATCAAGGAATTAATATTATTCCGGGATGGCATATGATGCCGAGCCTTGTAGGACTAGTAGAATATGGGTCATTCACGCGGTATCCTCGTTTAGGAAATGCTGGCACTGTAATCTGGCGACATCCTGAGGATATGTCCACACAAAACCGATTTGGTCTAAAAAATCCGGGAGCTGTGGCTGCTGCCGAGTTTTTAGGTCAACGATTAAACAAACTTCCACCACAATATGGCATCAATATCGCTATTAGCCCTAGCGTTGATGATGAATCGGAAGAAATCGCTGACATTCAAGAAGCTGCAATGGCGTTTTTATCACGAAATGTATATCCCACTTGGTTCACGTTGAATATTAGTTGCCCTAACACAGAGGATGATCCTTCTGGGCATCAAACACATGGAAAAACGATGCGATTGGTCAAGGCACTTGTCGAAATTGTCGATCCCATACCAGTTTGGGTAAAGATAAGTCCGCGTCTTTCTGAAGAACAGTACGTTGCCTTGATAGAAGCAACTGAGCTAGCAGGCGGAGAAGCTATTATCGCTACCAATACACTTCCAATGCCAGCTCCGAATGATCCTCATCTAATGGCAGGCGTAGGCGGCGGCTGTTTATACCCTTATGCTATAGATACTGTGAAAATACTTATGGAAAAGAAGCAAATGTTGGGCGCAAAGATTGACATCATCGCATGTGGTGGTATCCTCTCTCATGAGCAATATTCTGCTTATTCTCAATTGGGTGTTAAGGCTATGCAGTATTGGTCAGCACTCGTGTATCTGGGTCCACTAGCAGCTGCACTCATCTCGCATAAAGCAAACAGGAACATATGATGAATATTACCGAACAAGTAGCACATGCTCTACTTGATATTGGAGCATTGCATTTTCAACCCAACAAACCTATTACTTTTAAATCAGGAATTGTTTCTCCTGTATATGTTGATAATCGTCGCTTGCCCTTTCACCCTATTCAGTGGCGTGTTGTCATTGAAGGTTTTGGACAATTACTCGATCGAAATCGATGGTTATGCGATGTGATCGCAGGGGTAGCAATGGCTGGCGTTCCTCATAGCGCAGCATTGGCTTTTTATCGACAAACGCCGTCTGTTTTTGTTCGTAAAGAAGCTAAAGAACACGGAACAGGGCAACTCATCGAAGGGGGAGATGTTCAAGATCAAGTTGTGATTTTAGTGGAAGATATGGTAACTACTGGAGGCAGTAGTCTTAAAGCTGTGCAGACGCTGCGGACAGCAGGTGCTATTGCTGAGCATTGCCTATGCATCACAACTTATGGATTTGCTGAAAAAGCCTTCCAAGAAATGGGCGTTGAACTTCATGCTCTAGTTGAGTTTTCAACATTAGTTGAAATGGCTGTATCACGAGGAGAACTTACTCAAGAGCAATGTTCAATCATTTTAGATTGGTTATCGGATGCTCATGAATGGGCCAAAAAGCATGGATTCTAAGAATGCACATTTTAGATAAACTGGCACAACGCATTGAAAAAGCTAATAGTTTGTTATGTATTGGACTTGACAGTCGGCTTGATAAAATACCGCAATCGTTTTATAGTGACCCTCATCCTCAATTTGCATTCAATCGATGGATTATTGAACAAACGCATACCTATACTCTAGCATATAAGCCTAATTTGGCTTTTTATGAAAGTGTAAGCGGGTATCAGGCATTAGAAAAAACACTAGCTTATTTACATGAGTATCATCCTGATATTGTGACGATTGCTGATGCTAAACGGGCAGACATTGGCAGCACGAATGAAGGATATGTACACAGCATTTTTGATGAGCTAGGTTTTGATGCTATCACTTTGAATCCCTACTTAGGATACACGGCTTTATTGCCCTTTCTGGAAAGAAAAGAAAAGGGGTGTATTATCCTTTGTCGTACTTCAAATGTAGGTGCAGATGAATTTCAAAATTTGATAGTTGAAGATCGCCCTTTGTGGCAATACGTCGCTGAAAGAGTCAGTAAACATTGGAATCAATATCATAACTGTATGCTAGTCGTTGGGGCAACTCAACCTTCTGTGCTAAAACAAGTACGCCATATTGTCGGAGATATGCCTATTCTAGTACCGGGTATAGGCGCACAAGGGGGAGACTTGGCAGCAGTCCTACTAAATGGGCTAGACTCACAAAAGCGCGGAATTATTATTAACGCTTCCCGTTCAATTATTTTTAGCGAAAACCCTGCACACCAAGCACAAGTATTACAACAACAAATCAACGCTTATCGTTAGAGTTCTATAAATTATTACTTTTTATATTGAGACTAATCATTGTCTCATTCGTATAACATATAGTAATAAAAAATTTTTTAGGAGAGTAAAAAATGAAAGTTTTGCAATATGATCATCAAGATGTTCGTGTGGTTGAATTTGATGGGCGCATGGATGCAACCAGTACGGATGATTTCATAAAGGTCTTGCAACAAGCACAACATGACGGGCGGTATACGGTCGTCATGGATATGAGCAAAGTTAACTACATGAATAGCCAAACCCTACATCTTCTCATTCAAGCCTTAAAAGACAATCGGGACAATGGCGGTGATGTGCGCTTTGCTCATTTAAGCCCTGTTGTGCAACGTATTTTTGAGATCATAGGATTGCGTCAGCAAGTAAAAAGTTATCCGAGCATAGAAACAGCCCTTAAAGGTATCTGAAGTTAAACGAAAAATTTACGTAGCTGCTCTTTTAATGATTGTCTTTCACTTTGATATTGTTCTTCGTCAATCTCTCCACGCTCAAAAGCTGCATCAAGCTCTGCAATCTTTTCTAAGATAATATCTTTCTGGGATTTGATACTCTCGATATGCTGAGCTTGCATTTTAAGGCGCGTTTTTTGAAGATCATAAAACAAATACAAAATACCGGCCACAATCAGCAAAACACCTATTCCCACAACAACAATACCAAAATCACTTGATGCACTGTTTTCGTTGGAGGACGCTACAGTTGTAGGTGTTGAGGCAGGTGCTGGTGATGTTATATCACTCTCTAGCACAACGCCGCCTGACACGCGGTATGTGAGAGTTTCACCACTTTCAATAGGATCAATAACAGTATAGCCTATGTAGTTAATGTCTTCGCGGCTTTGATCAGCTTCGCGAGGTAATTGTTCACTTTGTACGCTCAGCTGTCTCTCAACAGGTACCCATAAAACCATACGCGATACAGGGTATTCAAAGCGCTGTGTTACTGAAACGGACTCGTTATAGGGTAAATCATAGATGATTTGAAAAAATAAGCGACCAGTTGGGCCGGGCAGCAAAGGTACTAGTCCTTGTACAACAAACCCTTCTGCTGTTTCTTCAATCGTACCGAGATCTTCTGGGCGCAAACCAATAATCGGCGGTACTTGTATACGTGGATTGAGCGCATTATCTGGCAAAGGGATTGAGAAAGAGTATTCTCCATCATAGACAATTCGGTTGCCGTTATTGATAAGTTCTACTGTCTGAAGTATGGTAGCCGCATTTTCGCTAGGAGAAGCATCAAAAAAAGTTTCAACATAATTAAAGGATAGTGTGCTGCGATCTCCCGTTACTTCATACACAAAAAAATCAACGTTTAAAATGCCATCGTCAGTGAGTTCTGCAGGCAAAAGATAAAGTTTTGAGAATTGCCGTATGCCTGCATATTCAACGCGAAGATTCACTAAACCATCATTGGTTGTGATATTTTCAAATCGAAAAGTACCATCAGGATTAGACAGCTTTGATTCATTGTAGAGTTCAATGGTTTCTAGCCCATCTTGTGTGACAAAAATCGCATTGATCTCTAAGGGCTCTTCTACGATGGTGTTTGTGGTGGCATTGCGGATGATACCCACAATATCAAATTGTTCTGGTAAATCACGGACGGTTGGCGTGGTTTCTGCAGGTTCTTCTGTTGTAGCAATCGATGATTCACTGGGCTCAGCAGTTGTCTGAACGGTGGCATTGTTAGAATCTAGCGAGGGTGTGGACGTATTGCTTTCGATGATTCTGGTTGCAACAATATCGGGTTCTGATGATGTTGAGAGACACCCACTTAGAAAGATAACCCCAAACAAAAAAAGAAGATGCCAAAACCAATACAATCGCCCTTGCATGAGCGGCAGTCCTTTGTCTGTAATTCCAATAAGCGAACTTCATCATAGCCGACTCTGAAAGAGATCGGTAGAGCTTTATTTAGGTTTTAAAAATCCAAAATCGAGGAAGGCATGTTGTCCTATTAGGCCATGTTCTTTAAAAACGAAAATCCGCCGATCATGGCGCTTGAGCTTCTTCTTAAGCGTATTCCACTGAGATTTGGTTGGTGATAGTAGCTCATTTTTGGGGGTATCACGTTGAAAATATTCTGTTGAAAATATAACGCGGAAATGGTGATCTTCATATTGAATGAGCTCAATTAAAAATGTCTCATCGTCATCGTTAGTATGTGAGAGAATACGCCCCAACAGTTCTTCAACATAATGCCGATCTTGTGGAATAAAATTAGGTAAAGGTTTCATGTCTATGAGCTCTCTTTCGCTATTGTTTGAAAATTTGTCGGTTATTGGAACATAAACTATACTGCTAAATAGCTTGTAAGAGAATAATTCTGTCACATACCTCAACTTTAAATTTTATGGAGCATGAGCGATAAATGCCCACCTTGCTTGATGCCTTGATCAGTTATGTACCTTGGCTTGTTGCTAAACAATTTGTAGATGATCCGTCTCCTTTGTCAGAAGCGCATACAGAACAATTTGAAGCCGCTGTTTTTTTTGCTGATATTTCGGGATTTTCAAAACTGGCGAAGCACTTGTCTTCTCAAGAAGGTTTACAAGGGCCAGAACATTTAACAGTCATGTTAAATCGTTATTTTGGGGCACTTATTGATCTCATCTGGCAACATGGTGGCGATGTGGTGAAATTTGCAGGGGATGCTATTTACGCAGTCTGGCCAACTATAGCGCACCAAGAAACACTACAAACTGTAAGCCATGCGGCGGTGCAATGCGCGCTCATCACCCAAAAACAGCTGAAAAATTATACGCTTGAGACTGGGCATATTCTATCATTACGAATAGGCGTTGCTGCGGGACATGTTACAGCAACGAGCGTAGGTGGTATCTTGAAGCGTTGGGAATTATTGTTAGTTGGCCATCCTATAGGACAAGTCAACACAGCCAGCACATTAGCCTCAAAGGGGGAAGTGGTCGTTAGTGATGCTGTTTACCAATTACTAAAATCTGATTTGGTCGCAGAGCCAATCCATGTTCCTGAAGAAGAGCAACCCTTTTGGCGTGTATCGGAGCTCTTAAAGCAAAAAACGTTTTTTCCTATTTCACAGCCTAATCTAGCCCCAGAAGCATCACGAGCTTTAAGTGGCTTTGTGGCGGGGGCAATCACTTCAAGACTTAACGCAAACCAAGATGAATGGGTCGCAGAAAATCGGCGCGTTTCTATTATTTTTATTCAGCTTAGTGGTATTACGCAAACGACTTCTGATTTGATTGAGCATATGCACAAAGTCATGCGCTCAATGCAACTTGGTTTGTATCATCATGAAGGAAGCGTGCGCCAATTTATCATCGACGATAAGGGAACTATCTTTATTGCAGTTTTCGGCATTCCCCCCTTAACCCACGAAGATGATCCATTACGTGCGGTAAAAGCGGCATATGAATTGCGCCAGAAAATCAATGAGCTAGGCTATAGCTGTAAAGTGGGCATATCTACAGGATTGGCATTTTGTGGCCCTGTTGGAAACCGCATTCGTCGTGAATACGCGATTGTGGGTGATGTCGTTATTCTTGCAGCACGTTTAATGGGAATTGCTCCCCCTAATACAATACTGTGCGATTTTGCTACATATCAGTATATAAGAAATTATATGCGAGTTTCTGAGCAACCTGCTTTGCCACTTAAAGGTTTTGATGAACCCGTACGTATATTTTTGCCTATTTTTGATGAAATAATTGACCAAAATCATGATGAGGTTCTGGGGCGCGAGGATGAAATCACCCAACTAGAGAATATCCTTCGCGAAGTAAAAGATGGGGAATCAAAAGCGGTTTTGCTTAGCGGTGATGATGGTAGCGGTAAATCTGGTGTACTAGAAACTCTCATGCGTAGTGCACGTCATCAAGGGTTTCGTGTTTTGTTTGGGAAGGGCGAATTTGTAGATCGCGCTTCGCCATATCATGGCTGGAGTGGCCCCCTCTCGGCTATTTTTGAAGTTAGCAATCTAAGCAAAACTCGATCTCGTAGCTTGACGATTCTGGCGAAGCTAGCAATAGAACCACAACTTGCACGCCTAGCACCATTGCTGAATTCAATTTTGCCACTTGATATTCCCGAAAATGACGAAACCAACGCTATGACGGGTGAAATACGCGCCGAAAATACGCGCTGGCTGCTGATGCAAATTCTGAGCTTGCATAGTCGCGATCGCCCTATGCTTATTGTTCTTGACGATGCCCATTGGATGGATTCAGCAAGTTGGGCTTTGGCAAGAACAGTCGCTCAAAGAATGCCATCTGTGATGATGGTGCTTTCGTTTCGTAGTGGCAACAAGTTGCCAAATGAGGCTCTGCAACTGCGAACATTGCCTCAAACTATAGAGATAGAATTACAACCTTTGAGTCGCGAACAAACAGCGAAACTGATCGCGCGGCGCTTAGATGCTTCAACTGTTTCAGAGCGAATCACAGATATTGTGTTTGCTAAAGCGCATGGGAATTTATTATTTACCGATCAACTTATCTATGCTATGCGAGATGGTGGCTATATTGAAAATGTTAATGGGCATTGTCGGTTGCGCGCAGAAATTAAAACACCTGACGAATTAGCCATCCCTAGCACATTACGAGATGTGATGACGGCACGCATTGATCGATTGCCACCCAATTTACAACTGACACTTAAGGTTGCAAGTGTTATTGGCGAATCTTTCCTATACCAAACACTACAAGATATTTTTCCAATAGCTGATGAACGTCACCAAGTGGATGTGTATTTAGAAGATTTACAAGCCCTTGATTTGGTTGAAAGGGTGTCATCGGAAGACATCTTTCAGTTTAAGCAACGTCTTGTGCGAGATGTTGCTTATGATTTAATGGCATTTGCCCAGCGCAAAGAACTTCACCTTGAGATTGCAAAGTGGTTTGAGCGCAACTATGTTTATGACTTATCGCCATTTTATGCTTTGTTGGCGTATCACTGGCAACAAGGTGGTAATAATAAATTGGCTATTGATTATTACGAAAAAGCTGCGCAAAAGGCCCGCTATGATGGTGCATATGCTGAAGTCATTGATTTTTTAGAACAAGCAGAAATGTTAGAGCAAAACATCAACTCTACACGTCGTCTTCGGTGGTCAGAATTGCTTGGAGAAGCACATTGGGGTATTGGTAATTTAGATGACAGTGAGTTTGAATTCAAAGAAATATTAAAAAATCTTGGATTAGCTTGGCCACAGAGTGTGCGTGCTGTTTATTTAGGTATATTAAAGCAAGCCTTAACTCAAATATTGCATCGTTTTTTGCCTCGACTTTTCACTAGCCATGATACAAAACGTCATCAGACCTTATTGCAAATAGCGCGTGCATTAAGGCGTTTGCAAGAAATTTATTATTTCAAAAATCAAGGGATACTTTCTTTTTATGCTGGCATATATATGCTAAATATTGCGGAGCGCGTAGGTAGACCAACACCAGAACTAGCAATTGCAAGAAGTAATTTTGTCGTAAGTTTAGGGCTTTTGCGGTGGCATCGGCAAGCTCAATATTATGCTGCGCAGGTTATGCGTCAGATTGAACAACAGGATAAACAAACAGTTGCTGCTGTATATACTCGTTTGGGGTTATATCATGCAGCACGCGGCGAATGGCAAGTTGCAACTGACTATATTCAGTATGCCATCAATCTCTATCGGCAACTTGGTGATATTACAGGAAGCGGTGAAGCGTTAGCACTTTTAGGGTTTACGCAGCTTTTGCAAGGACAACTCACCTTAGCTTCAGCTCAATTTGATCAATTGGAACAAGTGGCAGCGATAAGTAGTAATCGTGAATATACAGCATGGGCAATTATTGGCAGGGCAAGTCTTTCAGCTTTGCGAGGAGATTTTCAAGCCGCGTATGATATGGGCTTGGCAGCACAACAATTGTTACAAGCGACAACAGACCGCGCAGCTTACCTTAATAATTTAGGAGTATTAGCTTATGGTGCCGTTCGTCTTGGGGATTTCTCATCCGCTGAGGCTTACCTTAAGGATATTGATACTGCCCTAGCAAAGCGTGCTTTATTAAATTATGTTGGGGCCGGAGCCTATACTTACCGCATTCTAGCTGCTTTATGGATAAGACAACAAAATACTGGCGCTATAGAAGTTAAACAGCTTCAATATTACTTAAAGGCGCTTAAGCGATTTTCAAGAACATTTTCTATCTTGCAGCCACGCTATTATATTTTGCAAGCATTGGCTTCCAGATTCATTTACCCCGACTCATCTAAGCCTATGATAAAGACTCTACGAAGGGCTTTGCAGCTAGCAGAACGAAAAAAGATGGCTTACGAAAAAGCCATTGCTGAGTTTTACTTAGGAAGGGTGAACAAGGATCAGTTACTATTGGATTCTGCTCAGCAATACTTTGATCAGATGGGCATTACCATACATGAGTCTGATAATGCCCTATTCAGCTAGACAGTTTATTATTGTCCTAAAAATTGACGACGTTGTTCAGGGGTCAGTGCACGTGTGATTAGCGACTCTGCATAGTCAATAAGTGCATCAAGATCGTTTTGTGTATTGATAATGCGCGCAGTACCCGTTTGCTTATCTTCTGAAACTCCTACAAGGATGCGGTTACTGGCTTGGCTCCACTGTATATCAGTAGGACGTGCTGAACTCCCTAAAACCACACGGTATAATTCCACTCCATCGTTTGCTTCCCACACGCGCACTGTTCCATCAACACTACGACTAAGGAATCTTAGTCCATCAGGGCTCCATAATACCTCAGGCACAGAATCCCGATGCGCTGTGATCTGGTAAATCGGCTCACCGGTTTTTGCATCCCATACACGAATGGTGGTATCACGCCCACTTGTCAAAATACGTGATTCATCGGGATTCCAATCAGCACTGATAATCCAATCTTCATGCCCAACAAGATCAAAAAGTAGATCACCACTATTGGCATCATAAACCCCCGCAAAAGCCAGATCAAATAATCCTGCTCCCCATACAAGGATTTGTGATTCATCACTATTCCATTTTGCGCCAAAGGCTATGAGAAGATCAGTGAAAAGCGAGAGTTCAACGGTTTCTGATTCAACATCCCATACTTGTACCGCCCCATCGTCACTAGAGGCTAAAATTTTGGTGCCATCATCACTCCAAAATGCAGAGGTTGTTCCTGTACCGGGTATACTATCATCAGCAAGTCGATAGCTATTTGCTAGGAATTTTAGCTCCTCGCCTGTTTGTGTATCCCACACACGTATTGCCCCATCATCACTTGTTGTTAATACAAGTTTTCCATTTGGATGCCAATCTGCTGACCACACTTTCCATAATTGATTATCATAGCGATGAGGCAGAATTTGTAGCGTCTCGCCATTAGCAACATCCCATATAATAGCTAGTCCATCGTCGCTGCCACTGAGCAATTGTGCTCCATTAGGAGACCATTCGATGACATCTACTGCTGCTGTGTGTCCTTCTAGTGTATGTAAAATTTCCCCGTTGGTAACATTCCATATACGGACTACTCCGTTGTCATGTCCAGTGGCAACAAGGGTTTCATCAAGATTCCAGACAGCTGTTACAACGCGACTATCATCGCTGATAAATCGTGCAATTTCACCATATTGAGTGCGAGATGGGTCTTCTATAACACGCCATAGTCGTACTGATTGATCTCGTCCGCCTACACTTAACAATCTGCGCTCGTTCATATCCCACGTTGTTTGTATGATACGTTCGGTATGTCCGCGCAATACATCTACAATTACAGAGTTAGTTGTGTCCCAAATAAGAATGCCCGATGAAAGTTCTGGGTCTAAAGTGTCGATTGTGATCGTGACATATTGCCCAGACGGGCTCCATGAAGCTGTATTAAATGTATCTGTCACGAAGACTTGTGTACTGAGATCGGGTAACTCCACTTTTTGCCAGTCAGCAGTATTCCACAGCGTTATCGACTCTGGTTGTCCTATGGCTAGAAGTTGGATACCCGCAGGATGCCACAAGAGATTCTCAAGATTGGGGCCGTTTGGCTGTAAAACTTGAACAAGTTCTCCTGTCGCAGCTTCCCAGATGAAAATTTGCTGTTCAGTTAGAGCAGCAATAAGATCGGTGCTAGATAAGTGTATAGCTGTTATTGGTTGCTCAGTCTGAATCGTATTGAGGAGTTCTCTAGATTCAGCATCCCAAATCTGTATAGGCGAATTGAGCCCCCAAGTAACAATGAATTGATCGCCATGTGACCAGCCAACGAAATCAAGCGTATTATTTCCAGTTTGGATGGTATAGCTTTCTTTATCATTTAAATCCAATAAGTGAACTTGTTGACTTGTATCACGTGTAGCAATGAAGTTTCTGTTGTGGCTAAGTTGAGGGTAAGTTCCTTCGATGCTGGCAAACAACTCTCCATTAGGTGCCCAAAGTGCGGTGCTGCCACGATTGAAGCCGGGCGTTTCAACACTCCATACTAAGAAAAGCTCTTGGTCTGATAACCATGTCATACCACGAATTGGGTCTTGATACGCATTGGGCTGTTCCCATTCAAGTTCAAAAGTGTCTGTAATAGTATAAAAAGCTAAGCGACCTTGTTCATCCCCTAATAACACTTCACGCCCACTTGTTCCAAATGCTGCTGACAAAACAACTGCTTGATCGGTTGTGAGTTGAGCGATGGTTTCTCCAGAGCTGGCATTAGTAAGGGTAACAGCATCTCGACTCCACCATAAAATTTGTGTTTCATCGGGCGACCAAATTGCGCCTATAGTATTTGTGTTTGCTTCTAGATAGAGCGCTTCTTTGACATTCTGCACTGCTACACTTAGCGCAAATTCTGCTGATGATACATAAGGACGATCTCGTGGTGTAACAGCGGCTAGTGCTAGATTCAATGCCACCATAGGATCAATTTCAATATAGTCTTCCACTAAGTTTGCTAAACGTTCAGATTCTTGGATAAGTTTTTCGTCACGCTCAGCAGCTGCAGCGGCTGCTAATTCAAGCTGGCGTTGCTGATTTTCATTCTCACGGATAAGTAGCACCAGCCCAATGGCAAGTGCCCCAATTAACCCAACCATAGTGCCTACTATCAGTGCGGTAGTTCTTCGGCGTTGGCGGCGATGTGTGCGCTCGCTAATAGTAATTAATTCTTGTGCCATAGGACTAATCGCTAGGCGTTGGCGATGAGTGCGAATAATATTTAACTCTTCTGGAGTTAGTAGCGATTTAATTTGCTGATAATCTTTTAGCCGTCGTTCTAAGAGTTCTTGAGTAGCGCGCAAAGCAGCTGTTTCTGGATCAACTTGGATTTGTTGCGCCAAATAATCATGCACGAGCTCATAGGCTTGACCTTTTTCAGTGTCAAGAACACGTAGTAAGTGTCCTTCGCGTAAGATCAACAAGACTTTTTCTAAATTATTTGTTGGAATATTTCGAGCTGCTAAGATTGCACGTAATTCGTCAGCTGTGCGAACAGCGCGTGTGCTATCATCACGGACAAGATTCTCAATAACCACACGGCCAACTTCGCGTTGATCGCTAGGAAGGCGTTCGAGCATTCGCTTGAGATAATTGCCAAGCACTCCTTCTGCTCCGCCTGCAGCTTCATAAATTTTAAGAGTTATAAACTTTTCGTTTGGAGGAAGTTGTTCAACAAGTGCTGTCCCTACTAGTTGAAGTTGTGGAGGCGCTATAGCTCCGTTTTCATCAGCCAAATCATCTAAAATTCTTTCGGCAAGATCGCTCTCGTAGGTGTAACCCTCCTCTTGTGCAGGGAATAGTAACGCGCGTTCAGCTTCAGCACGAGTTAGGCGCTTAAGTAGGTACTCGCGCTCAAATGGCTGAGCGATATGCGGTTGAAAGTTCGCTACTAATCCAAAATATTCTGTACGCATTGCTAAGGTAACACGCACTTGCAACAAAGGATCATCAATACAAGCCGCTAGTTCTTGAATAAATTCACGGCGTTCTAGGTCTGTAAACACATCTGTAAAAAATGTCTCAAATTGATCAAAGAATATAAAAATTTCGCGGGTTGGCCCAACTATGTCAGCGACTAAGCGCAGCACGTCTAGCAAACGAAGTTGCTTCGCATCAAATTCAGGGGGAAGCAAAAGTCTTTTTAGCGCCTCGTGCGGCGAGCTAATACGAACAGGAATGTATAACGGTAAAAACCCACCTGCTAGTAAACGTGGCATCAATCCCGCTCGGATCAAAGAGGTTTTGCCGGCCCCGCTTTCAGCATGAAGTACTGTGAATTTGGAAAATGGGGCACGCGCTAGCATTTCATCAATTGCTTTTTCTCGACCGAAGAATAGGCGATTATCCGAAATATCATAGGATTCTAGGGCTTTATAAGGGCCAACAAGTGTGGGGGATTCTTTGATGCGTTCTTGCAAATTTTGCACATAGGTAATGAATGCACCTGCTATGGCATGACGTAATTCGTCGTTTTTTGCCTCACGCAGGGCCTCTCGTCCCCGATTAATAAGTGCTCTTGCGCCAACAGCAACTGCTAGTGGGTATTGCCCTTGTGTTTGTATTGTTTGATGCGAAACATTCACGACACCCTCTGCTATTACCGCAGTTGCTTCATCAGGATTAGGAACGTCTAAAAGTGGTTGCGCAAGCGTTCCGCTAAGCGCATCTTGCAGCGCGGCGAAAAAATCTCCAGCTGTTGGATAACGGAATTCTGGCTCTTTTTGCAGTGCGCGCTGAATCACATAATCTAAACTGGGCTCAAGCTCTGGAACAATGTCTGTGGCTAATGGCGGCGGTTCATCGAGGTGCTTATACATCAAGCTAAAGGGCGTTTCTGCATTAAATGGCAAACGCCCTGTTAACATTTTAAAAGTCATTACGCCGAGTGCATACACATCTGTACGACGATCAACGGGGTCTGTGCGCCATTGTTCTGGTGCCATATAGCCCGGCGTTCCAAGAACCATACCTGTTAATGTTAAGCCGATGCTTTCTTCTTTCCATTTAGCAATGCCGAAATCAGTTAAGTAAGTGGTACCATCTATATCTAGCAAGATATTTGCTGGTTTTAAGTCTCGATGTACTACGCCGAGATCATGGGCATAATCAAGAGCCGAAGTAATCTCTGCCAGCATTTTCAATGTGAGATCAATGGATAAACGACCTTGCTTTAGCAGCGCTTCTAGGGAACCACCTTCTACAAGTTTCATGATGAGGTAGATCAAGCTGCCGAGTGTTCCATACTCATATACAGGTAAAATGTGGGGATGCTGTAAACTTTGCATCAAGCGCGCCTCTCTTTGAAAGCGCGCAATACCATTATCGGACTCTGCGATTTGCTGTGTGAGGATTTTAATTGCTACAGACGACTCATCACCATCGCGAATTGCTCGATAAACGCTAGCCATACCCCCCTTGCCAATGCGTTCGATAATGAGGCATCCGCTAACCTTTTGCCCAATGATAATGTCATCAAGCGTGTTGCTAATCTCGGCCATGTTTTTTATCCTTGTTGCGATATTGGGCGAACATTAACGATCTTGCGTATAAATGGCTTTGAAAGTTCGGCAATAACCGTTGGTATTGACATCAAAACGATAATAATTCCCCATTCGCTTAGCGTTGGTTGTGTTGTTTCAAAGATGTTGTTAAAGAATGGAACATATATCGTCAGCAATAAGCCAATACCTGAAGATAGTACAGCATACTGCATATATCGATTGCTAAAAACTCCTAAAGAAAACACAGAATATAATTCTGAACGAGAGCTATAGGCGCGAATGAGTTGCGCTCCAGATAAAGTTAGAAACGCCATAGTGCTTCCTAGTGTGAAGCTCTTTTCTCGACCTATTGAAAAAGCAATTAATGTCACTGCTGCCATCACAATGGTTTGGATTAACATTCCTAGACGCATAGGACGATTGATAATAGGTTCATTCGGACGACGTGGTGGACGATTCATAATGTCTGGATCGCCTTTTTCCACACCTAAGGCTAAAGCTGGTGCGCCATCTGTAACAAGATTTAACCATAAAAGTTGGATAGGTGTAAGCGGAGACCCCCAACCAACGATCGTGGCAGTGAATATGGTGGCAATTTCTGCGAGATTGCAACTGAGCAAGAAATATACAAATTTACGAATGTTGTCGTAAATGATGCGTCCTTGTTCGACAGCAGCGATAATACTCGCGAAATTGTCATCCGTTAAAATCATGTCAGCACTTTCTTTGCTTACATCTGTGCCTGTAATCCCCATTGCGATTCCGATGCTGGCACGCTTTAGAGCTGGAGCATCATTCACGCCATCTCCCGTCATTGCGACCACATGATCACCGCGACGAAATGCATCTACAATACGAACTTTGTGGTTAGGCGAAACTCTGGCAAAAGCATCAGTTGTGGGAAGCAGTTGGTCTAACTCATCGTCGCTTATGTTTTCCAATTCTGCACCACTAATGACTCTGCCGTTGGGACGTAATAACCCAATTTCCTCAGCAATAGCCCTTGCTGTCGCTGGGTAATCTCCCGTCACCATAACGGTACGAATGCCAGCATTGCGCGCTTTTTGAATAGCAGCTTTTACTTCCGGACGCGCTGGATCGCGCATTGCTATAAGTCCGACGAGCTCCAACCCATCTTCAATAGTACTAGCTTCTACAGCATTAGGGATGGAGGGCATATATCTTTCAGCGACCGCTAAAACCCTTAAAGCCTCATTTGCCATTGCCGTATTACATTGAAGCATGGTTTGACGGTGCTCATCTGTCATGGGGATGGTTTGCCCATTTTCGCGAATATGAGTACACAGATTGATCAATATGTCTGGTGCACCCTTCACAAAAGCTATGTAACCATTTTTTCCATTTTCATTAAAAGGGTGTACTGTGCTCATTCTTTTGCGATCTGCATCGAAAGGAACTTCGGCTTTGCGTGGATAGACCTTTTCAATTTCTTCGCGCCACAGCCCAGCTTTAGCAGCAGCAACAACTAATGCGCCTTCTGTTGGATCGCCGATCATACGATAGCCGTCGTGTTCATCTTTTTCGAGTCGTGCATCATTGGCAAGCAAACCGCCCAATAATAATCGCTTAGCATCTTCATTTAATTCTGTCTGTGTATTGCTATTATCCTTAAAGAATGTCCCTTCAGGTTGATAGCCTTGTCCACTAACTGCGTATTGTTCGGTTAAGGTAACAAGTCTTACTACGGTCATCTCATTTTGCGTTAATGTTCCAGTTTTATCGGAACATATTGCGTCTGCGCTTCCTAGTGTTTCTACTGCGGGCAAACGTCGAATGAGAGCGTTTCTTTTGATCATTTCTCGCATTCCTAAAGCGAGATTAATCGTGACAACTGCTGGCAATCCTTCTGGAACAGCTGCAATAGCTAAAGAGATTGCGATGAGGAAACTTTCCTCAACGGCCTTCAAAACAGGTTCATCATGGCTCAGGGCTTGTACAACGCTGATGACAAAAATAAGCCCACAAATAGCCAACGCAGCAATGCTTAATGTGCGGCCAAGATTGTTAAGTTGTCGTTGCAGCGGCGTTTCTTCTTCTGGTGTAGATTGAAGTTGTCCTGCTATTTTTCCAATCTCTGTATTCATCCCTGTGGCAATCACAACGCCCTTACCTCGCCCATAAGTTGCCACCGTCCCCATATAAGCGATACTATGCCGATCACCTAATACGGCATCAGGATTTTGCGTGGGTTCGGTGCCTTTATGAACAGGAACTGACTCACCTGTAAGAGAGGCTTCCTCGATTCTCAAATTAACCGCTTCGACAAGCCTTAAATCTGCGGGGATACTGTCTCCCGCTTCTAATAAGACAATGTCACCCGGAACAAGCTCTCTAGATGGAATTGATAGAGTGCGTCCATTCCGAAGGACACGCGCTTCAGGAGAGGCAAGTTTCTTAAGTGCAGCCAGTGCTTGTTCCGCACGTCCTTCTTGCACAACCCCTAATATGGTATTTAGTAAAACAATGGCTAGAATAGCGATGGACTCATAAGGTGCTTCGCCTTCTGAGATACTTATTACCAATGATATTGCTGCCGCAAACAATAAAATATAAATCACAAAATTATTAAACTGATCGAGTAACCTTTGCCAAAACGTGCGCGGTGGAGCCTCTTCAAGTTCGTTATAGCCATATTGTTCTCGACGTTTTGCAATTTCTGCTTCATTGAGACCAAGACGCTCGTCTGTGTGTAGTTGTTGAAGCACTTCATCAGTTGTTAGGGTGTGCCAAGTGGGCGATGCCATCGTCAGAGTATCCTTTCCAAAGTCATAATACAACTCTTAGCATACTTGAAAGCATGTGAAGACAAAACTCCAAAGATTGGTGTCCACAAACTTTTGTTAATTCGCTTTATCCAATGTGTCAGGTACAATAGAAGTTGTAAAAACATTGCTATATAAATGTCTTTGAATATTCAATACTCATGAAAAAATTCATACAAGGGCCTTATGGCACAGGCAAAACAACATTAGCGCTACAGTATTTGCAAGATTATTTTGCAGATGGAAATTTGGCGCATCAATTATTGATTTTAGTGCCGCAACGTACTTTAGGACGTGTCTATCAACAAGTATTGTCACAGTTACAATATCCAAACACTGCCTCGGTAGAAGTTATAACATTTAGCGGTTTGGCACAGCGAGCTATTGAACGTTTTTGGCCGTTGTTACATGAACAAGTCGGGTTTGCTACGGGTAAACCACCGATTTTCTTGACAATCGAGACCGCCCAATATCATATTGCTCAATTTGTTGATGATGTCGTGGTTACTGGACGATTTGACAGTGTAAGCGTTGCGCGCGCGCGTCTCATTGCTCAATCATTAGATAATCTTGCAAAAGCAGCGATCAATCGTTTTAGTTTGGAAGAAGTGGCCGAACGATTAAGTAGTGCATGGGGCGGGCATTCTAGTCGCTTAGAAGTCTATGATGCATGGCTAAGCGTTGCTGAAAGATTTCGGCAATATTGCTTGCAACATAACTTGCTTGATTTTTCGCTACAGATTGAGGTATTCACGCAATATGCAATGGCTCATCCGCTTGTACAAGAGACGCTACGCCAACGCTATCGCCATCTCATCGCTGAAAATTTAGAGGAAAACAGCCCTGTAGTATTTGACTTTTTGCAATGGATGTTGCCAGAACTTGATTCGGCATTATTGCTATTTGATCAAGGTGCAGGGTTTCGCTTGTTTCTAGGGGCTGAGCCCAATCTAGCCTATCAACTGCAAGAGGCTTGTGATGAAGTTATCACTTTGTCAGAATCTTATGTTCAATCACCACCATTAAGAGCTCTTGAACAAGCAGTAATTGCGGCTTTTGATGGTGTTACCCCTGAAGAGCTTATCGCTAATCCTACTGATGCTTTTGTCTATGAACTACACGCTTTTTATCCTCAGATGCTAGAGTGGGCAGTTGATGAGATTTTAAGGCTCGTTCAATCTGGTGTTGCGCCATCTGAAATAGTTGTAATCGCTCCATTCTTGAATGATGCATTGCGATTTGCGGTGATGAGCCGCTTAGAAGATGCTGGAGTACCGATCGCTTCTCATCGTCCTTCGCGTGCAATTCGAGAAGAGCCATCTGCTCGTGCAATGTTAACATTGATGCAATTAGTGAACCCGTATGAAGCGGTTTTGCCCCCGCCTGAAGATGTTGCTAATGCACTTACTGTATTGCTCCCTGATCTCGATCCTGTGCGCGCATCACTACTCACTGAATTAGTGTATGGCATAGGCCGTAAGGAACTTGGCTCATTTGATGATATTCAACCCATTATGCAAGCGCGTATTACTTATACGGTTGGTGAGCGTTATGAACTATTGCGTCAATGGTTATTAGAGCAACGTGAATATGTTTCACAAACCCCACCTGATCACTTTTTGCGTCGTTTGTTTGGGGATATGGTTGCTCAACCGGGGTTTGCTTTACAAACTGATTTTGATGCTGCAACGGCAATAAGCCAGATGGTAGAGTCTGCGTTTGAATTTCGTCGTTCACTGTATCCAGAGGGGACTACGGATTGGGCAGTGGTGTGGCAAGAATATCGAGAACTCGTGACTGAAGGACTATTGGCCGCAACTTATGTTCCTAGCTGGCAAAAAGAATTAGCTAATACTGTATTTATTGCACCAGCATATACTTATTTGATGCGAAATCGACCAGCTACTTATCAATTTTGGCTTGATGTTGGCAGCCCTGCTTGGGGAGAGCGATTGGAACAGCCACTTACCAATCCTTATGTAGTACGTCGAGAGTATCCAATTGGCGAACTGTGGACTGATGAACATGAGATGGCTAGTAACTATGCTGCATTGCGTAAGTTAGTATTGGGTCTGATCCGACGTTGCCGCCAGCGAATATACTTAGGGGTAGCAGATTTAGGTGAACAAGGTTTCGAGCAGCGTGGGCCTCTATTGTATTTGTTCCAACAAATTTTGAATCTAAATACAGAAGTAAAAGAATCATGAGTGAAACGCCTTTTAAATTCCGATCTCAACAATGGGAAATTATCAACTATAGTCGCGGCATGATGGGGGTTTCGGCGGTTCCCGGCAGTGGCAAAACATTCACCTTATCGCATTTGGCTGCGCAACTTGTGCAACGTATCACTGAGCGCAATTTCAAAAATGAGCGTGAAGTACTCATTGTGACTTTTACAAATTCAGCGGTAAACAGTTTTAAAGCACGCATTGCCAAAATCCTTAAAGAAGAACGAGGGCTGTTACCTTATACAGGGTATCGTGTGCGTACCTTGCATGGCTTGGCACATGATATTGTAAGAGAACGTCCCGGTCTTGTAGGCTTATCAGAAGATTTCAATATTGTTGATGAGCGCACTTCTCAGCGTATTCAGTCAGAGGCGATTTCGGCTCAGTGGCCGCGCTGGGCTGAAAAGATGAAGTGGTATTTTGATTCTGAGCTTAACGATCAACAACAGCAAAATGTACTTCGTCGTGACTTGCCACAAGCGCTAGAAATGATGATTCCTCAATTCATTAGTCGTTGTAAGGCAAACCGCATTACACCTGCTCAGTTGCTGAAGTGGGTAAAAAATACAGATGAAGATTGGATACTTATACGTTTTGCAGCGGCTGTCTATGACGACTATCAACGTAGTTTAATGTATCGAGGCGCTGTTGATTTTGATGATTTGGTTCACTTTGCAATTCTTGCCCTAGAGAGCGAAGAAAAGTATTTAGAACGCTTGCGTCAAAAGTGGCCATATATTTTAGAAGATGAAGCTCAAGATAGTAGTCGACTACAGGAGGAAATGCTGAACCTGTTGGCAAATGGTCGTAATTGGGTGCGCGTGGGCGATACTAATCAAGCCATTAACACTACTTTTACAACAGCAGACCCTAGCTTTTTACGTCGTTTTTTAGCACGTGAAGATGTGATTGAACGTCAACTCACAACCTCCGGACGTTCAGCACCCAAGATTATTCATTTAGCAAATGAGTTGCTGCGTTGGACAATACATGAACACCCTGTACAGTATTTACGCGAGCAAACATTCTACGAAATTTACATTCAGCCCACAGAGCCGGGCGATGCACAACAGAACCCTGATGACGCTTTGGCAAATATCTATATCCAACCGACAGATTCTGCGTATACGCCAGAGGAAGAAATAGATCAAGTGGTGTCGAGTTTGGTGCGCTGGTACAAGGATGAACGCAACCGTGTCAAAACAGTTGCTGTGCTTGTACCAGAAAATTCTCGTGGATACCAAGTCGCAGAACGTTTACGCAGTTTAGACATTGAGTTTGAAGAATTGCTGAGAAGCACTAGCGACACACGACAAACTGCCAAAATATTAATGTTAGTTTTGGATTACTTGACCGATCCAAGACGTGGTCGCAAGCTAGCGAACTTGTATCGCTATGTTTGGCTAGACTGGATAACACGCCACGAAATCGAAGATGATGATGAACATCCAAGTATGCGGTTGATGCGTATCGTACAGCGCCATCAACAACTAGAAACCCTCTTATGGCCAGTTGTTGGTTCATGGCAGGATGAGCTTCGCATTGATGATATGGATGTATTTTGGATCGAGGACTTTGAACGTTTCTTAGTAATGGTAAAACGTTGGCTAGAAGCTACTATTTTGCCAATAGATCAACTCATTTTAACTATTGGTGGTGACATTTTCCGAGAACCTACTGATATTGCATTGACTTATAAAATTGCTGCTGTGCTTAAGGGAATTGGTCGCGACAATCCAAGTTATCGACTTGTACAATTTACAGAGGAATTAAGGCGTATTAGCAATAATGAGCGTCGTTTCTTAGGATTCGACGATAGCCAAGAGGGATATGAGCCAACTCCCGGTAAAGTCACTATCAGTACTATGCACGCTGCTAAGGGATTAGAATGGGATCGCGTTTATCTGATGTCTGTTAATAATTACAGCTTTCCATCTGCCTTAAATAATGAAACCTATATTGGCGAACGATGGTTCTTGCGCGATCAACTTAACTTAGAAGCCGAAATCATAGCACAACTTGAAGCAGCACAGAGTGGAACTTTTAAGCAATATAAGTTGGGTGATGCTTCTCAACAAAGCCGTGTGGAAGTTGCAGCTGAACGTTTGCGCTTGTTGTATGTCGGCATTACACGGGCGCGCTCTGAATTAATTATTACTTGGAACATGGGGCGCTATTGGGACAAAGGTGGGCAACATGTTAAGCAAGCTGCCTTGCCTTTATATCATCTTTGCGAGGTAGTTGATAATGTCCGATAAGATCGTCAAACTCAATACACAATTAGGACATCACTTCGTGTTTACGCAATCAAAATTACAAGATTTTTTAGATTGCCCTCGCCGTTTTTATTTGAAGTATATTGAAGAGCAGCGCTGGCCAGCTCCTGTAACTGAGCCTCAAGAACGTTTAGAAGAAGCGTTGCGCTATGGTCAGCTGATGCATCAATATATTGAGCAGCACTTGTCAGGCGTTCCACACTCAGTTATAGAACAACAATTTAGTACTTATCATAATGAACAACTTCAAAAGTGGTGGCAAGTTTATTTAACACATTACCAGAATACCATTGCACATATGCGGGCTATTTATCCAGAAATGCTATTATCAACGCATATAGACGAATATACATTGCTTGCAAAGTATGATGTTTTGATGACTGATGGGAGTAATAATCTGATTGCTATAGATTGGAAGACAGGTAAACTTCCTAAGCCTTCGCAACTAGAAGAACGAATGCAAACAATCGTGTATTTATTGGTGCTGTACCAAGCATCAACGGCGTTATTAAATCAAAGACCTTCATCTATTACACTTCGTTACATAAGTTTAGAAAGTAATGAAATACAAAATTTCAACGTAACGGCACTTAGTGTGGCGGCCTTAGAAATGCGCATCTTAGAGGTTATCGAACAAATTAAAGTGAGTAGTTTCGATAAAGTGATAAATGAAACCCCTTGTCGTTATTGTATTTATCGCGGATTGTGTGGGCGCGGCAAGGCTTCATGGCATGAAGACAGCGTTGCTATGTTGAGTGACTTAGACGAAGATATAGATTGGTACAGTGATATTGACAACTATACGGTGGAGTTTTGATGATTAATAATTTGGCGTTACCGGGTGGCCCATTACCTGATGAGCTTTTGGATTGGCTTCATCGTCAAGGTTATCAAACTACAGAACAAATCGCAGGGTTTCTCTCGCCCGATTATTACCACCCAAGCTCACCAACAGTTTTGCCTGATATTGAAGGCGCGGCTGCATTACTAGATGATATGCTAAATGCTAGGGCAAAAATACTCATCTGGGGTGATTTTGATGTAGATGGACAAACAGCAACGACTATGTTAGTAGAAGGGTTGCGTTTGTTGGGCGGAAATGTCATCTATCACATTCCAGATCGAGTTGAAGATTCGCATGGTGTGCAAGTTGATAAGCTGGCCCTATTAGTAGAGCAAGAAATTCCCGATTTGCTATTAATTTGTGATACTGGTTCAGCAGAAGTAGAGGGTGTTGAATTTGCTAAATCTAAGCATCTTCCCGTGATCATAAGCGATCATCATGAAATTTCTGAGCCTCCACCCCCTGCTGACTATTTAGTAAATCCGCTTCGTTTGCCAGAAGAACATCCTTTGCGCACATTATCAGGAGCTGGGGTAAGTTTTCTATTGCTTAGAGTACTCTTTGAGCGGCGTGGAAAGTTACACGAAACAAATCGGTTTCTTGATCTGCTAGCTTTGGGATTGGTGGCAGATGTTGTAGAGCTGGTTGGTGATACTCGTTACTGGTTACAGCGAGGGCTTGCTGCTTTAAGGACTACTCAACGGCACGGCATTATAGCGATATGTCAGCAGTTTATGCTTAATACTGCTTATCTTTCTGCGCAAGACATAGGTTTTAAAATTGCTCCTGTATTAAATTCGTTAGGTCGTTTAGCTTCAGCTGAACTTGCCGTACAGTTATTGAGCACTACAGACATGGCAGAAGCTGTTGCATTAGCAGCCGAAGCGCGTGCGCTCAATGAGCAACGCAAGATGATTACAGATCAGATGACACAATCCGCTATTGAAATGATTGAAAATGATCCGAATCTGCTTAACTGGGAGGCATTAGTCTTAAGTAGCCCACATTGGAATGGCGGCATTGTTGGCATTGTAGCTGCTCGTTTAGCCGAAAAATATGAAAAGCCCGTAGTTTTATTAGTTGAATCTGAAGATGGCAGCGCGCGAGGATCAATTCGAGCTGTGCCCGGCTATCATGTAAGCCAAGCACTAGATCAGATCGCTGATATTCTGGAGAAATATGGTGGTCATGAGTTGGCGGGTGGATTGAGTGTACCATCTGAGCATTTGGCTAAGTTGCGACGTTTACTTTCGGATGCTTTTAAAAACACTGCCCAACCTATTACCGATCAAGAGTTATCAATAGCAGCAACTTTACCTTTTGAGCGTTTAACACTAGATTTTGCCTATCAATTACAACGCCTTGAGCCTTTCGGACAGGGTAACCCAATTCCTCTGTTCAAATCAGAGCGGGTTCAAATTGTGAGCAGCGCAAAATTGGGGCGCAATGAAAAGCACAGGCGTTTAACATTACAAGATGTTGATGGCGTGCGTCGTCCGTTTTTCTGGTGGAACAGTGCAGACCTTCCTCAACCTGAGGGGATTTTAGATGTTGTCTACACAGTGGGAATATCACGATTTAAAGATAATGAAGAGTTACAACTTACTTTAGAAGACTTTACCATTGTTGCCCCTGCTGATCCCCACAGTATTACTGAGTTACAACAAATGATCGACTGGCGATCACTTCCGCCAGAGCTAGCCATTCAGAGAATAGCCCAGCTAGAAAATGACTATCAGATTTGGGCGGAGGGGCTTCCTTCTAAGAGTTCACCCGGTATGGGTCGTAGCAGTTTAAAGCCAACAGAGGCCTTGCTCATTTATACTTCTCCGCCTTCTCACTTTATTTTAGAAGAGGTGCTAAAGAAAATCACGCCGCAACGGGTTTATTTATTGGCGACATTACCACCTATTCAAGATAGTACAGAATTTTTGCAAACATTATATGGGCTCTTGAATACGGTTATACGCAGCATGGACGGCAAGACTACCCTACTGCAATTAGCGGAGCGTTTGGCCGTTACTGAGACATTAATTGATGTAGCACTTCAGTTTATACAATTACGCCGTCCGATTCAGATCGACATAACTCAACGGGGCAATGTACGTGTACAAGAAGTAGAACAAATAAAATCGGCAGATCATGAAACGATTACTTTGTTGTATCGACGTTTTGAATATTTATGGCAGGAAATTGCCGCATACCGTCGATACTTGAATCGTGCTAAATTAGAAAGTGATCATGAAGACATCTTATCAAGTTCCTAAACAGACGGTTCGCATAGAATACCAAGTATCAAATTCGCGGTTTTATGCCACTATTGGTCGGGCTGATAGTGTAGAAGAAGCAAAAAGTTTCATTCAATCTATTCGCCAAGAGATGCCTGATGCCACTCATCACGTCTATGCCTATGTTATCGGACATGGCAGCAGTGTTATTGAAGGAATGAGTGATGATGGTGAACCTTCAGGCACGGCTGGCCCGCCCACACTTGCGGTTTTGCGCGGCTCTGGTCTAGGAAATATTGTTCTTGTGACCACTCGTTATTTTGGTGGGACAAAGTTGGGAACGGGAGGGTTAGTACACGCCTACGGACAAGCAGCAAAGGAAGCACTCCTAGCTTTGCCTGTTGAGACATTAATTGTGCGAACCTTAGCGGGCGTAGATATTCCTTATTCTCTTTATGAACGAGTTAAGTTACTGCTTCATGAATTTGATGCTGAGATTGATGAAGAGATTTTTGCTGCTGATGTAACAATTGTTTTTCGCATACCTAGTGACAATACTGAGTCGTTCTCTGAACGCTTGCGTGATCTGTCTTCTGGACAAGTTCACATTACAATCTTAGAAGAGAATGTTTAATAACTAGCCTAACAAGCTCTCAGCTTCTTCAAGTGTTACATTAGGGCTTGCATATGGACGCTGTAGCGGCTGCTGTTTGGCAATAAGCGCTTCAATAAGCACTGCGCAAGTTTCTGCTCCTCCCATACGGCGATAACTTTGCATAACTTTTTGTGCAGCTTGACGATAACGCTCGTCAAATAAGATTGCCTCTATTGCTTTTTGTAGCCTTTTTCCTTTAGCAAGCGCGGGGCGTAGGCGTATACCTGCGCCACAGGCCTTTACTCGTGCGGCAGATTCAGGTTGATCAGCACTGATTGGAATTACAATTAAGGGGAGACCATGTAACAAAGTTTCTGAGACAGTATTGTTTCCTCCATGACTGATCACCGCATCGACCTTTGAGAGTAGTTGTAGCTGTGGCACAAAGCGCTTTACTAGCACATTCTTCGGAGCATCTTTAAACAGCTCTATATTGGTGTGATTTCCTAAGGCAAAAATAGCTTTCCAATGTGCTTCTTTTGCTAATTTCATCACATTTTGAAATACGGATATACCTCCCACAATAGTTCCCATCGAAACATAAAGTGTAGGACGTTTATCTTCCAGCCACTCCCAAGGGAAATTGTCATGCAACTCACCTCTAATAGCGCTTGTTACAGGGCCGACGTACATCATTTGTGGGGGAACATGATGGCGTGGATATTCGTAAGCATCGGTGGTTGGAATTAAGGAAAGATAGGGAGAATGCGCTAACATGCCTCCACGCACAGCAGGTAGTCCGTAATGACGGCGTACTCGGTTAATAATTTGATCATGTCGCCATAATACCATTTCTACGGGTATATTTAAGAAAGGCCATAAGAAGCGAACGGGATGATGTGGTGGATACCAATCACTTCCTAGCCCATAGGGTGGACAATCGGAGGAACGATGTGTGTTGACAATTGCACAGTAAGTAGCATAGGGTAATTGACACACATCAGCGGCAATGGGGCCAGCATAAAAATTGAGATC
>RFGP01000190.1 GCA_003697365.1 Chloroflexota bacterium | reverse complement strand
TGATGGTTTTGCCCATTTTTCAAGGACGCGCTCCGATGGGTGTTATCTTCTTGAATTACACGCAAAATTATCGGCATTTTTCTGAAGCTGAAATTAGTGTAGCACAATCCTTTGCTAACCAGATTTCAGCAGGTCTTGAACGTATTCAAATTACAGAAGAAATAGCGCAAAGAGCTGCTGAGCTACAAGTGGTGGCTGAAGTGAGTGCGGCAGCGTCGACGATTCTCGATCCGCAGGAATTGTTAGAGACTATTGCAAATCTTACGCGCGATAACTTTGGGCTTTATCACGCCCATATTTATCTATTTGATGCTGAAAGAGATGCGCTTGTTTTAGCTGCGGGGTCTGGCGAAGTTGGAAAGATGATGGTTGCGGCCAAGCACCAAATTCCCCTTAGCCAACCGACTAGTCTAGTAGCGCGTGCAGCTCGCACACGTCAAGGTGTTATTGTGAATGACGTAACTTTGGATGCGGGGTTCTTGCCAAACCCACTATTGCCTGAAACGCTATCTGAAATGGCAGTACCCATTATTGCAGGTAATGAATTGATAGGGGTTCTAGACGTGCAAGATGATGTTGTGAACCGCTTCAAAGAGCAAGATGTTCAAATCCAGATGACCCTTGCTCGTCAAATTGGTATTGCGCTTTCAAATGCTCGGCTTTATCAAGAGCAGTTAAAAACTGCCGAACGCTTACGCGAAGTTGACCGCTTGAAGAGCGAATTCTTAGCGAGTATGAGCCATGAATTGCGCACGCCGTTAAACTCAATCATTGGGTATGCTGAAGTTTTGCTAGATGGCATTGATGGCGAATTAAATGATGAAATGCGAGAAGATGTTAACGCGATCCATAGTAGCGGAAAACTGCTATTAACCCTAATCAATGATATTCTTGATCTGGCTAAAATTGAAGCTGGACAAATGGAACTGGAATATAACGAAATCGACCTCGATGAGTTTGTGAATCGTGCTATTAACAGTGCACAAATTTTGCTTAAAGACCGCCCCATTGAGTTAAAAGGGTATGTAGACGAAAACTGCCCACCAACCATTTATGCGGATGAAGTGCGCCTACAGCAAATTGTGAATAATTTGCTTTCTAATGCAGCAAAATTCACAGAAGAGGGTTCTATTACGCTCAAAGTTGAAACGTATTCAGAAGGGGTACATTTCTCAGTAACTGATACAGGGATTGGAATTGCGCCTGATAAACTAGATGTAATTTTCGAGCGCTTCCGTCAAGCCGATCAATCTTCGACACGGCGCGCTGGTGGAACAGGTCTAGGCTTAGATATTACACGAAGCCTTGTTCATATGCATGGTGGTGAAATTACTGTAACAAGTGAATTAGGTAAGGGAAGTACATTTAGCTTTACAATCCCTTACGAACGCCCACAGCAAACATCTGTCACAGAAACAGCACAATCAGGAGAAGCAACAGACTAATCGATTTTTCAAAGTTTATGAATAGATTTCAACAGCGCGACAAGTTGCATAATGTCATAGTCGCGCTGTTTTTGCTGTCCTAGCGGGTCTTCAATCTCTTCTTCTCGTCCCAAGAAAATGCGCAATAGATTCAACATACCATAGCTTAATGCATCTACATTATAGCCGCCTTCCATTGAAGCAATGATGCGGCCTTGACAAATATCTTCAGCAGCTTGATGCAATAATTGACCTAGATAAGCGTATCCTGTTAAAGATAAACGCAAGCTCGCTAGTGGATCAAGCCAATGAGCATCAAAACCAGCTGATATGAAAATAAGTTCTGGCCGAAAACGGTGTAATGCTGGGATAACAATTTCTTGATAGAGTATCTCAAAATGTTGATCTCCTGTTCCTGCCCGAACGGGAATATTGATCGTAGTGCCTATACCATCACCACGTCCAATCTCATGAACATCACCTGTACCGGGATAAAGTGGCGATTGATGGGTTGAAATAAAAAGCACGCTACCGTCTTTAATAAATACGTCTTGAGTGCCGTTGCCGTGATGTACATCGAAATCTACAATGGCAACGCGCTCTAATCCATATTGTCGTTGAGCATAACGTGCTGCAAGAGCTACGTTACTAAGTAAGCAAAAACCCATCGCTTGATTTGGCGTGGCATGATGACCGGGAGGGCGAATAGCCGCAATGGCATTACGCACTTTTTCATTCATCACAGCGTCCACTAAGCTAAAAACACCACCCACAGCCATGCGTGCAATCTCATATGACTCAGGTACCATGTATGTATCATGGTCGATAATTGCAGGCTGACCAAAGGCACTAATGCGCTGTAAACGATCAAGATGTGCTTGTGTGTGTACCATTAATAACTCTTGTTCAGTGGCGGTGCGCCCTTCAATTCTTTGAACATGGCCTAATAGCCCTGAATTTTCAATACGATGAATCACATGCTCAAGACGTGTCGCAGATTCTACATGATCAGGCATCGTATGGATGTTATAGCGTGTATCATAATGAAGGCCCGTTATATTCACGTGCTGCTCCTCCAGCAAAAAATCATTGAATGCTTGATATTCATCATATCCACAGTAGAATAAAGGACTTGCAAGCAAGTATAACTCAAAAACTCGTTTGTTTAGCGCATATTGACCAAAAGGGGAAAATATGATCATAGCTGTTGGAATTTTAGGAATTCTTGTCGCCTTAGGCGCAATGTACTTTGCTTATTGGACAACACAAAAAATTATGGCTGAGGATACAGGCACGCCCGAAATGCGTGAAATCTCAGCAGCTATTCAAGAAGGTGCACGCGCCTTTTTGAATGCAGAATATCGCTATATTGGCGTTGTTGTTGTGTTGGTGACGATCTTACTTGTCGTGCTAGGATTGGCTTATGAGAGCTTTAATCCTCTCACTGCGGTTGCTTATGTTGTTGGTGCGGTTGCTTCAGCGACAGCAGGATATATCGGCATGAGCATTGCTGTGCGAGCCAATGTGCGCACAACTGCGGCAGCACAACGCAGCTTAAATGATGGCTTGCGTGTGTCTTTCGCTAGCGGAACTGTTATGGGAACGATGGTTGTTGCTTTGGCACTGTTGGGGATTAGCGTACTGTATCTATTTTTTGTCGCATTACCAGATAACCAAAATAATATTGAAGCCCTAGCAGGCTTTGGCTTTGGCGCAACTTCTATTGCTATTTTTTCGCGTGTTGGTGGAGGTATTTTCACCAAAGCTGCTGACGTAGGTGCTGACCTTGTAGGAAAGGTCGAAGAGGATTTTCCTGAAGACAGCCCACGTAATCCAGCAACTATTGCGGATAACGTTGGTGATAACGTTGGTGATGTGGCTGGTATGGGTGCAGACTTATTTGAAAGCTATGCTAGCTCAATCATTGCCGCATTAACTCTCGCCCTAATAGCCGCAGGCATTGCCGATGAATCGCGTCAAGCATATCCTTTGTTAGTAGCAATTTTTGGTGTTGTGATCAGCTTGGGGGCAACTTTCCTCATTAAAGTTGATGATGATAAAGCTGATATGAGCAAACTGTTAGGGAGCTTACGACGCGGCATTTATGCAGCTGCTGCCGGAACTGTGGTGGCCATTGTTGTTTTGGCATTACTGCTTGGTTTGGGGTTGCCTGTGATTATTTCGACCCTTGCCGGCTTGATAGGTGGTGTTGTCATTGGATATACCACTGAATACTATACATCTTCTCACTATCGCCCCACACGTCGCTTAGCTGAAGTCTCTAAGAGTGGGGCTGGCGTAAACATCATCAACGGCCTAGCTGTTGGTATGGAAAGCACTGTTGCGCCTGTTATTACGGTAATTGTCGTCACCTTGATTGCCGTACAATTAGAAGGTTTGTATGGAGTGGCGATGGCAGCAGTTGGAATGCTCTCCACCCTTGCAATTACGCTTGCTTCGGATGCTTACGGCCCTGTTGCCGACAACGCGGGTGGCATTGCTGAAATGGCCGAATTGCCTGCATTTGTCCGTGAGCGTACTGATGCATTGGATGCATTAGGCAACACAACCGCTGCTGAAGGAAAAGGCTTTGCTATTGGTAGCGCTGTTATGACTGCCTTAGCATTGATCGCCGCTTTTGTGGAGACAACAGGTTTAGGCGGGGTAGAAGTGCTTGACCCACGCTTTGTAACGGGGGTCTTGTTTGGAGCAATGTTGCCCTACTTGTTCAGCACGCGCACAATGAATGCGGTAGGTAAAGCAGCAAATGGTATCGTAATTGAAGTGCGTCGTCAGTTGGCAGAAATTCCCGGCCTTCGTGAAGGCGCAGAAGGCGTGCGTCCTGACTATAAGCGCTGTGTTGAAATTAGTACTACTAGCGCGTTGCGCCAGATGATCTTTCCCGGTGTTTTAGCAGTGGCTGTGCCGCTGGTGGTGGCGCTTGTCTCAGAAATTGGTGAAGATACAGTTGTCAACGATTTTGTAAGCGGTGAAACGCTTGTGGGAATTTTGCTGGGGTCATTGGCTTCTGCCTTTGTGCTCGCTTTAATGATGGCCAATGCCGGTGGTGCATGGGATAACGCGAAGAAAGCAATTGAGGCTGGTGAGGTTGAAGGCGAATTTAAGGGATCAAATGCTCACAAAGCTGCTGTTGTTGGCGATACTGTGGGCGATCCATTCAAGGATACTTCAGGCCCAGCCTTAAACATTTTGCTTAAGCTATTAGCCATCATTGCATTAGTGATTGCACCGATTATCGCAGGTTAGAGGATAAAATCTCTGAAATGCGATGATTGGTAATGAGGATTAAAACATAAAAGCCTGCTCATCAAGGCAGGCTTTTTTTGTGGCGATGACTGGATTTGAACCAGTAACCAACGGCTTATGAGTCCGCTGCTCTGCCATTGAGCTACATCGCCATTTCGCCTAACATTATGCAAAAACTTGGAAGAGATGTCAATGCCTATTGATGCGAAATTTGAACTCCTACGTCGCCAACAACAACGTATTCATCAATTGCAACGCCTGATCGATGAACTCAATGTAAAGAGCCAACGCTGGTCAAGTTGGCGATTGTGGACTTTTTTCGGTGGCGGTTTGCTAGGATTATTGGTCACAGAATTTTTGTTAGTTTGGCTAGGATATGCTGTTTTACTTATAGCGATGCTTTTGTTTAGCTATGCTGTTTATCGCCATCGTCGTATTGATAGGCGCTTATCCCTTTATCGTCATTGGCAATATGTTAAACAACAACATATAGCTCAAATGACACTAGAGTGGGAACAACTTCCATCTCCAATTTCTTATCAAGCGGCAGATGAACACCCCTTCGCTTCTGACCTGAATGTGTTGGGTGAACGTTCTCTGTTGCATTTGATCGACACATCGATTACTTATGAAGGTGGACAGCTGTTAGCCGAATGGCTTTTACAGACTGAACCTGATCCTGCTGAAACAATGCGTCGTCAACAATTCGTGCAACAAACTCGTTCTTTGTGGCAGTTTAGAGATAAACTGCGCCTATATGGTCGTTTGCTGGGTGTTCAACAACGAATACATGGCCAGTATCTGCTAAATTGGTTTGAGAAACATGAAGCCCCGCTAGGTCGTGTTTTGGCGTTTGCCTCTTTGTTGGCGTTCATAACAGCATTTTTCTTTATTGCTTTTTTGTTAGGGTGGGTTGCCCCTGTTTTTGTGATTTCGTTAGGTATATATGTTGTGTTGCTATATCAGCACAATGATGCTGTGGCAAAACGTTTTAGTGCTGTGCGCAGTTTGCATCGTCACCTTTCACGTCTACAGGCAATATTTATATACCTAGAAAATACGCATCACCCAATTTTAAGACCCCATTTAAGACCTTTTCATGAGGAACAACCTTCGCGTGCTTTGCGTCGATTGACGCGCTTGATGGTTGCTGCCAGCGCACAACAAAACCCGTTTTTAGCTTTTTTCCTGAATCTCGTCATACCATATGATCTTGCGGTTGCCTATTTGCTCGATCGATATAAAGCGCAATTAGAGCAACCCATCACAAGGTGGTTGTCGGCATGGTTTCAACTTGAAGCATTGAACAGCTTGGCGAATTTCGCTTATTTGAATCCGCAACAAACTTTCCCACACTTTGAAGAACACATTGGGCTACAAGCCAAAGCCATCGGACATCCTCTATTAAAAGATGAACTTCGCGTTTCTAATGATTTTGAGATGAAACACACACACGATGTTGTTATCATCACGGGATCGAATATGGCAGGTAAAAGCACTTTTTTAAGAACTTTGGGCGTTAACATGATACTTGCCTATGCTGGTGGCACAGTCCAAGCAGAATATCTGCGATTATCGTGGTTTAGATTATTTACCTGTATTAAAGTTAGCGATTCCATCAATGATGGCATTTCATATTTTTATGCTGAAGTTCGACGGCTAAAAGCATTACTTAACGCTTTAGAAGTTGACCACACATATCCGCTCTTTTTTATGATTGATGAAATCTTTAAGGGAACAAATAACCGTGAGCGATTGATTGGTAGTCGCGCTTATATTCGGGCTGTGGCTCAGAAAAATGGCGTGGGCCTTATTGCCACACATGACCTTGAGCTGGTCAAGCTGGCGGAGGAATTGCCTAACATCCGCAATTTTCATTTTCGTGAAGAAGTGGTTGGTGGGCGCATGGTTTTTGATTATCAGATTCGGCAGGGCCCTTGCCCGACCACGAATGCGCTTAAGATCATGGCACTTGAAGGATTGCCCACCGAATAAAGGACAATGGCTTAAAGTGAAGTGAGCTTTGGCTTTGTAAGGACATATGCTTAAAACTCGTCTTTACTATTGATCTTGGCAAGAGTGTTGGGAGAGATTGAAAATGCCGAAAGTTGTTTGGAATGGCGTAGTCCTTGCGGAAAGCGATCATGTTGAGCGCGTTGAAGGAAACTATTATTTCCCGCCTGATTCGGTCAACATGGAATATTTCACAATGACTGATTTACATACAACATGTCCTTGGAAGGGTGTAGCTAGCTATTACACTGTGGAGGTAAATGGAGAACGTCTTGAAAATGTTGCTTGGACGTATCTTGATCCTAAACCTGCAGCTGCTAACATCAAAGAACATATAGCCTTTTATCGTAAGGTTGATATTCTTGATGATTAGCTAAACTAGAGGCGCATGGTTGTAAGCCATGTACCTCTGATCTGTTTTGCACACTACTGTTGTGGATGACAAAAGTCCCTT
>RFGP01000189.1 GCA_003697365.1 Chloroflexota bacterium | reverse complement strand
GGTGCTGCCGGGCGACAATGTCAACTTGATTGTCGAGTTGACCAAGCCTGTCGCTTTGGAGCAAGGTTCTAAGTTTGCTATCCGTGAAGGTGGTCTCACCGTCGGTGCTGGTATCATCACCGAAATCATTGAGTAGTTTTTTGTATTGTAGATTAGCTCACACGAACGAGGACTGAGATGAGCAGCAAGCCTTATAAAAATAAAATCCGTATTCGGCTCAAGGCTTATGATCATCGAGTACTCGATCAATCGGCGCGTCTAATTGTGCAAAATGCAGAGCGCACAGGGGCTCGTGTAGTAGGCCCTGTGCCTTTGCCAACAAAGTTAGAGCGCTTTACAGGACGACGTTCTAGCTTCATTGACAAAGACTCGCAAGAACACTTTGAGATGCGTACTCACTTACGATTGATTGACGTACTTGACCCAGATAATAAGACTATCGATACCCTCATGCGCTTGAATTTGCCAGCAGGGGTTGATATTGAAATCAAGATCTAAAGCCATAGCGTCAAGATTGAGTTCATGATCATTGGGGATGGTGTGATGCGTGCCCATCGCAGTCCCCCGGAGGCAAGAGATGAAAGGCATTATCGGAAGAAAAGTCGGCATGACCCAAATTTTCACTGAAAACGGCGACGTTATACCAGTGACGGTCATTAAAGCCGGCCCATGCTATGTAACACAACTCCGCACGCCTGAAAACGATGGTTATCGTGCGGTGCAATTGGGGTTTGAGGAGCTGCCACCACGTCGCAATGGTTCCTCACGCCTAAAGCAGCCTCAACAGGGGCATCTACGTCGCAAAGAGCTACGCGACAAAGGTATTGAATTGCCCGATCTTCGTGTTTTGCGTGAGTTCCGTTTGACGGAAGATGAGCAAAATGGTTTAGAGGAAGGGCAAACTATCACCGTTGATGCGTTTGAAGTTGGTGACTTAGTTGACATCATTGGTACTAGCAAGGGGCGTGGTTTTGCTGGTACGGTGAAGCGTCATAACTTTAATCGTCAGCCCAAGACACACGGTCAATCCGATCGTGAGCGCGCTCCCGGTTCAGTAGGTGCGTCAGCATTTCCGGGACGTACTTTCAAAGGTACGCGCATGGCTGGTCGTATGGGCAATGAGCGTGTGACTGTTCAAAATCTCGTGGTGCAAGTTGTTGATCCTGAACACAATTTATTGGCAGTTCGTGGATCAGTGCCCGGAGCACGCGGCGGTCTTGTCCTCATTAAAGCAGCAAAGAAAAGCCGCCAACGTCAAAAATAGATGTTGGTGAGAGATTGAAGGAGTAGGATTTCGATGCAAGTACCGGTTTTAAATACCGCCGGTCAGCAAGTGGACACCGTTGAACTCCCCGATAGTATCTTCGGGGTAGAAGTCAATGTTGGCTTGATGCATCAGGCATATGTCCGCCAAATGGCAAATGCGCGTCAAGGTACCCACAAGGTGAAATCACGCGGCGAGGTAAATCGTACAAAGGCAAAGTGGTATCGTCAAAAAGGCACAGGGCGTGCGCGTCACGGTTCTCGCAATGCCCCCATCTTTGTTGGTGGTGGTGTGGCTCATGGCCCCAAACCCCGCGACTATACCCAAGCTATGCCTAAGAAGATGCGTCGTGGTGCGCTGCGCTCATTGCTTTCAGCTTTGGTGCGCGATGGGCAAATTGTGGTTGTTGATCAATTGACTATTGATGACCACAAAACCAAGACCATGAAGCAAGTTTTGAATAACCTTGTCGGTGATGCAAGCGCATTAATTTTGCTTGCTGGCCCAAATGAAAATGTTGAGCGCGCAACGCATAATCTTCAAAATGCAATGGCTATTCGCGTACTCAATTTGAACGTGCGCGATGCGCTAAAACATGACAAGGTAATTTTGCCACTCGATGCTTTAGCAATTATCACTGACTGGTTAGCAGTGCCAGCTAAGGCAGAATAGGAGAGCATAATGGCTGATTTGTCAATCTATGATGTTCTAATTCGTCCGGTCATCACCGAAAAATCCAATGAACTGCAAGAATCGCTCAATCAATACACCTTTGAGGTGGACATGCGAGCGAACAAAATTCAAATCAAGGATGCTGTAGAGCTGATCTTTGATGTTTCGGTGACGGGTGTTCGCACGATGGTTGTGCCGGCGAAGCGTGGCCGTCGTGGTCGTAAGTTTTATATCCGTAAACAAACGTGGAAAAAGGCGATTGTAACGGTCGATCCTAAAGATAAGATTAACCTGTTTAACGCCTAAATCAGAGGAGAAGCGCGGCAGATAACCAAATTGGTTGGGATTTAGTGCCGCCACTGGAGACAAAACCAATGCCTATCAAGTATTACAAACCGACATCAGCAGGCCGTCGTGGTATGACGGGACATGATTTTTCTGAGCTGACCAAGGGTGTACGTCCAGAGAAAAGTCTCTTAACACCACTCAAAAAACGCGCAGGTCGCAATAATAAAGGGCGAATCACTGTGCGGCATCGTGGTGGTGGTCATAAACGTATGTACCGCATTATTGATTTTAAGCGTAACAAGATTGGGGTTGTTGCTGAAGTAGCATCAATTGAATATGATCCCAATCGTTCAGCGCGCATTGCCAAATTGGTTTATGAAGACGGTACAAAGTCCTATATTATTGCACCACTTGGCCTCAAAGTGGGTGACAAGCTCATGAGTGGCCCAAATGCGGAAATTCAAACGGGCAACGCTTTGCCCTTAAGTGAAATTCCGTTAGGTACTATGGTGCATAATGTTGAGTTGCAACCCGGCAAGGGCGGGCAAATCGCACGTGCAGCGGGGACAAGCGCTCAAATCTTGGGTAAAGAAGGCATCTATGTAGTCTTGCGTTTACCTAGTGGTGAAGTGCGTCGTGTGCATGAACGCTGTATGGCTACCATCGGCCAAGTCGGCAATACTGATCATAGTAATGTGAAGATTGGTAAAGCCGGCCGCAAACGCTGGATGGGCTGGCGGCCAGTAGTACGTGGTTCTGCAATGGACCCAGCTAGCCATCCTCATGGCGGTGGTGAAGGTCGTACAGGGATTGGTATGCCTGCCCCGAAGACCCCGTGGGGTAAATTGGCACTTGGCGTTAAAACGCGCCGTAATAAGCGCACTGACCAGTACATTGTACGTCGTCGTGCTAAGAAACGTAAGTAGTATTGAGGAGACAGGCAATCAATGTCACGTTCATTGAAAAAAGGGCCTTATGTATCGCCTAAATTGCTCAAGAAAATTGAGCAAATGAATGAAAAAGGTGAAAAACGTGTGGTCCGTACATGGAGTCGAGCCAGCACCATCTTTCCACAGATGGTTGGTCATACAATCGCGGTGCACAATGGTCGCCATCATGTGCCGATCTACATTACAGAAACAATGGTCGGTCACAAATTGGGCGAATTTGCACCCACTCGTACCTTTAGAGGTCACATTCAAGAAGGCAAGAAGAAGAGATAGGAGAATTGCCTGATGGATGTCCGTGCACATGTAAAGCATCTACCCATCTCTGCCCAAAAGTTGCGCTTGGTTTGTGACCAAGTGCGGGGTATGGATGCAGAAGAGGCCCTTGTTGTGTTGCAATTTATGCCGCAAAAAGGGGCAGCCTTTTTACGTAAGCTCATTCTCTCAGCATTAGCTAATGCTGAAAATAATTTTGAGCTGAATCGTCAAGATTTGTATATCAAAACTGTTTATGCAAATGAAGGTCCGCGTCAGATGCGCTATAAGGCTGGTGCACGTGGGCGCTACAAACCCCGCGTAAAGCCATCAGCGCACTTGGCTGTTGTGTTAAGTGAATACGAGGATTAGGAGCAACATATGGGGCGTAAAGTTCACCCCGTGGGATTTCGGTTAAAAATCAATCGTGACTGGTCGGCCCGTTGGTATGCCGAAGGAACTCGTTATCGTGACCTGTTACAAGAGGATTTTGAAATCCGTCGGTATCTTGAGAAAAAGCTGGAAAAGGCGGGGATTTCTCGCATTGAAATTGAGCGATACCCCACCCAAGTGCAGGTCACGATCCATACCGCGCGTCCGGGAATCGTAATTGGGCGTAAGGGCGAAAACGTGAAGGAAATTCGCGAGGCCCTAGAGGCTTTGTGTGCTGAAGGCACCAAAGTGAAGGTGGAAGTTGAAGAAATTGAAAAACCTGACACCGACGCATATTTAGTTGCGAAGAATATCGCCGGTCAACTAGAACGTCGTATCGGACACAGCCGCGCCATGAAGCGCGCCATTGGGCAAGCTATGCGTCAAGGGGCAAAAGGTATTCGTATTGAGACCTCTGGGCGTTTAGGCGGTGCTGAAATGTCGCGTAAAGAATGGATGGTTGAAGGGCGTGTACCACGTAACACTTTGCGGAGTTACATTGATTATGGCTTCGCAGAAGCGCTCACGACTTATGGTCGGATCGGTGTAAAGGTTTGGGTCTATAAAGGTGATAACAAGAGCGATTTTGAAGATCGCAAATCGCGTCGCACGGTCGAAACCGAATAACTTGAGGAGCATATTCTACTATGTTAATGCCCAAGCGTGTAAAACACCGTAAACAAATGCGCGGGCGCATGAAAGGCGCGGCCTATCGTGGCAATAATGTTGAATTTGGCGATTATGGTCTCATGGCTCTAGAGCCAGCATGGATCACAAGCCGTCAAATTGAAGCTTGCCGTCGTGCTATTGTGCGTCATATGAAGCGCCGTGGTAAGATTTGGATCCGCATCTTTCCGGATAAACCTGTCACTGCTAAACCTGCCGAAACCCGTATGGGTAGCGGTAAAGGCTCGGTCGAGTTTTGGGTTGCAGTAGTGAAGCCCGGCCGCATCTTGTTTGAAATGCAGGGGGTAAGTGAAGATGTTGCTCGTGAGGCATTGCGCCTAGCAGCATACAAACTTCCCATCAAGACTAAGTTCGTCAAACGCATTGATCCAATCTCTGGTAAGGAGGTCTAGACGCAATGCGAGCATCAGAAATCCGTGAATTACCAGATCGTGAGATTTTGAAGGCCATTGAAGAAGCAAAGCGTGAACTTTTCAAGCTCCGTTTTCAGCGTGAAGTTGGGCAGCTTGAAGATAGCTCACGGATGCGTAAAGTGAAGCGAGATATTGCTCGTCTTAAAACCATCTTGCGTGAACGTCAATTGGCCAAAGAGTTGGTGAAGAAAGAGAACCGCAATGCCCAATAATCGTCGTCGACTACAAGGTATTGTCGTGAGCGATAAAATGCAAAAAACTGTTGTAGTACGAGTTGAGACTGTAAAACGACACTCGCTTTATGGTAAAGTCATTCGTACCTACAAAAAATATCTTGCTCATGACGAATCAGATTCTATTCGCGAAGGCTCAGTGGTGCAGATTGTTGAAAGCCGCCCGCTCAGTAAACGTAAGCGTTGGGTAGTAGAAGCAGTTTTGGAAGCTCCCACTGATGCTGAAGCAGAAGCCGCTGCATTAGAAGCAGAAAATGCTGAAGAAGAGCTAGAAGGATAAGCGACCCATGATTCAAAATGAATCGCGCTTAGTTGTAGCAGATAATACCGGCGCACGTGAGCTTCTAGTGATCCGTGTCTTAGGGGGCTCAAAGCGTAATTTTGGTAGCGTGGGCGACGTTGTGGTCGCTACGGTAAAATCTGCTGCACCACAAGGTTCTGTAAAGAAAAGTGACGTTGTGCGGGCAGTGATTGTTCGTACAGCCAAAGAATATCGTCGTAGTGATGGCAGCTATATTCGCTTTGATGATAATGCTGCTGTCATCTTAAAACCAGACAGTCAAGACCCGCTTGGCACACGTATTTTCGGCCCTGTTGCCCAAGAATTACGGGCAAAAGGCTATATGAAAATTGTGTCATTAGCACCAGAAACTTTGTAGGAGGCGTGCAGCTATGCAACGCATACGAAAAGGTGACACCGTCGAAGTGATTAGCGGCAAAGACCGCGGGCAACGTGGAAACGTTCTGCGCGTCTTGCCAAAGCAAAATCGCGTTGTGGTCGAGGGTGTCAACATTTTGAAGAAACACCAGCGCGCACAACAAGCTGGTACAACCGTCCGTCAAGCTGGTATTGTTCAGTTTGAAGGTCCGATTCATCTTTCTAACGTAATGCTGGTTTGCACACAGTGCGAACAACGCACCCGTGTTGGGTATCGCATTACTGAAGAAGGACGTAAGGTTCGCGTCTGCCGCAAATGCGGTCAAGACATTGACTAAGGTAAAGGTGTTATAACATGCCACTACCCATGCAGCAAAAGTATACTCAGGAAGTGGTGCCAGCACTCATGCAAGAGTTTAACTATAGCAGTGTGATGATGGTGCCACGCATTCAAAAAGTTGTGATCAATGTTGGTGTCGGTGAAGCGCTAGAAAACAGCAAAGCGCTTGATGCCACCGTACAAGACATCGCAACTATTAGTGGGCAAAAGCCAGTAATTACTCGTGCACGTAAAAGCATTGCCGGCTTCAAATTACGTGAGGGCCGTGCAATTGGTGTGATGGTCACCTTACGTGGCGAGAAAATGTGGGCGCTGCTCGACCGCTTGGTCAATATCGCGTTGCCGCGTACACGTGACTTTCGTGGTATTAACCCCGACTCATTTGATGGACGGGGAAACTATACACTTGGCTTGCGTGAACAGCTATTGTTCCCAGAAATCGAATATGACAAAATCGACAAGCTACGTGGTATGGAAATTACCATTGTCACAACAGCACGCAACGATGAAGAAGGTCGGCGCTTGCTCACGCTACTCGGCTTTCCATTCAAGCAAAATTAGGATCAAGAAAGAGGTCTAAATGGCGCGTAAGTCAAATACCGCACGCGAAAGTAAACGCAAGTACAAAGTGCGTGTTCGCAACCGTTGTCAATATGTAGACCCTAGCTCCGGCAAAATTTGCGGACGCTCACGGGGATACATCCGTCGCTTTGGGCTTTGCCGTATTCACTTCCGTGAGTTGGCATTGCAAGGCAAAATTCCCGGCGTGGTGAAGTCAAGCTGGTAGGAGATAGTTCATGTACAGCGATCCAATTGCTGATATGCTCACGCGCATTCGTAATGCGCTGATGGTGCAGCACGAAAATGTTCAAATTCCACACTCCAAACTCAAAGAAGAGTTGGCAAGAGTGTTAAAGGATGAGGGATATATCGCGGATTATGCAGTTGTTGCAGACCCGAAGAAACCCTACATCAAAAACATCGATATTAAGTTAAAGTACTTTGGTGAACGCCGCGAGCGCCGCCCTGTTATTACAGGACTGCAACGGGTAAGTAAGCCCGGTCGTCGTATTTATGTTGGAAAGTCTGAAATTCCGTGGGTACTTAGTGGTATGGGCATTGCAATCCTTACAACTAATCGCGGTGTGATGACTGGCCAACAGGCGCGTCGTCAAGGCGTAGGCGGAGAGGTGCTCTGCTACGTTTGGTAGGCAACGGGTTGCTGTACAGCGGGGATTAATCGCTCGGTTTGGTCTTCGGCTCAGGGGCTGTGGAATGACAGGGCACTTGAAGCGAAGACCAAACCAACCCCCAAAGTACGAACGTAACTACGGCCAACCAACGATGCAGACACCCTAGCAAACTATCGCAAAAGCGAAAAGGAGCGATCATGTCTCGTATCGGTAAAATGCCAATTCCGATTCCGAACAAGGTAACGGTGACCATTAATCATAATGAAGTGACCGTTAAAGGCCCCAAAGGGGAGCTGAAACGTGTCTTCAATCCTGACATTACTATTCGTCAGGAAGATGACCAACTTTTAGTTGAGCGCCCAACTGATCTCCAGCATCATCGTGCACTGCATGGCTTAACTCGTGCGTTGCTCAATAACATGGTGGTTGGAGTTTCAGAAGGATTTGAGAAGGTCTTGGAAATTGAAGGGGTAGGGTATCGCGCTGAATTGCAAGGCAAAAATTTGGTGCTTCATGTAGGATACTCGCATCCCGTTGTTATCGAACCATCCCCAACACTTGAGTTTGATGTACCTAAAGATAAACGTGGTACTGTGATCATCGTGAAGGGGATTAAGAAAGAAGAAGTCGGCCAAGTAGCGGCCGTCATTCGTGGCAAACGTCCGCCGGAGCCCTACTTGGGTAAAGGTATTCGCTATCAAGGTGAACACATTCGGCGTAAAGCTGGTAAGAGCGGCAAGAAATAAGGATCGTAGAGGCGAAATTCTATGGGTAAGAAATCTCGGAATCAACAGCGTTTGCGTCGTCATGCACGTATCCGTCATAAATTGCGTGGTACAGCAGAGCGCCCGCGCTTAAATATCTATCGCAGCCTCGAAAACATTTACGCACAGGTGATCAACGATGATGAAGGTGTGACGATTGTTTCAGCTTCTACTATTGATCGTGAGTTGGCACCTCAAATGGTGGGTAAGAGCGGTGTCGAAGCTGCGAAACTTGTCGGTTTGGCCGTCGCCCAACGCGCCAAAGAAGCTGGTATCAGTAAAGTAGTGTTTGATCGCGGTGGCTTCTTATATCATGGTCGTGTAAAAGCATTGGCCGAAGGGGCACGCGAAGGTGGCCTAGAGTTTTAGGAGCATATAACGAATGGGCAGACGAGATAACCGTCGTGAAGAACACGATGAATTAGATGAACGTGTTATTGATATTGCACGTGTTGCAAAAGTAGTCAAAGGTGGGCGCATTTTTTCTTTTCGGACTGTCGTTGTTGTTGGCGACAAGCGCGGCCGCGTCGGAATAGGCATAGGTAAATCACGTAGTGTGCCGGATGCCATTCGTAAAGGGAGCGAACGCGCGAAGCGAAACATGCGTCCGATTGCACTCTCAAAAAACACGATTCCGCACCGTGTTGTCGGAACACATGGGGGTGCAAAGGTATTGCTACGCCCAGCAGCGCCCGGTACTGGGGTGATTGCTGGTGGTGGTGTGCGTGCCGTGCTAGAAGCAGCCGGTGTGCATGATATTTTGAGCAAGAGCATGGGAAGTAGTAATATTCTCAACGTTGCACATGCAACCCTCAATGCCTTGCAACAATTACATGACGTAGAAACATTGGCGGCTATGCGTGGTAAAGACCCGCAAGATGTGCGCCCCTTCTGGGAACGGAGACAAGATGATGAGCCAGAAACGGTTACGGATTAAACTCATACGGAGCATGATTGGTACTAAGCAAAACCAACGCGCTACCCTAAAGTCTTTAGGTTTGCGGAAAATCAATCAAGAGGTTGTGCAAGACGACACGCCATCAATTCGTGGCAAGATTAATACCGTTCAGCACCTCGTAAGTGTAGAAGAGGTAGAGTAAATGAAATTGCATGATTTAAAGCCAGATAAAGGCTCTAAGCGGCGCAAGAAACGTGTGGGCTTAGGTCATGCGGCCGGACAGGGTAAGACCGCCGGCCGTGGTACGAAAGGACAAGGCTCACGACGTGGTGGTGGTAAGGGCCCTTATTTTGAAGGGGGACAGTTGCCACTTGTTCGCCGTATGCCTTTTAAGCGTGGTTTTAACAACATCTTCCGCATTGAATATCAAGAAGTCAATGTGGAAACCTTGCAAGAACGCTTCCAAGATGGCGAAACAGTTACACCAACATTGCTTGCTCAGCGTGGGCTGATTCGGGATGAAAACGATCCTGTCGTGATCTTGGGGCGTGGGGAATTAAGCCGAAAGTTAACTGTGCAAGCCCACCGCTTTACTAAAAGCGCTCAAGAGAAAATCGAAGGCGCTGGTGGCACAGTCGAGAAGTTGGAACTACTAGTTACAGGTGCACGCGCTACGGTGAAGAAACTCCGTAAAGAGCAACTAGAAGCCTTGCGTGCACAAAAAGCTAGTGGTGACCAGTAAGGATAAAGCATAAGCTGGTGAGAGTGTTGCTCTGACCAGCTTCTCGTAAATTTCAGCGCATAAAAAGGATTTTCTATAATGCTTGCTGCAATTCAAAATGCGTTTCGGTTGCCCGACATTCGTCGCCGAATTCTATATACCATCTTTATATTGGTCATTTACCAACTTACAGCTCACGTGTCAGTGCCGGGAGTTGATCGTGATGCGCTTGCTGAGCTGTTTAATAGCGATGCAGGTGGTTTCTTAAGCGTGCTCGATCTTCTTTCAGGAGGGGCGGTTTCTAACTTCAGTATTATTGCAAATGGGGTATATCCTTACATTACGGCCTCCATTATTTTGCAATTACTAGTGCCAATTATCCCTTCGTTAGAACGTATTGCACGCGAGCCCGGTGGGCAGCAAAAAATCAACCAATACACTTATTATCTCGCAATTCCAATGGCGATCTTACAGTCCATCGGCCAAATTAATATTTTCAACGCTTCCATTACAGGTGGGGGCTTTGATGGTCTAATTCCGGGATTCGGGAACGATTTTTGGTTGACTGTAGCTGTTGTTGCAACAATGACAGCAGGAACTATGTTCGCTATTTGGCTTGGTGAGCTAATCTCTGAGCAGGGTATTGGTAATGGTATTTCCATCATCATCTTTGCAGGAATCGTAGCCCAAGCACCAGCAAACTTGTTTCGGTTGCTACAAAACTTTTTCTTCTACAACCTAACATTGTTTGTTTTGATTACCTTTGTAACGGTACTGGTTATTGTGCTCATTCAAGAAGGCACACGACGAATTCCCGTACAATATGGTAAGCGCGTGCGTGGGCGCAAGGTATATGGTGGTGGTCAAACTTTTATTCCGTTACGGGTTAATACAGCAGGGATGATTCCGCTCATCTTTGCACAGTCTATCATCACTTTTCCTGCAATTATTGCGGGGCTGTTTCCATCTGGTAGTGTGGGAACATACCTCCAAAATAATTTTGGAAATGCGGTAGGCTTGCCATATTGGACGATTTACTTCATCCTTGTTGTGGCATTTACCTACTTCTATACAGACATTACCATTCAAAACCAAAACCTTGCAGAGAACCTACAAAAGAATGGCGGCTTCATCCCCGGCATTCGTCCCGGTGCTAACACAGAAGCCTACATCCAACGTGTGGTACGTCGTATCACACTTATTGGTGCTATCTTCTTAGGAACGGTGGCGGTTTTGCCCGGTTTCGTACAAATCTTAAACGATTTGTTTCTTGAATCAGGCGCTGCAGCTTCAACCTTCACGAATAACGCTGCGATGGTCATTGGGCCTTCGGGTTTGATTATTGTGGTTGGTGTCGTAATTGATACCATGCGTCAGCTTGAAGCTCAGCTTATGATGCGCAATTATGACGGCTTCATGCGCAACTAGTCGTAATAACGCGAGTCGGGCAATTTAGAATTCAGTTGCCCGACCTTGTATCTTGTTTGAGAGGGAAACTATGGGAACTTACATTGTCCTCATTGGGGTGCAAGGCTCAGGTAAAGGGACACAGGCAGCTGTCTTGCAAGAAAAACTAGGGCTGTTGCATATTTCCACTGGGGACTTGTTTAGAGCGATGAAAACAGAAGACACACCTCTTGCGCGTAAAGTACAGGAACTCATGGCAAAGGGTGAGCTCATCTCCGACGAAATCACCAATCAAATGGTTGAAGAGCGGTTAAGTAAACCCGATGCAGCACGTGGTGCCATTCTGGATGGTTACCCTCGCAGCATCGGCCAAGCGCAGTTTTTAGATGAGCTTTTAGCTAAGCAAGGGGATCGTGTTGTTGTTGTGCCTGTACTACAACTAGATCGTGAAGTTGCGATTAAACGTGTAGAAGGCCGTCGTTACTCTCAGGATAAAAAGCGTGTTTATAACATCTATTTTAACCCGCCCAAAAATGAAGGTGTGGATGACGTAGATGGTAAGCCGCTTATCCAACGCGATGATGATGTGCGTGAAGCCGTCGAACGCCGCATTGATCTTTACTATCAAACCACACAACCATTGATTGACTACTATCAGGCGCGTGGTATTGTTGCTGAAATTAATGCCGATCAGCCTATTGATAAGGTATCGGTTGACTTATTAGCAGCAATTGCACGGGCGCTGATGCAAGGTTAAGCGTGTAGTATGCCGATTGTATTGAAGAAACCAGAAGAACTGGTATTATTACGGGAAGCAGGGCGTATTGTGGCGCGTTGTCATGAAGCGCTACGAGAAGCCGTGCGTCCGGGGGTGAGTACATGGGAGCTTGATCAAATTGCGGCAAAAGTGTTGGCTAAACATGGTGCAAAAGCAGCGTTTTTAGGATACCCGCCTAATAGCGCTCACCCTTTTCCGGCGACTATTACGGCTTCTATCAATAATGAAATCATTCATGGCATCCCTCGCAAAGATCGCATCTTAAAAGAAGGCGATATTATCAGTCTTGATGTGGGGGCAATTTACAAAGGTTATGTGGGTGATGCGGCTTTTTCAATGGGCGTGGGCAAGATCAGCTCAGAAGCCCAACGCTTACTTGATGTTACTGAGCAAGCGTTGTACGAAGGCATAAAAGCCGCTCGTAAAGAAAATACAACGGCTGATATAGCCAAAGCTATTCAGCGTTATGTTGAAAAGCATGGGTACAGTGTAGTGCGTGAATATTCAGGGCATGGCGTTGGGCGTAGCTTGCATGAAGACCCTTCTGTGCCAAATTGGTGGCCAAAAGGTCGCAAAATACGCGCAACGCCGCTAAAAGTAGGGATGACACTAGCTATTGAGCCAATGGTCAACATCGGCAAGCCGCACACTAAAATGCTAGATGATCATTGGACGGTTATCACTGCGGATGGGTCATTGAGTGCTCATCATGAACATAGCGTGGCGATCACTGACGGTGAAGCCTTGATTTTGACTGTACTTTGAAAGAAATACATCTGGTAATTTGGCAATATTTCTGGTATCTTGAAACATTGCCGCAAAACAAAGTTTAGGAGAATGGATCGGGTATGGCTCGTATTCAAGGGGTCGATCTACCTCGTAACAAGCGTATCGAGATCGCCTTGACATATATTTATGGGATTGGCCGTACACGGAGCAAAGAAATTTTAGAAAAGACGGGGATTGATCCGTCTACGCGAGTGTACGACTTAACAGAAGAACAAGTGACAGCGCTTCGTGATGCTTGTAGCCAATATGTGTTAGAAGCAGACTTGCGCCGTGAAGTAAATTTAAATATCAAACGACTGATTGAAATTGGTTCCTATCGCGGGTTGCGGCATCGTCGCAATTTACCCGTCCGTGGCCAACGTACACGCACAAATGCCCGCACACGTCGTGGGGCGCGTAAAACAGTGCCGGGACGTGGTCGCCGTCGTGGAGCTAAGAAGAAGTAATTTGTTCGTTGGTTTTGGGGTGGCACTGGATACAACTATTTGAGTAGGTAACGTATCTATCCACCTCTCAAAAAGTGCTTGAGGAGCAGAAAGTCAATGGGAAGACGACGTGGTGCACCAAAGAAAGTGCGTAAAAATGTGCCTTATGGCCAAGCGCACATTCACGCGACGTTTAACAACACAATTGTTTCAATAACTGATCAACAAGGAAATGTGATCAGCTGGGCCAGTGCAGGTACAAGCGGTTTTAAGGGTAGCCGTAAAAGCACCCCTTATGCAGCGCGTTTGGCAGCACAAACAGCCGCCGAAGTTGCTAAAGAACATGGAATGCAAGAAGTGGATGTCTTCGTGAAGGGCCCCGGCCCCGGACGTGAACAAGCCATCCGCTCAATTCAAAGCAGTGGTCTCAAAGTACGCTCGATAGCGGATGTTACACCCATTCCTCATAATGGTGTGCGTCCTCCGAAGAAGCGCCGCGTTTAAAGGTGTGTTTTTCGGATAATTTAGTCCCGATACAAGGAGATAGTCGGTGAAATTTAACATGATCTTGCCCAAAATTGAAAGCAATGCCATCACCCAAAACTATGGAAGTTTCACCATTGGGCCGTTGGAACGCGGTTTTGGGACAACCATCGGCAATGCCATGCGCCGCGTGTTGCTTTCATCATTAGAAGGTGCTGCTGTCACTACTTTGCGTGTGATGGGCGTGGCACATGAATTCTCGGCCATTCCTTTTGTAAAGGAAGATATGACACAACTCATTCTACAAGTAAAGAAGTTGCGTCTTAAAATGGCTGATGTTGATGCAACCCCCTTACGCATGACCTTAAATGTTACAACAGAGGGGGTAGTAACAGCGGCAGATATTGATGCCCCAGCTGAAATTGAAATTGTGAACCCAGACCTTTATTTGTTCACAGTCGATTCTAGTGGGGCAAATGTTGAAATGGAATTCAACGTCGAAAGAGGACGTGGCTATTCTCCTGCTGAAGAACGCGGGCGTTTACCCATTGGGATGTTACCCGTCGATGCCATCTTCAGCCCAATTACTCGTGTGAACTATCGTGTTGAACAAGCACGGGTAGAGCAAAAAACCGACTATGACCGTTTACAGCTAGAAATTTGGACAGATGGTACTATTTCGCCAGAAGATGCATTAGTTGAGGCCGCTTCCATTTTGGTAACTCATCTTGCATCATTCGCGAATTTGAATGTACAACAACATCAACCTGTTATGGAGCCACCTCCCGGCAGTAGCTCAGCCGATACACAAGGGATACCTTCTGATTACTATGATATTCCAATTGAACAATTGGATCTCAGTGTGCGCGTTTTCAATTCCTTGAAGCGTACAGGTATCACAAACGTGGGCGAAGTTTTAGAAATGCTAGAGCGTGGCCCAGATGCTATGTTGGCCATTCGTAACTTTGGCGAGAAATCGCTTGAAGAGCTCATTAGTTTGTTGCGCGAAAAAGGCTACTTGCCTTCAGAAGAGAATTAAGAGATAGAGGACTGAGAGAATGCGTCACAGAGTAGCAGGCAAAATGCTCGGTCGTGATTATGATCATCGTAAAGCGCTACGCCGCAATTTGATGATCGCATTGATTGAGCACGAACGCATTGAAACTACCGAAGCCAAGATGAAAGCTATTCGTGGTGAGGTAGAGAAAATGATCACTAAAGCTAAGCGGGCAATCGCTCATGAAGACCCCAATCGCCGTGAACATGTGCGCCGCATTTTAATGGCACGCTTGGGGAATAATGAGGCGGCTGCAAATAAAATTTTCGATGAATTAGCACCCCGTTTTGCTGATCGTCCCGGTGGGTATACTCGCCGCTATAAATTGGGGCCTCGTAAAGGGGATGGCGCGCAAATGGTGGTGTTAGAATTCTTGCCCGCTGAGAATACTGAGGGTTAGTTGAGCTGCCACGTTTTGCTGCCCGCCTAGCTTATGATGGCACACAGTATTGGGGGTTTCAGCGTCAAGCTGATGCCGCCCCCACGATACAAGCGGCGGTAGAATTAGCGTTCAGCAAAGTAGCTCAACAACCAATAACTTGTGTGGCAGCTGGCAGAACCGACAGTGGCGTACATGCATCAGGGCAAGTGATTGCATGGACTATGGATTGGACACATTCCGAATTAGCGTTGATGCGTGCGTTGAACAGCCATTTGCCACCAGATATTGCTATACAGGCAATTCAAACTGTTGATGCGGATTTTCATCCGCGTTATGATGCGATAAGTCGCACGTACCTTTACAGAATATATATCGCGCCATCCCGCGATCCTATACGTAATAGATTTGCGTGGCATTGGCAACAAATGCTCGATTTAGAGGCAATGCGAAGTGCATTAGCGATGCTTATTGGTGTGCACGACTTCGCAACCTTTGGTCAAGCGACACAAGGCGATAGCACCACACGACATATGTTCGCTGCTGATATTGTGCAAGTAGATGATGAGGTTCACATCACATTAACAGCAAGTGGTTTTTTACAACGTATGGTGCGTAGTATTGTGGGAACACTTGTTGACGTGGGGCGCGGTAAGATGAGCCTGCAGGCGTTTGAAGCTGCTTTTAGAGCCACTGATCGATCTCGATCTGGCCCCAGTGCACCGCCGCACGGCCTTATTTTAACGAATGTAATGTATCGAAATCTTGCCTTTTAGTGGATTGGAAATCGGAGGCAGCAACTCATGAAATTCAAAACCTTTGCACCAACTCCTTCAGATATTCAACGGGAGTGGTGGATAGTGGATGCTCAAGGTGAGACACTTGGGCGTTTGGCCGCCCGTATTGCGCATATTTTGCGGGGAAAGCACAAGCCAAACTATACACCGAATACTGATATGGGCGACTACGTTATTGTCATCAATGCTGATAAAATTCACGTTACAGGTCGTCGGTTAGATCAAAAAGTTTACTATCGCCATAGTGGGTATCCCGGCGGATTGAAATCTATTAAATTGCGTGAGCTGATGAAGAAACACCCAGAACGCGCAATCCAACTTGCAGTAAAAGGGATGTTGCCGCATAACCGACTAGGGCGTGCTATGTATAAGAAATTAAAGGTTTATGCTGGTAGTGAGCACCCCCATAGCGCTCAACAGCCTAAACCCATCAAGTTGACCAAGTAATTTGAGGGAACGTTATCAAGATGGAACAACAGCAACAATATTTTGAAGGCGTTGGCCGTCGCAAGACTTCGACAGCACGTGTCCGCATCTATCCCGGTGGTAATGGCACGGTGACGATTAATGAAGTGCCTGCACAAGAATACCTCACAGCATTAGGCGCTGTTGAACGCGCCCTACGTCCTTTTGAGGTTACTGATTTAGCAGGGCGTTTTAATGTCACGGTCAAGGTTAGTGGTGGCGGCCCAACAGGACAAACAGAAGCCATTCGACTCGGTATCGCACGCGCGCTACTGAAATATGACGAAAACCTTCGTCCGTCTCTGCGTCGTGCGGGTTTGCTAACTCGTGATCCGCGTGAGAAGGAACGTAAGAAGCCCGGTCTCAAGCGTGCGCGTAAGGCTCCAACCTATACAAAGCGTTAGTCTATAGCGAGTCATCATCATACAAAAGTGTTGAAAAGGTGAAGCTCTGCTTTGCCTTTTTTCGGTTCTGAAAGGGAAAGTATGGGGATTACGATTATTGGATTAGGGCCGGGGGCAATCGAAGATATTACGCTTGCTGTGTGGCGTATTCTTGAAGAAGCGGACGAAGTTTTTTTACGCACAGATCAACATCCTCTATTGTCTCAGCTTCCTCAAAGGCCAACATATCATAGCTTTGATGCATGGTATGAAACTACAGAAAGTTTTGAAGCGTTATATGAGCGTATTACAACTGAAATTATTCGCTTAGGACAACGCCCACAAGGTGTTATTTATGCTGTACCCGGCCATCCTATGGTAGGGGAGCGCACAACGCAATTAATCCTTGAGCGTGCAGAGCAAGCCAAAATCCCCGTCAAGATATTAGGTGGATTGAGCTTTATAGAGGCAAGCCTTCGCGCTTTAAAAATTGATGGGATGAATGGTCTTCAAATTTATGACGCATTAGATTTGATACATTTATATCATCCTCCCATAAACCCTGATTTTCCTACTTTAATTGGCCAACTGTATAGCCGTGATGTGGCTGCACATGTCAAGCTAACCCTGATGAATCTATACCCTGATGAAACGCTGGTAACGCTTTTACATGGAGCCGGAACACCAGATGAAAAATTGGAAACTGTTCCACTTTATGAGATGGATTTTAGTAAAGACATAGCACATCTAACAACGTTGTATATACCGCCATTGCCTTATGCTGCTAGTTTTGAGGCGTTACAAAATGTTATGGCGCATCTACGCTCAGAGGTAGGGTGTCCTTGGGATCAAGAACAAACACATGAAAGTTTGCGCCCTCAATTCTTAGAAGAAGTTTATGAAGTGCTTGAAGCCATTGATAATGGTGATATTGAAGCACTAAAAGAAGAATTGGGCGATGTTTTGCTGCACATTGTTTTTCAAGGGCAAATTGCAGTAGAAGAGGGCGAATTTTATTTTACTGAAGTATTGCAACATATTATTGCTAAGCTAATTCGCCGCCATCCTCATGTATGGGGTGATGTCAGTGTTTCGGGCGCAGAAAATGTTGTTGCAAATTGGGAGACCATTAAACAACAAGAAGAAGCGACCAAAAAAGCTGAAGGAAAAGTAGCGCGCCAATCACTGCTAGATGGCGTACCTTTGAGTTTACCATCACTTGTTCATGCCTATCGTTTACAGGAGCGCGCGGCTGGCGTTGGTTTTGATTGGCCTGACGTAAAACCTGTGATTGAGAAAGTCATAGAAGAAATAGAAGAGGTGAAAGCTGAGCCTATCTCTCAAGAGTTTGGCGATCTCTTGTTTGCAGTTGTAAACTGGGCACGTTGGCAGGGCGTTGATCCTGAAAGTGCGTTACGTGAAGCAAACGCTCGCTTCAGAAGGCGGTTTCAACATATCGAGCAGCGCGCTAATGAACAAGGGCGTGTTCTGCAAGATATGACTCTAGAAGAAATGGACGCGCTTTGGGATGAAGCCAAACTGTTAGGACTATAGCGCTCCCTAAAATGTAAATAAACAAAAGAAAGTTATTTTATGCGCATCGGATTTCAAATTACAAAGTTCAATTATCCTGATGTTCATCAGCATTTAGCCGAGATAGCTCGCATGGTTGATGATGGCGGATTTTATAGCCTTTGGGTAATGGATCACTATTTTCAGATGGAAATAATAGGCGGCCCTGATGACCCTATGTTGGAGGCATACACAACTTTGGGGTATTTAGCAGGATTGACAAAGTATGTGAAGTTGGGAGTATTGATCACTGGGGTTATTTATCGCTATCCTAGTTTTCTCTTAAAACAAGTAACAACTTTGGATGTACTTTCTAATGGGCGCGCTTATTTTGGTATTGGGGCAGGATGGTATGAACGCGAGGCACGCAGCTTGGGCTTTCCTTTTCCATCTACTAGAGAACGCTTTGAACAACTCGAAGAAATATTGCAAATTGCGCATCAGTTATGGCGCGGTGATCGCACCCCCTATCATGGAAAGCATTTTTCGTTGCCTGAGCCAATTTTTAATCCTCAGCCAATTAGCCAGCCGCATCCGCCAATCATGGTGGGAGGAGAAGGTGAAAAGAAGACGCTACGTATGGTCGCCCAATATGGTGATGCGTGCAACATTAACATGAGGAGCATAGATTTTGTGCGACATAAATTCAATATTTTGCGCCAGCATTGTGATACTGTAGGGCGTGATTATTCTCAAATTGAGAAGACGTTGATAGGTGTTGCTGAGCTGAGCAATGGCACACAGAAAATTATTGAAGCGTGTCATCAGTATGCTGAACTTGGTGTATCACAAATAATCTTCGGTCTTTCCGATTATCACGATTTGAAGCAAATTGAGCAGTTGGCAGAAGAAATAGTGCCTGCTGTACAAGCATTTTAGCAGAGGAAATTAAATAGAGACCTGAACCATGAATGCTCAGGCCTCTACATTTGTCGGGGCGCCGAGATTTGAACTCGGGACCTCACCGACCCGAACGGTGCGCGCTGCCGGGCTGCGCCACGCCCCGAATAAGCTCTAACAGAGTAGCAAACTTCCTTGAACCTGACAAGAGGAAAATCACATGTCACAAACATCACCAACTACCTTATCAGATCGTGTGCGTCAGCTTTCTAAAGGATTATTGCATCCGATAGCAGCTCAATTAAATGCATGGGGTGTTCATCCAGATGCCATTACAGTTATTGGTACTTTGCTCGTCGGTGTTGCCGCAATTTTTATTGCGCAAGGAGCATTTCTTGTTGCTGGGATAATATTTTTACTGGGGATACCTCTTGATGCGCTTGACGGTGCCGTTGCCAGACTAAGAGGTTCATTGCGTCCGTTTGGAGCATTTTTAGATTCTACGCTAGATCGTTATGCGGACGGTTTTTTGTTTGGAGCATTTGCATTATACGGAATGCGCCAAAACGAAGAAATCATTATGCTATTGGCTTTGGCAAGCCTAATAGGTGCTTTTTTGATCAGCTACACGCGCGCAAGAGCAGAGGGCTTAGGGCTTAAGTGCTCTATTGGTTTATTTTCTCGTTTTGAGCGGACAATTGCTCTGCTCATTTTGTTATTGACTGGTTGGGTACTTCCGCTGCTCATTATTTTAGCGGTAGGAACACATTTCACCGCATTACAGCGTATATGGTACGTTCATCGCTTAACAAATGTGTAGAATTTATGAGGATTTACACCATTCACACAACTTATGTGCTAAAATAAGCTACATAATAATATATACAGTAATTATCATAAAATGATACTGCATAAGGTGGAGGCCTCATATGGAGGTACAACAGTTACTCGCAGACTATACACAAACTTATCAAAAACTCTACCAACGCTATCCCCGTGAAGTTGTTGACTTGGGCAATGGTTGGGTACTTGTCAATGGCGCACGCATGACGACTGCAGAACTTACGCAACTGACTGCACAATTGCAAAAAGAGTTTGAAAAAGTGCGTGCCAATAAGCGAACCATTGTTAACCGTTTGTTGAAGTGGTTCAGCACACCTCAAGTGGCTGACTAGTTTTGTACATGAGTTTTTTAGTTTGTGACTGCTGAGATAAGCATATAGCCTTTAAGGCTATAATGTTATCTTAATGTGCCTCGAATTTTTCCTCAAAATTTTTTATCATACTTCATAGTTTATTGTGCGGACCAACTATTCGGAGAGAGCAATGGTCAAAGTGCTGTTTGTTTGTTTAGGGAACATTTGCCGTTCTCCAATGGCTGAGGCTGTTTTTCGGCAAATGGTGAAAGAAGCAGGCCTAGAACACGCAATTATGGTTGATTCTGCAGGAACTTCGCGCTATCACATTGGTGAGCCTGCACATAGTGGAACGTTACGTACTCTACAAAAACACAATATCAAATATGATGGTCGCGCGCGTCAACTACAAACCAAAGACTTCAAAGAGTTCGACTATATCCTAGCAATGGATTATTCTAACTTAGAGGATATAGAAGCTAGAATGCCGTCGGATTCTAAGGCTAAAGTAAAACTGTTCTTAGATTATGCCCCACAGCTAACAACACGAGAAGTTCCTGACCCCTATTACAATGGTCGTTTTGAAGACGTATATGAGCTAGTAAAAGCAGCAAGCGCTGGATTATTGCAAGCAATTAGGGAAGAGCACGGGCTTTAGTTTATGTTACCTGAAGCAATTCGTGAGCATTTAGCATCTGAATATCAGCTTATGGTGCTCTCTTCTACTTATTGTAGCGGGGGTGATATTAACGAAGCTAGACGACTAGATACGCCCAATGGTCAACTCTTTATCAAGTGGAACCTAAATTCTATTCAAGGGATGTTTAGCGCAGAAGCTAAGGGACTAGCGCTGTTATCTTCAGCGAATGTTTTAAAAGTTCCTGAGGTTATTGCTGTACATGAAGCTGACGAGAACGCACCAGCCTATTTATTGCTAGAATGGCTTGAAAGTGGTCATGAGACTGCAAACTCACAAAATCAACTTGGTGAGCAATTAGCAGCTTTACATCAATGCATAGTGCCACAACATGGGCTTGATCACGATAATTTTATTGGCTCGTTGCCTCAATATAACCATCAGTGCATTTCTTGGGTGGAGTTTTGGGGACAGAGGCGTTTGTTACCACAAGTTGAACTTGCTCGTCAAAAAGGATTGTTATCAAAGCAACGTGAGCAACGTTTAATGTGGCTTATCCAGCATTTGGAGCGTTTTATCCCTGATGAAGTTGCTTCCTCTTTGCTACATGGTGATTTGTGGCGAGGCAATGTGATGGTGCTTTGGGATGGTTCTCCTGCAGTGATAGACCCCGCTGTGTATTACGGACATTTTGAAGTGGAGTTAGCATTTACTGAACTTTTTGGTGGTTTTTCAAGAGGATTTTATCAAGCCTATTGGGCCAATACTTCCTTTGAACGTTATGGGTATGAGCAACGACGTGGAATATATCAACTTTACCCGTTATTGGTACATCTAAATTTATTTGGACAAAGTTATGGGCGACGTATTGACGCTACGATGGATCAGTTGGGGATTGCGTGATATTACTAATGCGCTTCAAAAAAGCAATACTTTGCAACTTACGCTCAAGAAGATAAGCGATGGTATCGAGTAAAATACGCTCTAAAACTGCATGAGTTGCAGGTGAAAGGGTTAAGTTTTGAACGTCTTTCCATCGACTACGGCTAAAATGCCTCAATACTTTGAATGCCCCCAGTGGTAAAGGGATAGAGTCGTGAACTTCATCAACATGATCTGCGCTTACTACACCACCTTCACTAACACTGTAAAATTGGTCGTGCGCTTCTAATTTTTCGCCACTCACTGCGCATTCAAATACTGATGGCGCATATCCCATAATCGTTAACAACCTAAATTCAAAATAACGAGCAATGAGCCTTAAATCAGTTTTAGGATCACTTAGCCATGTTAAGCCATTGACTAGTAAGTTGAACGTTTGTTGATTTTCTTGGCTATCGACCGTGAAGCGATCAATCAATTCAACAAAGTGACTAGCATAAGCCATACGCTCTAAGTCATGTCCAATTCCCAAAAATGGATTGATTAGATTGACTTGTGTAACAACATACATATTTGCGCCCTGCGCAAGTAACATATCACTAAGACTATAAAGCTCAACATGCCCGCTAGATTTTGAGCTTGGACGACGTGCAGCGCGCGCAATAGCGCTAATTTTCCCCTGTTTAGGGGTTAATAATGTTAAGATGAGGTCTGCCTCACCATATTCAATACGACGCAAAACCACCGCTTGGGTACGAAGGGTACGACTTCGATCAGGCATAGCATCTATTTTTCAGTCTTAAGATGAGAAGGCCCAAATCCATACGGCAATAACTGATCGAGAGATGATTCAAGCACTATTTCTCCTTCATCATTCGTGATAATCACATGAAGGGTTGGTGCAAATTCATTTAAGACCTGACGACAAATTCCGCACGGAGAGCCTCCATCTACGGTTGCAATAGCAATGGCAACAAAATCTTGTTGTCCAGCACTTACAGCCTTGACGACTGCAGTACGTTCAGCACAAATCGTCGCAGGAAAAGCTGCATTTTCCACATTACAGCCAATAAAAACTTCACCATTCGCTGCGAGCAATGCTGCACCAACATGATAGTGGCTATATGGGGCATAAGCTACGTCACGTGCTTTAATAGCTTGTTCTATGAGTGCTTGTTTTTGTTGAGTGTTAAGCATAATTTTATGCTCCGGCATCGGCACTTTCTACATTATGAGAATGAGATGTTGGTTTAACCTCTGCTACAGAATTGTCTGGCTGAGGGTGTTCGGTGGGATGATCGTCTTCTTGAGTATTTAGCTTTTTGACGTATACATCACGGATACGTCTACCATCTACAGACTTAATTTGTAACAATAAGCCGTGATCGATAATTTCTTCACCCGAATGAGGTACACGCCCAAGTTTCTGAAAAATGTATCCGCCCAAAGTGTCAGATTCCTCTGTGGATAAATTGACATCTAACAGATAATTGAGATCATCAAGATCAATTCGGGCATTAAAAATGAAGGTATTTTCATCTATTTCTTGATAGAGTGCTTCTTCATTTGTGTCATATTCATCTTGGATTTCGCCGACGATCTCTTCAATTAAATCTTCGATTGTTAGCAAACCTGCTGTGCCACCATATTCATCTAAGACAATAGCCAAATGAATTTTGCGTTCTTGCAAGTCAACTAATATATCACTGGCATAGCGTGATTCTGGCACAAAATAAGCAGGGCGCAACAAATCTTTAATTGAGTCGGGCTTTTGCCCGCTGTGCCATACCCGCAATAAATCTTTAGCATAGAGAACACCAACAATATTATCAATCGTATCGCTATAAACCGGAATGCGAGAATGGCCAGCTTGAATGATTACATCTAAGGCTTCATCTAAGGTTGCTGTCTCTTCCAGAGCGACGATGTCAATACGTGGTATCATCACTTCGCGTGCGAGCGTTTCACCAAAGCGAATGACGGAGTAAATCATTTCTTTTTCATCTTCTTCTAGCACACCTTCTTCTGAGCCCGCATCCACTAATGTTTTAATTTCTTCGGCAGTAGTTACCAAAGTGTTTTCAGTGCCACCAATCCATACAGCGATATAACTCGATAGCTTAAGTAATAAGTCAAGTATTGGAGCAAGCGTATAGATGACCAATTGAGTGAGTCGAACACTGATGATAGCAATATATTCAGCGCGACGAGTAGCGATTGCATTGGCTAACAAATTTGATGTCATCAACAGGGCAGCGCCCAAAAGAACGACAACGCTATAAATCAAAATTTGAAGGAGGAATTTTATAATACTATTGCCTATGGTTAATATGTTATCTAGACTCGGCATTATGCTAATTGCGAGTACCAAGACAATAAGGACATGAAATACAATTGTGACGAATTGCTGTGCTGCTAAAAGACGTGTCGCATTCTCGCTAATCCTCAGAGCGCGTTTCGCACTTCTATTGCCTTCTTCTGCACGCTCGCGTAAAATACTTTTGCGTGCATTAATCACAGCACTTAAACTCACTGTAAGTATAATTTTGATAAGAACTAACGCTAGAACTAGCAAAAGCCCAAGCGTCCAGTTTGTACTGTCCACGTTCTCCTAATCCTTAGTCTAGGTATTCAGATAGTATATTGGTTTGACACAAACACGACCTAAATTTAGGGATAAACAACCTTGTTGTTAGGGAGTATCCAAAATGAGGAGGTTCTGATAAGTCGGATGATGTTGAGGTTTCTGTATTCACCGTTACCATATTGCCGTTAATTTTACGCAACAATGATGGTTGCAGTATATCATAATGAGGTAGAAAATCGCAAGAAAATGAATCAACAAGTGAATAACTGGTTTTTATCAGGACATGAGTGGGCTGTTCAGCAACTTTCAAGAGCTATAGCAAATCAACGTATTGGACATGCCTATCTATTAACAGGGCCAGCTCATATTGGCAAAACGACTTTTGCCAAAGCATTTGCAATGGCTCTAAACTGCGAGAGTACCTTACGCCCGTGTGGTGAATGTCGTTCATGTCGCTTAATTGCTCAAGATGGACATGTTGATGTAACCATTGTTGAGGCAGATCGTGTTGGTGGTACGCTTAAAATTGATCAAATTCGCGAGCTTCAGCACATGCTGGCTTTACGCCCTTATGAAGCAACATATCGAGTTGCTATTTTGCGTCGTTTTCAAGAAGCGAATCCGGCGACACAAAACGCCATACTTAAAACATTGGAAGAGCCCGCGTCATCAGTTATTTTGATTTTAACGGTGGAGTATATCGATCAAATTCTGCCGACCATTTTGTCGCGTTGCCAAATTATTAATTTACGCCCGCTATCTTCTGAACAAGTATATAATGCCTTGCTCTCACAGTTTGATACAGACCCATCCACTTTAGAGCTTATAGCGCGCTTATCTGGCGGGCGTATTGGCTGGGCGATTCGTACCGCACATGATCCTTCACAACTAGAACAACGTAATGTTGCAATTCAACAACTTTCAGATATTCTCGCCAACAAAAGCCGTGTTGAGCGGTTCAAAATAGCAGAGTTTTTGAGTAAAGATAAAGATACTTTACGCATTCATCTTGACTATTGGATCACTTTTTGGCGAGATGTCATGTTACTTGCCAGCGGTAGCAGTGCCGAAATTATAAATGTGGATTATTCAGATCGTTTAAAAGAGCTGGCACGACGTTTAGACTACAAAACAGCTCATCAAGCGCTAGAGCATACGCGGCAAGCAACTGTACAGCTTGGGCAAAATGTGAATACTCGTTTAGCAATTGAAGTTTTGTTACTACGTTATCCTGCTGGTTAAGATAGTTTGGGTAAACTGATCGTGAAAGTTGTGCCTTTATTAAGCCCTTCGCTATTTGCCCAAATACGCCCACGATGAGCTTCAACGACTGCTTTAGAAATGGACAGCCCTAGCCCCATGCCGCCATGACGGCGTGTCATATGATCTTCGATCTGATAGAAGGGACGAAAAATATCTTCTAGCTTTTCGGGTGGAAGGCCAATGCCATTATCACTAATTTGAATCCATACTTCTTTGTTGCGTTCAAAAGCTCGAACGCTGATCTTACCTGATTGTGGGTGGCAAAACTTGATGGCGTTATTTAATAAATTCATCAATGCAAGTAACATTTTTGCTTGATCCACTCGCACCATTACGTCATTCTCAGCGGGGTGAAATTGTAAATCAAGCTGGCGAGCTTCTACAATTTTAATAACATCATCTTTTTGCATTAGGCGCAGTAACTCATTTACAGGCGTTGGTTCATAAGATAACTCTGATTCACCCATATTCAAGAATCGTAGGCTGGTCATATCTTCGATAAGGCTGCGCATTCTAAGTGCACTATTTAATACAGCGTTCGCGTGCTCACTCATCTCCCCCTGAGCTTCTTCTTTTAAGAAACTCGCGTACCCCATGATAACTCCTAGAGGGGTTCGTAATTCATGGCTCGCGATGGCAATAAAGTCGCTTTTGAGCTTATCAAGTTGGCTAAGCTCTCGATTGGCTTTTTGTAGGTCTTCGATGAGCTGGGCTTTTTGTAGGGCAATAGCAGCTTGAGAGGCAAGAATTTGTAGATAATGTGCGTCATCCTCTTCCCAATGATCGCCGATTTTGTTTACGGCTTCTAGTGCTCCTACGTTTTCATCTCCTATGCGAATAGGGACACCGCACAATGAGCGCACGACAAAGCCACTTTCTTTTTCTGCTTGTCGATAATGTCGAGGGTCTTGACTCACATCATCTAAGACGATCACCTCGCTGTTGGTGATAATACTGCCAGCAATGCTGCCTTCTAGAGGAACAGGTATACGAATTAAGCGATCTCCGTGTCTTGAATCAGTAGGAATTGCGACAAAGTGCAATTCATTTGTATTGCGATCTCGCATAATAACAGATGCTGATTCAGCCTGTAAGATTTCGGCAGCAGCATCCATAAGACGTGTTAGGATTTGATCAATAGAAAGGCTAGAGTTTAAAACAAGACTAATCTCGACAAGGCGAGATAGAATTGCAAGTCGTCGTGATTCGGTGGTGTGGTCTGCCATAGCTGCCTACCCGCTTAGATTTTGTTGAGACGGTACAGCTTAATCGTACACCTTTTCTGTATTAGTGCAATTCAAACGTAGCAAAAATCTTGCTGCGTTTGAACATCCTAACCTTCAACGGATTTAAGTGCTAGCTCGACACTTTTCTTTGGGCTAATGCTAATTTGCTCATCAAGCACTGTGCCATCTGGGCCAATAACCCAATGTGATCGAATAACTCCCGTGTATTTTTTGCCATACATGCTTTTTTCTCCCCAAGCGCCCCATGCCTCTAACACTTGATGGTCAGGATCGGAGAGCAATGTATAGGGTAGTTTTTCGTGTTCTTGCCAACGTTTTAAGTCTTCAGGAGAATCTGGGCTAATACCAATCACGGTTGCATTGTGTGTTTGGAATGTTGGGTAATGATCGCGCATTCCACAGGCTTGTGTAGTACATCCAGATGTAAAGACTTTTGGAAAGGCAAATAAGATAACTGTTTGCCCCCGAAAATCAGAGAGTTTAGTGGGCTTTCCATCTTGGTTTAACAGTTCAAAATCAGGCGCTTGTGTTCCAACTGCTGGCATATAGTTTTCTCCTTAGAAATTACTTTTATTGAGGTAATGTTCCCAGCCAGATTTTATCAGCAATTTGTTCATATGTTTCAGTTTCTAAGTTGACTTTAAAAGTTTCGCCATTGGCTAGGTCTGCCAAAATTAGATCGCGATCGTTATTGTAAAAGCGCACAATGTTAAACAAGCGATCACTAGGCGCAGAGATAATACGTTGGGAAGTTTGTAGTATATCAGCAACGACAATGCCTGACGCAATAGCGTTAGATTGGCTCTCAAGTCGAGTAATAGAGAAAGCTGCTAAGGTTCGATTTGGGCTTAAATGCAGACTTCCCCCTTGTTGATATATTGTGTCTGCTGCAGGGATCACTTGATAGGTGTTAACATCTAAGTTCCATATACGCAAATCATATCCATTGCCAATAATAGGGCGCTCAAGTTGAAGCAGTGTATGTCCATCTTCAACGACATGTACAGGACACGGACAATTTACATCTTCAGCGATAGGTAAATATTGTTGGCGTGAAGCTAGATACACTCGCAAGGTTGTATATTCCACAAAATCATCATTAGCAGAGCGTGGTTCAATAGGGTGAGCAATATCCAAGAAAAGCCTCTCGCCATTATTAGAAACTGCAATGAGTTTAGCTCGTGCGCTGGCAATAGGATTGGGCGGATTTATGATGGGGCGAATGTTTCCGCCATCAAGATCAGCGATATAAATTGATGATTGCCATACGCCATCTTGAAATAAAAATTCTGCCCATGCAAGTGTGCGACCATTTTCTGAAACCACCCAATCATAACTTACAGGAGGTATTGTATTTTGTGGGATAAATGTAAAGCCAAAAATATCGCCGTTTGTGGTCATTAAACGAGGAGCACCATTAATAGGATCGCGGAAGAGCACACCTTGCGGGCTTAAGGAAAAATCCTCCAAAATGCGACCTGTATCTGGATAGTTATTAACGGTGCCAATAGCGCTTAGTCCTGTTTGGCTATCTGTAAAATAAACAAGTACATGATTTGCGTCTTTATTGTGCCGCAAAAAAACTTCAATCGGTGGGCGTTGTTGTGCAGAGGTATGAAAGGATGGGAGAATAAAAACTAAGATACAAAGTACCCAAATGAGCCATTTTTTATTCATCGGAATTTTTCTTATATGCTCGTACACGTTTGACAACTTTCGGCAAGATTATTGCAGCTCCTCCCTCTAAGCGTATTGTTGCAATATTGCTAATTGTACTAGGATTAGGATTAATTTCTAAAATTTTTGCGCCGTGTTCTGCAGCTAAAAATGGGAGGGAAGCCGCAGGTTGTACAAGCCCACTAGTACCAATGACCAGCATCACATCCGCTTTTCTTGAAACAGTATAGGCTTGCCGAAGGGCATCTGAAGGTAGAGGCTCTGTGAACCACACCACATCTGGGCGTGCATAGGCTTTTTTGCAATAAGGACAAAGTGGAGGCCCAGCGTCTTGATTCCATTCTATTTGACTGAGATCAATATAAGTAGGTTCGCCTTTACAAGCATCAGCACATTTAGTGCGATGAATGTTACCATGTAGGTGGATAACATTTCTGTTGCCAACTTTATCGTGAAAACCATCGACATTTTGGGTGATGATGACCACCTGTGGCAACAAATTCTCAAGTTCAACAAGCGCATAATGGGCAGCGTTAGGTTGTGCAGCGTTAATAAGCTCGCGTCGGTAGGTGTACCAATCCCAAACAAGTTTAGGGTTACGCTGAAAGGCACTCGGTGTAGCAAGCTCTTCAGGGTCGTATCGCGCCCACAATCCATCCATTGCGTCACGAAAAGTAGGAATGCCGCTCTCTTTGCTAATGCCAGCGCCTGTTGAAACAGCTAACCGCGTTGAATTGGCAATTATGCGGGCAAACTCATCTAACAATACTTCATCATTTGCCGACATTAGAGCCTTCTCCTACCCTGATCATCGCCTAGTTGTTGGCGGGCGCGATTCGCATGTGTACTAAGGTGTTCATCATCTATATAACCGATGGCGCGATAAAATTCTGTATCATAAGCACGTGTCTTTACTACTACAGGCATAGGGACGGCATGACCCATGATAATCGCTTGTTGTTTGGTATCCAGACGCGCTAGTACTTCACGCAGGCTATGAGCGCCGCTGATACCAGTCAAAACTGCGTTGATGTCGCGTTCGTTATCTAATAACGCGGTTACTCTTGTACCAATTTGACTCATCACTTCTTCATCAATGCCACTGGGACGTTGATCAACAACTAGTAGTGTCACATTATATTTGCGAAGTTCGCGCGCAATAATACCAAAGATTGTTTGCCTTGCGATAGCAGGGTCAAGGAATTTGTGCGCTTCTTCAATTGTGATCATGAGCTGTGGGGGTTCTAGCGCCGCATCACCGAGCGCTTTTTCAACAGCCTCTACATAATGCTGATGAATACGGCGCGTTAGGTAGTTGGCAACAAGAATATATGCTGCAATATTGTTGCCATAGCGGCCAAACTCTAATACAACACTCTTTTGTTGGCTAATGAGGTTGATGATTTCGCGTACACTGTTTCCTGATGATCCATCTTTCTTCAAGAATTCCCAACGTTCAAAGCGCGATAATCGTCGATGTAATGCTGTTACTGAGCTAGCGCCTACGGGGTGGCTAGCGATGAATTCATCAAGCTCTTCAGATTCCATTTCAAGAAAGTGGCTTATCCACTTTTTGCCATATTTTTTGTGCAGGATATACGCTGCGTCAATCATAGCATCTGAAAGATCGAGCGTATCCTTTAACATCTCAATATCTTGAGGCTCAATTTCATCATAACCAATAGTGACCACAGCATCATATTTTGCCTGACGACGACGAGATGACTCTTCGTCTAGTGTCAGAATAGATACTTTTGACGGAAATAGTTGTTTTAAGCCTTTTGCTTTTGGGCCGCGCTCATCGCTAACTTCCCATCCATAGTCGTTATGCATATCAAAAATTAGGTTTACAGCTTTACCGCGTTGAATCGTACCAGCTAAAAGAATACGTGTAAGGAAGCTCTTACCAGTGCCACTTTTTCCAAACACACCTACAGAGCGTTCAACAAGACGTTGGAGATCGAGGTTTATTTGTGTTTGCTCTAGTTCTAGTGGGCTTCCGACATTGAAATGATCTTCATCTTCTGGGCCAAAGACATCATTCACATCTTTTTCTGTTGCAGTTTCAACAAGTGTAAAATGACTAGGGATTGTCTTTACTGGTCGCGGTTTTTCGTCGGTATCTATCATAAGCATAGGCGCAATTTGTAAGGTTGCATAAGCAGAAGTGCCCGAATAGACGGCTCGCATAAATGGATTGGCCATATTAGGTGGTTGAGCAGCAAGTGCCGCATTGGTAACATGCAGTTGAATATCAGTAATCATACAAAAAAAACGCTTATGTTGTTGACCGCGCACAACCACATATCGTCCGACGGCTAAATCCTCGACAGCATGATCGGCTTCTAGTTTAACTTGGAGACCTTTACTCAATGAGCCGCTAACTACTACGCCTAATAGTTGACGAGTATGTGTCGGTTGATTATCTGCATCGCGTGGAAAAAATTCCTGAAGTACTTGGTTTTGCTTTGGCATAAGTATCACACCATTTCCTTTGAACATCTGTTCTTTAGAGTATACGCGCCATATACAGTGTCAGCAAGACGTGGGGTATTTTTGCTTGCCCTACTTCTTATATAACGCTATAATGCCTTGATGACTTAACGTAGGCGTTTCGTTAGTAGAACGCTGAATTAAAATGTTGTGCAAATTGTAAAATGGCAATTTAGGCTAATATAAAGTACAGTTACGCTATTTGGAAAATACATTGCACAGTGGATTCTGAGGGAAAACTCTTATGCAAAAATGGACTGCTTTTCTACTCTCTGGCTTATTAGCAATTGCCTTTGTTGTGGGATTGTTTATTAAGCCCGTAGATAGCGAGGCCAACAGCACCGCATATTGGAAAGCGGAATTTTTTGACAATCTATCAGCTAATGGCTCACCTATATTGACACGCAATGATCGTGAACTGAGTTTCAATTGGGCTGAAGAAGCACCTGCGCCGTCATTGCCTACTGATGGTTTCTCGGCGCGTTGGACAGCTAAATTTGAGTTTGAAGCGGGAACATGGACATTTGCATTAGGTGCTGACGATGGTGTGCGGCTTTGGATCGATGATGAACTTGTCATTGATGAATGGAGTCCAAAGTCGAAATTTACAGTATATCAAGCTACTGTTGATTTAGAAGAAGGTATCCATAAACTGCGTGTTGCCTACTTTGACCAAGAAGGACTGGCAGGTATATCACTTCATTGGTCACCAGCACCTATTCCCACACAACCCCCAGTACCTGCTTCTGTCAAAAACGATCCACCGATAAATCCTGCTCAAGATGATACTCGTTCAGTGGCTAATGTTGCGACAGGGCGATTAAACGTTCGTTCTGGCCCGGGCATTCAATATGAACGTATTACACAGATATTTTTGTATGAGCGTTATCGTATCTTAGGGCAAACAACGAACGACAGCGGTGAATTATGGTATCAGATTGATCTACGTGATGGTCGCTTAGGGTGGGTGAGTGCGCGTTATGTCTTAGTGACTGGTAACCCTAATCCTCCCGTAGTTACATTTGATCTAACTCCGCCTGCGGTTGAGGTTTTTGAAAATGCCACTGGCTTAACGCTATACCGATTAGCTGTACGTTCTGGCCCATCTTTGGACAGTGATATTATTGATTATCTTGATTACAACACAGAAGTGACTGTTTTAGGGCGTAACTCAACAAGTGTTTGGTATAAAATCACTTACGATGGCGGCACTGCTTGGGTATTTTCGCCCTATGTACGCTTAATTGATGCTGCACCTTATGACGTTCCATTTGTGCAATAGCTAGAGACATGAGCAAATAAAGACCTCGCCAATGTGACGAGGTCTTTTTATTTTAGGGAACAAGCCGATGAATATCACGCGGGAACAAAGTGGCAAGGCGAATATTGTCGAGCTTCAAAAGTTGCATTACGAAGCGCTCAAGACCAATGGCAAAACCGCCATGTGGTGGCATCCCATATTGAAATGCTTCTAGGTAATGCGCGTAAGACTCAAGGCTGTGTCCCATTTTCTCAATCGCGGTGATGTAGTCTTCATAACGGTGCAGACGTTGCCCCCCAGTAATAAGCTCTAGGCCTCTAAATAACAAGTCAAAACTATTGCTATAATCAGGGCGATCGGGGTCAGGATGTGTATAGAATGGCCGTTTTTGCATAGGATAGCCCACAACAAACAGAAAATCGCTTTGGTACTTTTGTTGTGCCCATTTTCCTAACAAGCGCTCATGTTCAGGCGTTAAATCAGGTGCTCCGATGGCATCCTTCATCCCAAACTGTTCTGCTAGCATTTGCTGTGCATCTGCGAAGTGAATATAAGGAAAGATAGGGTGTTGAATGTCATAGCCTATTATGGGCATGTCAACTTTGAGCAGTGCAAGTTGCTGAGAATAATCAGCAGATAAATACTCTAAAATCCCTGTAATTACTTGGGTGACCACAGCCATTACATCAAAATGATCATGAATAAATCCTAGTTCAACATCCATGCTCACATATTCATTGATATGACGTGTCGTTGAATGCTTTTCGGCGCGAAAAACAGGTCCTACTTCATAGACACGCTCAAACACACCCACCATAATTTGCTTATAAAATTGGGGGCTTTGCGCTAAATATGCCGTTTGTCCAAAATGTTCAACTGCATAAACATTTGCACCACTTTCGGTTGATGTGCCAACTAATTTGGGTGTTTGAATTTCTGTGAAATCTGCTGCGTTGAGCGTTTGTCGAAACCCCTGCATGATCCCTGATGCAATTTGGAAAATAGCGCGACGTTCCAAATGCCGATACCCAATAACAGCATGATCTAAGAAAAAAGGCAAAGAGGCTTTTATTTTCTTCTTGTTAATTTCTAATGGTGGTGGTGCAGCCGAAGGGTTAATAACTTCTACTGTAGGATCATGTAATTCATATCCACCGGGGGCTTGTGATTCTTGGACAACTCGACCTGAAACGCAAACGATCGATTCGACAGGAACATGAGATAGGGTAGTAGCAGCTTCTGCGCTTAAAACAGCCTGTGCTATACCATGCCGATCTCTAAGGATTAAAAAGTTGACTTCGCCCAGTTGTCGAAGACGATGGAGCCAACCTTTCAAACATACTGTTTGACCAACATATTCAGCAAGTTGAGAAGATAAGATACGTTGTTGCATCACTCCTGAAAATCCTCCGTATGATTTGATGGTGGTAAGCTAAGATCAAAAATGCGCCCTTCGCCTAAGGACGAGGGGCGCAGCTCGTGGTGCCACCTTAGTTTGCCAGCATAAACTGGCCTCTCAGCGAGTGGTGCAAATACTGCTCACTCTAGCGCGATAACGGGCGCAACCGTTCACAGCTACTGCACAACTATTGGGTTCGCTGTGTCACTCGGCGTGTCTTTCCGTAAGGGCGACAGGCAACTCTCTCAGCAATGGTTGCTCTCTGTACTGTGCTGTTCTTACGTACTTTTCGCTGTCTACGCTTTGTTCTAT
>RFGP01000188.1 GCA_003697365.1 Chloroflexota bacterium | reverse complement strand
GTTTCTGTTGGCTGTGGTTCAGCCGTCGCTTCTTGTGTTGAGTCTGGCGTTACCGTTTCTGTTGGTTCTGGATCAGGTAAATCAACAAAAACGGTGGTTGTACTACTTAATGACTCCCCTGTTCCACTACAACTTAAGGTAATAGTGTACTCAGCTTCAGCGGTGTAAGCATGTTCTGCATGTTGCCCACTCGCTGTGCTACTATCGCCAAAATCCCAGAAAAACGTATTAAATTCATCAGAATGTATCGCAGAAAAAGCGAAAGTCTGAGCATCTAATTGTTCTGTCTCTATTTGACAAATCGGAGTATTCTCTTGTCGAGAGAATGAAACTTGAGCAGACTCTTGTTGAGCCTGTACCAATAAGGGGTAAATAAGTCCATAACCGATAGTATTTACGACTAAGACAAACGCCGCAAATACCTTGACGCTAGTCAAGAGTTTATTATACATTGACCCTTCCCTTTTTAGAGTTATAAGTTCGTAGAATAGAAATATGAAAACTATGCTTAGCTTCTACCCTAATTATAAAGCAATATGGCACTAATGTTCGTGAAGTTTTCATAAATTTTTTAAATAAATATTTTTCACAAATCCTTAAGAATCTATGCAAGTTTCAAAGAATTAACTTCATTGAATCTCTGTAAGAAAAAACTTATCATAAATGCATTGACAAGTAGGCAGTACTCAAAGGGAAAATATTATGACTTTCATACTTGTGGTTGATGATGAAAACGTAACGCGACGAGTTGTTGCACACACCTTAAAAACTATGAATATTGAAACGCTAGAAGCATCTAATGCAACTGAGGCCTACCAAATAGCACAAGAAAACCCTATTAGTCTTGCTTTAGTTGATATTAATCTTCCTGATGTAGATGGATTTACTTTGATGAGTCATCTGCGAGAGTTACCGCATATGCACCATATCCCCATGATAGCTTTCACAGCACGCCATGATCCACAAGACGAACTGTTAGCAAAAGAGAATGGGGCTGTTGATATTTTACGTAAACCGTTCAGCACACAAGAATTGCGCCAAATGATTAGTCAGTATCTATCATTGGAATAGGTAAGTATTTGGTGACAACTTCACGGAGCTGTTTTATAGAGAAAGGCTTAGACAAAACAGCATCGAACCCCATCGCTAAATATGATTCAGTTTGATATTGTAGGACACTTGCTGTAATTGCAACAACTGGTGTGTTTTGTGTTTTTTCATTGCTTCGGATACGTTTAATCGCTTCTATACCCGTCATCACTGGCATTTGTATATCCATAAGAACAAGATCATAAGGCTTTTGCATCAATAAATTTAGTGCCTCTTGTCCATTTGACGCATAATCTAGTTGCAGATTTTCATCAAATAAAATTCGTGAAATAAGCATCTGTGTATCATCACGATCTTCGACTAACAATATTGTATATTGCTTATCTTTTACTTGTGGTAGTTGCCAAGATTGCTTATCTGACGTAGCGCTATTGCTCAATGGAATCAAAGACAAGCGATTCAATAATTCTCTCACATCCTCAAAACGAACAGGGCGTGTAAGCTGTTCGTCTATCAAATCAACGTCCAGCGTCAAATCTTGGTTACAAATTGCAACAAAGAAAACCGACCTGTTGGCGTTCAGCTTTAGCTGCTGAATAAAATTAGCTAGCTGAGGCGAAATAGAAGTTTCCTTAAAACGTAACAAAACCATACAAGCGGAGTGTTGCACCACACGAGAAGTAGTAGCTTGTAGCTGAGATACATTTGTAACTTGATAAACAGTAACTCCCAAAGAAGCGAGTTGTTGAGCAAGCACATAACGCGCAGTATCATCTTCATCTAAAACGATCGCTTGCCAATGTTTGGTAACATCCATTTCAGTATCGGTTGTGTCTTGACGTGCTTGATATGGCAATGTTAGGGAAAAACCAAATGTACTGCCGTGTCCAACTGCACTCTTAAGATCAATTTCTCCCCCCATAAGCTCGACGAGTTGCTTAGCAATTGCCAATCCTAACCCCGTTCCTCCATATTTACGCACCAATGTACCATCGGCTTGGACAAAGCTCTCAAAAATTCTCTTTTGCTGATCCGGAGCAATACCAATACCAGTATCTTCAACTTCAAAACGCAAACGCACCTGTTGTGAAGATATTCCTAACGTATACACCCGAAGCCAAACATGGCCATCATGAGTGAACTTAACAGCATTTCCTGCAAGATTTATTAAAACTTGCCGAAGACGTGTTAAATCCCCAATAATCCAGAGAGGAACATTCGCGCCAATATCAATGTGTATTTGTACCCGATTTTTCTGCGCTAAAACGCTTAATGTACCTCTGACATCTTTAAGCATATCTGCAACATTAAATGGTTCGGTTTCTAAAACCACATGGCCGGCATCAATCTTAGAAAAGTCGAGCACACTATTGATTATGTCTAATAAATGCCGTGCACTATCATGGGCTGTTTGCGCAAATTCACGTTGTTCTTCGCTTAAGTCTGTTTCAAGGAGCAAATCAAGCATTCCTAAAATTCCAGTCATCGGCGTGCGAATCTCGTGGCTCATATTAGAAACAAATTGGCTGCGTAAACGTGCCGCTTGCAAAGCATCATCTCGTAGGCGAATAAGAGATTTTTCAGTGCGCTGGCGCTCTAGAGCACGAGCATAGCTTTCAGCTAAAGAGCGGATAATCGTCACTTCTTCGGGTTGCCATTCACGATAAAAACGCACTTCATCAAACCCTAAGAACCCTTCGACTCGTTCTTCCACTACTAAGGGCACATTAAGAATACTCTTAATCTGTTGGGGAGCTAAAATGGCATAGAGGTCTTCGGGTAGCTCACGAATGTCATAGGCTTGAATAATGCCGTTGGTAATTAATAATGGAAAAAAAGAAGGTACAAGATCATCAAAGGGCAAGCCTTGCAGGTTATCAATTTGCGGTGTAACCCCTGCCCCACACCATTCATAAGTGTTATCTAGCAAGCGTTCATTTTGACGTAAAAGAAACACATATACCCTTGAAACATCTAGAGCTTCACCCACCATAGCACATGAGGCATCTAGAGCTTGATGAACGTCCTCAGTTTGCAAAAACTGATTTATGATGTCCGCGTGTAACTTTTCAATACGTCGTAAACGCTCCGCACGTCTTAAAGATTGTATCTTCTCTGTTACATCGCGATATTGCCACAAATTAGCAGAATGTCGTTCATTAAAGAAAATTGGAATGTAGTCACGTTCAAAAACACGACCATCCCGAAGCTCTAAAACCTCTTGGCTCACAATTTGGCGATTTTGAATCAGAAATTCTATTCGCTCAACAAAATCTGTCGAATCCTTAAATAATTCCTTTGCCAATTCTGCCAACTCAACACAGTTTTTCCCAACAAGTTCTTCCGAAGAAACAGCAATGTTAAACATGCGACAAAAGGCATCATTAGCTAATTCTATTTGACGTGAATCTGCATTCTCTAACAGAATACCATCTTGTAAGTTGGCAAGAAGTTTTTGCAGACGAAGCGCTGTCGTTTGAAGGGCTTCCTCAATACGCTTGCGGTATGTCATGTCTCGAATACTACACACTATACCAAGCGTTCGGTGCATTTTAGAAGGAATGAAAGCAATGGCGATGTCAACAGCAAAGGTGCTCCCATCACGACGCACTGCTACTAATTCAAGGCGTTTTTCGCTTTTCGTGGCCACAATTTCCTGAATAGCATCTTGGAGTTGAGCTTGATAATCATCGATAACTAAAACAGTCAATGACTGGCCATATAATGCATCTGGACTATAGCCAAACATTGCATCAAACGCCGGATTTGTCTGCCGAATGTGACCCTCTAGGCTCGCTAAAATTACGGCATCGCTACTGCTATTTAATATAGCTTCAGCACGTTCAAGAGCAGCATTAAATTCGTTAAGAGCACGTTCATCCATTTTTATTTTCCTAAAACCTTAATGACTTATTTATTATAGTACATCCTTGCCCTTCACTATGTACGAATATAGAAACTTAGGAAAATATAGTCCATCATGTCATTTTAACTACGTTTACATTCTCTAGTTAACCATCCATAAATGAGATTCACAATAAGTTAAATTCTCTCAAATGCCACTGTTAAAAAGTTTAATAGCGTCCCTTCAACCTTAAATTTTGCGGATGAAATCTGCCTTTAAACTTCTGTAAAAAATTTAGAAATATAAAAGTAAAATAATGTGTTAACTAATTAGATAGACAGCCTCTTTTTAGAGTGCTATGGTAAACACAGTTACTTAACTTTTAGGAGGATTGTCTGATGCGTTTTATAAAAATTAAACTCGCCATAATGGGTTTAGTACTAGCTACATTACTTAGTGTAGCCACTCCCACTCCAAGTTTTGCCCAAGATGGAGGCACCACTCCTGTAACAGTGATTGACGCATTTGGGAATGAAGTAGTCATTGAAGATACTTCTCGGATCATCACCATTGGCGGCTCTGTGACCGAGATTGTATTTGAATTAGGAGCAGGAGATCGCGTTATTGCACGAGATGATTCTAGTCTATATCCACCGTCAGTAAATGAACTAGAATCTGTAGGATATGTTCGCCAACTATCAGCAGAGCCTGTTCTGGCACTTAACCCTACCCTCATTATTACCAATGAGAGCGCGGGGCCACCAGAAGCAATCGAACAACTCCAAAGCGCAGGCGTTACACTACTAATTGTCCCCTCTGCAGAATCAGTAGAAGAAGTTATCGCTAATGTTGAAACAATAGCCACAGCATTGAGTTTGCCAGAAGCAGGTGCAGAAATTATCGCCCAAATCGAAAACGACTATGCCCAAGCACAAGCATTACTCGAAACCATTGAAACCAAGCCACGAGTGATGTTTATTTACGCGCGCGGTGCTGGGTCCGTTAGTGTCGCTGGCACGAATACGAGCGCTGCCACCATGATTGAACTAGCAGGAGGCGAAAATGTAGTCTCAGAGTATGAAGGTTATCAACCCATTACGGCGGAAGCAGTTGTTGCCGCTAATCCTGAAGTCATTTTAATAATGACGCGCGGGCTTGAGAGTTTGGGAGGCATTGAGGGTTTATTAGAGCAGCCCGGTATCGCAATCACTGATGCTGGTGTGAACAAACGCATTATTGCCATAGATGATTTATATTTACTAGGCTTCAGCACGCGCATCGGCAGTGCTATTCTTGATCTCACCTATTTACTGCATAACGAGCTTGAACCACCTATCCTCACACTACTTCGTGTTGATGGTCGTTTCTATACTCTGCTTAATGCATTAGAAAGAGCTGGACAACTCTCTCTTCTAGAAAGTGATACACCTTATACACTTTTCGCTCCTACAGATGAAGCATTCGCCCAATTACCAGATGGCATGTTAGAAGGCCTGATGAGCAGCACCATTTCCCTTCAAGCAGTGCTTTCATATCACTTAGTAGAAGGTTATCTGCTGGCTAGTGATCTAAGCGACTTAAATGGTCAATCAATACAAAGTCTATATAGCAATGGTCAGCTATTGGTTACTGTTCAAGATGAAAGCATCTTTCTAAATGAAACTGTTAAGGTAACACAAAGTGACCTTACTGCTGCTAATGGCGTAATTCATATCATTGATGGTGTATTGATTCCAGAGCGTCCTTAAAATGCGTGCAACAATCAGCCAAGAAAGGAATCGCCTCGGGTGGGCGATTCCCACTTCACTCAAACAATCGTTATACCTTTATCGCAGCGTGGTGGTCTTAGTAGCACTATGCCTGATGCTTGTTATTATTACAATTGTAGCAGCAGGTACAGGAGCTGTAGAAATATCACCACGCCAAGTCATCGGTATTTTGCTTGATGAAGTTGGTATTCACACTGATATTAGCTTTGAGGAACGCCAACGAGTCGTTTTAATGATTATTCGATTGCCGCGCGTCGTTATGGGTGTCCTCATTGGAGCTTCTCTTGCAGTATCTGGTACGGCCATACAAGGGCTTTTCCGCAACCCACTTGCTGATCCGGGATTAATAGGCATATCAAGTGGTGCAGCTCTTGCAACAGCTATCATTATCGTACTAGGGTCAACAACCTTCAAAAGTGTGACAGACCTATTAGGTGCTCAAAGATTGCCTATATCAGCATTTGTGGGCGGCATTCTTACGACATTACTCATTTATAGGTTATCTACAGTAGGTGGACACACCCATGTTGCCACAATGCTATTGGCAGGAATTGCTATCAATGCCATTGCTGGCGCGGGTATTGGTATGATGATCTTTATCGCTACTGATGAACAACTACGCGACATCACTTTTTGGAGCTTAGGAAGTTTAGGACGCGCGAGTTGGGACAATATCAAACTTTTATTGCCTTTCTTAGCAATCTCTTTGCTCCCTCTTCCTTTCTCAGCAAGAGCGCTCAATACACTGCTTTTAGGAGAATCAGAGGCGAGTCATTTAGGTATACACGTTGAGCGAGTAAAGGCATTTGTCATCATCTCAGTTGCCCTATCTGTAGGTGCTGGTGTAGCGGTGACAGGTATTATTGGCTTTATAGGACTTGTAGTTCCCCACCTTCTGCGCTTGATGGTTGGCCCTGATCATCGTGTGGTGCTGCCCGGCTCTGCATTATTAGGAGCAAGTTTACTAGTAGGTGCAGACCTAGTTGCGCGTACAGTTGCTGTTCCCGCAGAAGTACCGATAGGCATTGTAACCGCACTCATAGGAGGGCCTTTCTTCCTATATCTATTGATAAGAGATAGAGGACGTAACAAACTATTATGAGCATCAAGGCTACACAGATTACTGTTCATGTAGGAAATGCCTATATTCTTCAAGATGTTTCGTTGTGCCTAAATACAGGAGAGTTGTTAGCAGTTGTTGGGCCAAATGGTGCGGGTAAATCAACCTTGCTAAAAGTACTAACGGGAGAACTTCATCCGCATAAGGGAACTATCAGCATTGATGATAAACCGCTAGCACGTTGGCCTAAAAAAGCATTAGCTCAACGGCGCGCTGTCTTACCGCAAAATTCAACACTCTCTTTTGGGTTTACTGCCTTACAAGTCGTTTTGTTAGGACGAACCCCTCATATTCGTGGCATAGAAAGCCGCCACGATTATGAAATCGTTCATGAAGCAATGCGCTTAACCGCTACAGATCACCTCGCTCACCGTGTTTATACAACACTTTCTGGTGGCGAGCGCCAACGCATTCAATTAGCCCGTGTACTCGCCCAAATTTGGGGACAAGATTCTAATAACACTCGATATTTATTACTAGACGAACCCACAAACAATCTTGATATTCATCATCAGCATAGCATCTTGCGCATTGCACGCCATTTTGCCAATAATGGAACTGGTGTGCTCGCAATTTTGCATGATCTGAACTTAGCAGCTCAATATGCTGATCGGATACTAGTTTTGGATAAGGGAATGGTGGCAACAGTCGGGACTCCCAAAGTTGTATTAACTCCGCATCTAATCCAAAACACCTTTAAGCTAACAGTGGTCGTACAAGATCATCCTTGTATGGATTGCCCACTTGTAATTCCCGTAACACATGTGAATTCGGTTCAAGAAAAAGATTTTCTAAAACAACATTTTCAGGAGGCAATATCATGATCGTAACTTGCAATCGTATCCCCGTAAATCCAGAACATGCAGCAGCCTTTGAAGAGCGATTTGCTGACCGTGCTAGCTTAGTAGATGGAATGGACGGCTTTATTGCTTTTCAACTTTTGCGCCCAACCAAACCCGATGATCCTTATATTGTAATGACATTCTGGGAATCTGAAGAACACTTTAAAGCATGGACAGAATCTGAAGAATTCAAAGAAGGTCATGCGCGTTCAGGGACACTTCCGCCCCAAACCTTTAGAGGGCACCCCAAATTGGAAATATACGAGGTCATCCAAAGCACATTACATACAATCAAGCAGAAATAAACGGATCCATGAGCACACTATTACTCCATACAAGCGAGCAAGAAAAACTTACCTTAGTAGATGCCAAAACCCTAGAAATCATTCAAAAATTTGATGTTCCCGGACGAACTGCCGTTTTGGGAGCATCTCCCCATCAGCGTTTTGGCTTTGCCATTCATCGCGATCATGATGCAATAACAATTATTGATGGCGTAGCTGGCATTCACTTAGGTACCATTACGGTTGAAAACCAACCCACTCATTTTCACGCTTATGATGGTCATATTTTAATTTTCAATGATGGTAGTGGAAGCGTGAGCTTGTTTTGGGAAGAAGACCTATGTGCAGGAAAAGTTGCACCTCAGCAGTTAAAAGTTGGCCCTCCAGATCACGGCTCAGCGGTTCTTGTCGAAAATATTCTACTAGCAGGTTTTCTAAGAAGCGGCCGAGTTATCGCTTATCAGCTAGACAATATGGAAAAACTTCTCGAATTTAATGGGTGTACGGCCCTTCATGGTGCAGCTCAAATTGATAACATCGCGATATTTGGTTGTAAAGATGGTGTGTTGCTCATTCAAAAAGAGAGCGATACTTTAGTTTCAGTCCAAATAGCAAACCCTAGCAATACATCCTCGCAAAACCGAGTGGGCATTATTGCCACGCATCCCAAAAGCAAAATAGCCGTCGGGAATTGGGGAACAGGATTAGCACTTATTTTTCCCCAAGAAAAAACCATGAAAATTATCAACTTGCCAGCACATCCATTAAAGTTTAGTTTTGATGATGCTGGAGATTTTGTCCTTGTACTTGGACATGATGGCTATTTATATGAGCTTGATCTAGAAGGAAATATTATTCGTCGTTCTCAACTACTAGATGCTGTCATTCCGCCTAAAGGTCGAGATAAAGTAGCACGCCCCACCTTCATAACAGGACAAGACTTCTTATATCTCATTGAACCAAATAAACAACAACTTATTTGTGTTGAACGCCATAGTATGATCACCGAACAAGTGGCAAAACTCGATTTTATCCCTTTTGGAATTATCCACCTAACCGATATGGTTCCCTAAAACCAGTAATTTCTCTACTCCACATTAAAGCTGCTTCCTAAAAGGAAAGTAGCTTTTTCTTGTTCAGCTACTAGGTGTTACTATTTTTGTAGGCAAACGCTCAAATTCAGTCAAAACGCGCTTACCAAAGTGTGATAATACCAAACAAGCACAACCACGAGCCGTAGTTTCTACAAAATCAATAAGATATATCTCTTTGCCCAATATATCAGTGATAATAGCGGGCCAAGCAATAGATGCACTTAATGCTCCCCCGCTCGCATAAATTTTTGTGCTGCTTGTGCTCGGCATTTGCTCAATAACTGCAGCCAATTGGAGTGCAACGCCTTCTAGTGCTGCTTGTAGAATATCTATTGCCGTTGTTTCCAAACGCAACCCTTGTATCTGACCTGTTATAAATGGATTCCAGCGCGGGCTACGCTCACCTGCCAAAGAAGGAACAAAACTCAAACCATGTGACTTATTACGCTGTGCCAAAACAAGTGCATCAGCATCTTCTGGCAATCTCAAAACTGACTGAAGCCATTTATAAATGTTTCCTCCAGCACTTAATGCACCACCTAATAAGTGATGATGCTTGTCAAGGCGATAACTCCATAAACCATTGGACACATCAGGCAACCGCGAGGTGATCATACGTGCTGCAGAAGTTGTGCCAATCGTAATAGCTATAGCTTGCTCATCTAATGCTCCTACGCCCACATTCGCCGCTGCTCCATCACCTATAGCAAGATAAAAAGGAACATTTGCTAATTTTGGCCAGCGAGAAGCATAAACAGAACTAAGCCCAACAAGTACATCATGATAATCTGCTAAATGAGGAAATCGCTCTATTGGAAGTTCAAGTGCATCAAGCCAAACAGTATCCCACTGTAAATTTACGCGATTTAATAATCCTGTCCACGATGCACATGAATAGCTCATTGGAGCATCAATACTAAACCATTTACGATATAAATAACTACCCAAATCTACCCATTTTTCCACTTGCTTAAAGAGAATTTCATCCGTGCGTTTTAACCAAGATAATAAACTTGGAGCATAGGCTGTATGATGTGGGCATCCAGTACGATAATAAGCATTACTGCTCGTATAAATACTTTGTAACAGGTGGAGTTCATCACGTGAACGAGTTTCTGCATAAGTGTACAAAGGCGTGATAGCTTCACCTTCAGCATTAAGCCCTACTAAATTGCCTACAAAAGTAGTTAGCCCCACAGCTTGAATATTTGAAGCGAGAGGATGCTGCAATATTTCATCTATGCACTGCTCAATACAAGTTTGCAGATTTAAGATAGGAAAAAAACCAGCCCCATCTTTAGTTATCATCTGATGTGTGCGCCGTGCAATCATATTCGTTGCCAATTGAGCTTTTTCATTAAATAGCAAGGCACGAACAGAAGAGCTTCCAACATCAATTATTAAAATATGCATTTTTTATACATTACCTTAAATTTGATATTTTTTTCACAAAATTATAAATTTGATATGAGAAAATAGCTAAAATATGTAAAATTATTATAATTACCATATCGCAAGTCGATAACACCTCAAAAAAATTTAGTTGAGAGGATACTTAATAATGACTAAACGATTGACTCGTCGTGACTTTCTTAAAGGTAGTGCTGCTTTAGCCGCAGGGGCCTTAACCTTTAATAAGTATGATCTTATGAAGGTTTTTGCCAGCCCATCCGTCCAATTATCTGGACAACTACGTATTCTACAATGGAGCCACTTTGTCCCTCGTTATGATACATGGTTTGATCAATTTGCCACCGCATGGGGAGAAGAGGTTGGTGTAGAAGTTATCGTCGATCATATTTCACTAGGCGATTTGCCTGCAACAGCCGCTGCACAAATTAACGCCGGTGAGGGTGCAGATTTAATAGAGTTCCTATCGCCTCCTTCAGCTTTTGAACAAAGTGTTCTAAACCTTAAAGATGTTTATGAAGAAGCCGTTAATCGTTTCGGAGAGGCTGTTCCTCTAACCGTCCGTAGTACTTACAACCCCTTTACTGATTTTTATTATGGTTTCTGTCATGGTTGGGTACCTGATCCGGGCAACTATCGTGTTAGCCTATGGGAAGCTGTAGATAAGCCTGAAGGGCCTTCAACATGGCAAGACCTCATTGATTATGGTGGTCGAATCTTTGCAGAACAAGGTGTCCAACTTGGTATTGGCATGTCTAATGAGTTAGACTCCAATATGGCGGGGCGCGCCCTGCTCTGGTCATTTGGTGCTTCTGTGCAAGACGAAAATGGGCAAGTTGTCATTAACTCACCAGAAACACTAGCAGCTGTAGAATTCATGTATGAGCTTTATAACGCTGCGATGACTCCTGAGGTGTTTGGTTGGGTTGCTGCCAGCAACAACCAATTACTCCTTGCTGGCCAAGCCTCCTACATCTTAAATTCAATTTCAGCCTATCGCACAGCTCAAAAAGATGTGCCAGACGTTGCGGCAGATGTATCCTTCACCCCTGCGCTCACCGGCCCCGATGGCTTAGGATTTGCCAGCGCACATGTAATCCCGATTTATTTCATTCCAAAGCACGCCAAGAATGTTGATGCAGCTAAAGAGTTTATCTTACACCTAACTGCAAATTATAACGATGCAGTGTTGCAATCTGAGATGTATAACTTCCCGGCCTTTAACTCCACAGCACCAGATTTGTTTGCTGAGGGCGGTTGGCTTGATGAAGACCCCTACGAATCGCGTCCGCCCGACAAACTTGCAAGTCTGCGCGAAGCTGTAAACTGGAGCACAAACGTTGGACATCCGGGCAATGCAAATCCTGCTATTGGCGAAGTTTTTGAAACATTCATTATTCCAAACATGTTCGCTCAAGTAGCTCAAGGGAACAAGAGCCCCGAAGAAGCTGTTAGCGAAGCCGAAGAGCAAATCATCGAAATCTTTGATCGTTGGCGCGAAGCAGGGCTTATTGAATAAAGTAATCCCTACTTCCACTTAACAAGAGCATTTTTATTCTCTATCACAGTTTAGAGCACTCAAGGCCCGTTAACATAGAATTTTTATGTGAAACGGGCTTTTTCGGAATATATACAACTAATAAAGATGAAGAAAGCGAGTTACCTATGTCTACGGTTGAAACCGTCGCCCTAGTAAAGCATTATGATAATGATGTTATCGCAGTCAATAGTATTGATTTACACATCAAAGAAGGAGAATTTTTAGTTTTACTAGGGCCATCAGGTTCAGGTAAAACAACCTTATTACGAATGATCGCTGGGCTTGAAAAAGTAACCAGTGGCAAAATTTACATGGGTGGCAGAGATGTCACACACTTACCACCGCGCGCCCGCAATCTTTCTATGGTGTTTCAAAGCTACGCGCTATATCCGCATATGTCGGTATTCGGTAATATCGCTTTTCCCCTCAAAGCGAAGGGGCTCCCTTATCAGGAACGTAAGAAAAAAGTCGAGTGGGCAGCGTCTTTATTCGGCATTGAACAATATTTACAACGCAAACCACGTCAGCTTTCTGGTGGTCAGCGCCAAAGAGTCGCATTAGCACGAGCGCTCGTACATGAGCCGAGTGTATTCTTACTAGACGAGCCCCTATCCAACCTTGATGCTCAACTCCGTGCATCAGCACGTGATGAAATTAAGCAATTTCAACGACGGATTGCCACCACAACAATTTATGTCACCCATGATCAGGTTGAAGCAATGGGTATGGGAGACCGCATTGCGGTTATGAATCATGGCAATATGCACCAAATAGGCACACCTCAAGAACTTTATCGTGAACCAGCAGATACGTTTGTTGCAACATTTTTAGGCTCGCCACCGATGAATTTATTAAATCAAAAAGAATGTATTATAGGTTTTCATCCAGAACACTTTTTGCCAAAAGACATTATCCATGAAGAGAGCCCGCGTTTTGAATTCCCCTTCCGTGTAACTCGTGTTGAATATCTAGGTGCAGACCGTTTTGTATACGGCATTGTTCCTAGCGAAAGTGGACATACGCGCGTTATCTCAAAAATCCCTTCTTTAGTCACTGTGCCATTAGAAACTGACCAGCTATACACCTTTGCTGTTCTCAAGGAAGACATGAAATATTTTGATAAAAAGACAGGAAAGCGCATTGACCCTATTCCGTTTAGCATGGCTGTTTTTGAACATGCAGAAGTATAAGGGAGATAAGCAAAATGTCTGTAGCAGAACAACCCAAAAACCCAACAACTTCTGCACCTAAAAAAGAAAGAACATGGGAATACGCACTTGATAATGAACGTCTTTTGGGCATGACGCTTCTGCTTCCAGCAGTGATTTACATTATCTTACTTGTTGCTGTTCCTTTCTTTCTAGCCATTGCTTATAGCTTTAGCGATGCCACCATTGGTGATCAATCACTTGATTTTGTAGGATTAGAGACATACGAACGGGTTATCAAAAATCCTACTTTCCAAACAGCACTGTATAACAATTTTCGATTTACTATCATAGCCCAAGTTTTGGTTACTACATTATCCATTATTTTAGCGTTGATCTTAGCGCAAGATTTTCGAGGGAAATGGCTCTTCCGATTTTTGATACTTCTGCCATGGGTTACACCAATAGCGCTTGGCTCTGTTGGTTGGCTATATATGTTAGATACACTCTACAGTCCAATTGATTATGTGCTAAGAGAGGTAGGATTTTTAGCTAATGTTGAGGGTAAAGGTGAATTCGTCCGTAGTCTGACGAATATCCTGCAAGACATTGGCATCGTCGAAAAAGATACCGCCCTAAAGCTAAATTGTGAAATGAGGGGAACTCGCGAGATTTGTTTCTTCAACATGCAATGGCTGGCCCAACCTGATACAGCTTTATATTCAGTAATAGCTGTGCATGTGTGGCGTATGTTGCCACTTTCTACCATTATTATACTAGCGGGCTTAACAGCTATCCCCAAAGACATTAAGGACGCTGTCGCTATTGATGGTGTTGGCCCAATTCGTGAATTCTTTGAGGTCACGCTTCCTCTTATTGCCCCTATCACGGGCATTGCCACTCTATTTGGCCTTATTTATACCTTTACAGATGTTATTGTGGTCGCCATTTTAACAAAGGGAAACCCAGCCAACGAAACCCAAGTATTACCCTATTGGGCTTACTTAAAAGGCATTCAAGGAACCAATTTGTCCGAAGGCGCAGCGATTGCACTGTTTATGTTCCCATTTCTCCTTGTTGTTGCAGTAATTACATTGACTTTGATCAGTCGTCGGGAGGTTACATAGAATGAATCGACATTATTGGCTTGGCAAAATATTTAAAGGTGTAATGACCTACTTCATCGTAGGATTATTTGCGCTATTTGCAGCGCTACCTTTTTATCAAATGGTGATCATTGCCTTTAAGTCGAATGCAGATTTTAATAATCCTCGTGAAAATAATCCTTTTATTTTCAACGATCCTCCTACCACTGATCATATTGTCTACCTATTTGAACAAACGGAATATCTTACTTTTATCCTCAATAGTGTCATCATTGGTGTTTCAGTAGTGCTGATTACATTGCTTTTTGCAACACCAGCAGCCTATAGCCTTGCGCGCTTAACCGGACGTTTAGGAGAAAGACTTGGCATCTTAATTTTCTTGGTATATCTAATCCCGCCAACATTGTTATTCATTCCAATGTCACAAGTCGTCTCTTTTGTGGGGTTGCAAAATAGTAAATGGGCACTCGTGATGCTATACCCTACATTTACAATTCCGTTTTGCACATGGTTGATGTTTGGCTTCTTCCGCTCTATTCCACGCGACATCGAAGAACAAGCAATGGTTGATGGTTATAGTCGCTTTGGTGCAATGTGGCGAGTGGTGCTCCCCCTAGCAGTACCGGGAGTATTAACTGTAGTTGTTTTCTCATTCATGCTTACCCTTCATGAATACATTTACGCGCTCGCCTTCACAACTAGCAGCAGCGAAAAACCAATTAGCGTTGGTGTAACAACTGAGCTTGTGCGCGGCGATGTTTTCTTTTGGCAGTCTTTGATGGCTTCAGCAATTATTGTGGCCTTGCCAATAGCCATTGTCTATAATTTGTTTCTAAATCGCTTTGTGGCTGGTCTTACGATGGGGGCCGTCAAGGGGTAATGTCATGAGGGGGAGTATCTTCAAGATAAGGACGTAGTCTATTTACTACGGCAGCGTTACTTATTGAGGAAAATACTCCCCACGTTAAAAGTATCCATGCCACAATAAACAACGTGCTTAGCAATGAGATTAGCACCATGACAAAAATAAGCGTCATGGTAAAGATAGGATTTTGCAGTACCATAATAATTGCATTTCGTGTGGCCCCCAAAAGCGAAGGTGTTTTCATTGAGTAATAGATAGGCCATGTATAAAAAATTGTACCAACCCAAATGACCGTAATAAGTGCCCAAAAAGTGCGCAGTATACTTGTCAGCACACTATCAGGCCCAGCATAAAATAAAATATTAGTCAGGTGAATTAGTGCAAAAACAAGATGACCTAATCCCCAAAAAAACGCACGTAACCAATGTTGTTTGAAAGCTCCCCAAAAAGATTCTAGTTCACTTTCAAAGCTCTTGGTGTGCCCGACATAACCCGTATACATAAGTGCGCTAAAGGCAGCAGGTGCAGTAATTACAGGAATACAAAGCACAACGAACAAAAAATTTGACCAAATATACGCATATCCGCGTATATTAAGATCGCGTAATGCTTGCCAGACAACCTGCAATGCTGCACCCAATGGTTCTTTAGCCTTTCAATCCGCTATAACTAATACCTTCCATGAAAAACCGCTGGAACATGAAAAACAAAACAGCAATTGGTAAGGTTGTAAATACAGCCCCCGCTAGAAAGATGTTCCATTCAAGAGTGTCACCAAAAGGCCCGCGCAGATTTGCAAGGCCTAGCGGCAAATTCCAAAGCTGAGAATCACCGTTTACAATGATGAGCGCATCCATGAAGTTATTCCAAGTACCTTGAAAACTAAAAATTACTAAAGCAGTAAGCGCAGGTGTAGCCATTGGTAAAACAATACGGTAAAAAATGGTGAAGCGACTAGCACCATCGACCATTGCTGCTTCTTCAATCTCTTTAGGGATAGACTCAAAAAACTGCTTCATCAAAAATACACCAAAAGCATCTGCGCCCAATGCAAATATGAATCCTTGATAGGTATTCAGCAAAGCCATTTGCTTTAAAATCAAAAAACGTGGAATCAATAAAACAATTCCCGGAATCATCATTGTTCCTAGAATAACGAAGAACATTAAACGCTGGCCGGGAAACTTCAAACGTGCTAATGCATACCCTGCCAATGAATCCAAGAATACCCTCAACACAGTAATAGAGACAGAGTAGATTATTGAATTTGCGAACCAACGCTCAAATTCAAAATCAAGGATACCTTCATAGCCTTCAAGGGTTGGTTGAAAAGTCAAGCCATCTGCGACTTCTTCAATTGAGTAGGGAATACCTTCAGGGCTTGTACATTCGCCAAAACTCAACTGACTAGGAATAAAGGCCTCAGGCGCTTGACGAGTCGCTGGCAAACACTTAAATGAGTTCGCAATGGTCAATACAAAGGGAACTGTTTCAACTAGTGCAAAAATAATGAGAATCGCAAAAGCGATAGCAGCAATCGTTCGTTTTAACAATGGACTTTCAACTGTCTCAAAATCAACAGCAGTTGCTGGTTTTTGCGTTATTTCCGACATAATTTTTGTGCTCCCTTTAAGCTGCTGATTCTGGCGTTATACGGCGTTGAATCATCGTAAACACAAAGATAATGAAGAACAAAATAAGCGCTGTCGCTGAAGCAAGCCCCATCTGTGAATTGTTGAAACCATTTTGATAGACAATGTAAGCAATAGTTAATGTTGTCTTTGCGGGGCCACCACTAGAAATGACATAAACTTGATCAAATACCTGGAAAGTGCCGATCAAACCTAGCGTTACAACAAAATAGGTTGTTGGTGCCACCAATGGCACAGTGATGTGACGGAAAATTTGCCAGCGTGTAGCGCCATCAACTTGTGCAGCCTCTATCACTTGTGAGGGGATGTTTTGTAGAGCTGCAAGATAAATAACCATCATTGTTCCGATAGTTGTCCATGTATTCAAGATCATGATGGTTGAAAGTGTAACACTAGGGCCGCTAATCCAATTCCAGAGCGTTAAACCACCAATTTCAGTATCAATCCAACTACCAAAATCATCGCGCGTAATCCCAACAGACCCTAAGAGATTGTGAAACACACCGCGCGAATCATTTAACCAATTCAGATTCAAGCCAAAAATTGTGTTAACTAAACCGCCGCGCGTAAACATCCACATAAAAATAATGGAAATCACAACAGAAGAGGTAATAGATGGGAAGTAAAATGCGGTTCGGAAAAAACCTCTTCCTTTTAGAAAGGCTTGATTCAAAATAACTGCTAGAATAAGGGCCAGAACGGTTTGTGTAGGCACTACACCTAGCACAAAATAAGTTGTATTCTTTAGTGCTGTAAAAAAGTCTTGTCGCCGAATACCATCTTCAATCAAGAGTTTTCGATAATTTTCTAGGCCAACAAATTCAAAAGCAGGATCAATGCCGTTTGATATGGCCTTTTCATTAATCACGGTAACTTGATCAGCTAGCTCACCTTCTACCTCAGCAATATATTCTCGTGCTATATTGCCCTTGCGTCCAGAAAATTCACTAGTGGCAATAATCGGCGCTTCAATAGTATTGCCTATACCAGCTGGCACAACTACTTCTTCTGTTGTTGTATAGACTACGGGCTCAAGAATATTGATACGTAGACGAGTTGCCACAAATGTTTCTTCACTATTATTAATTAAGGCAGCACTGCCTAATTCCAGATCATCGGGATTATCAACTTCAACGTTTTCTACAGCTTGGCAACCACGTGGACTTGGAATACAAACGCGCGGGATGTCCGCAAGATTAATGCCTGTTCGCCCCGGCGCATTCAGTGCTTCTATTGGCACTTCTACTATTTGTGTGCCTTCAGATGGAAGAGAAATTTCTGTAGATGTAGTTTGATAAATTTGTAAGCGTCTACCTAAAACACGAGTACCTTCTGGAATAATAACTTCAGAATCTGTTTGATTGGTGAAGAGTACAACACCAGTAGCTCTTTGTTCTTGTTGAGATAAAGGTGCGATCCCATCCCAATCTGTAAAACTAAAATAAAGCGCAAAGCCAATAGGAATAATCAAAAAAATCATAAAAATTAACATCGCTGGAGCCATAAACACTAATGCAGTAATAGCTTCAGCGCGTTTTTTTTGAGCAAGTGTGGTTATTTGCCTTTGGCTTATCATCATAGATGCCTTTCTTAATCAGACTTAATGCATCTAACATAAAAAATCGAGGCACTCAGTGCCCCGATTAAAAATGTGGAGAAAAACTATTCTTCTTGTGCGATGAGCTCGTTCGCTACTGTAAAGGCTTCTTGGAGAGCTTCTTCAGCTGTAATTTCGCCTGAAAAAGCGCGTTGCAAAGCGGCATTGAACGCATCAGTGAATGCACCCCATCCAACAGGCAATACCCATGGATAGGCATAGTCAGCACCTTTGATGAAAGCCTCAAAATCCGTGTAATCAACACCCAGACCTTCAGTACGTGCTTCCCATGTGGCAATATATTCATCGGCGGCAGACATGCGTGAAGGCATTGGGCCAAAGGTAACCTGCGCAAAACGCTCAGCACCTTCTTCGTTAGTTAAGAAGTTGACAAGTTGCCAGCTTTCATCAAGGTATTCATTATCAGCACCAACACCATAGCATACAGTGAAAGCCATCGTAGCTTTGCCGAATTCACCAGCTGGCAATTCAGTAACGCCCCAATTCAATTCAGGATAGTTTTCAAGCAAGAATTGGATAACCCAGTTTCCTTCCATAGCCATAGCAGCGCGACCAGTACCGAAAGCCTCACCACCCCAACCTGCATCAACAACATCAGGTGGGCCACCAATGCCATCGCGGGCGAAGCTCACATAGTAATCAAGCGCTTCAACGGCTTCTGGACTATCCATTACAAAGACACCAAATTCATCAAAGAAGCCACCACCAGCTTGATACAGGAAAGGTAACCAGCGCTCTAGGTTAGGAGGTGTTACTAAACCAATTACGCCAGCCTCTTCATCAGTAAGCGCTTCAGCAGCAGCACGCAAATCTTCCCAAGTCCAATTTTCATTAGGATATTCTAAACCGGCAGCATCAAATAGGTCTTTGTTATATTGCAAAGCCATTGTTGAGAAGTCTTTTGGTGGACAATATAAAACGCCATCAACAGTGAAAATATCAATAAGTGAAGGATAGAAACCATCTACGTTTTCGATCTTATCTTCACCGGCATCAACCACACCAGCCGCAACCCAATCAGGCAAATAGGAACTATCGATATAGAAGACATTTGCATAGTCTCCAGAAGCAAAACCAGATTGCATTGTCACACGATGATCGGTGGAAGGTACAAACTCAGCCCCAATACCGGTTGCGCAGGTAAAGGCTTCGAGTTGTTGACGTAATGCTTCGTCCTCAGCAGGATTGGATGACCACCCAGCAAGTGTAAGGGTAACACCTGTTGGCTCGGCACAATCGCTGCTGCCACCGTCTTGAGCGTTGACAACAGGTACTAAGCCAACCAAGAGTATTGCAATGAGTAAAAATACAGAGATACGTTTCATTATTTTGGTCTCCTCGAACATATATTTTGTCGAAATTAAGATAGTAGATACAACAACGATGCAAGTTAAACGTTTCAATAAAAATACCACACATCAAAACAATTTACAACTATTTTTTATAAACTAAATATGAGATTATCCTAAATATAATATTTAAGCACTAAATTATAATAT
>RFGP01000187.1 GCA_003697365.1 Chloroflexota bacterium | reverse complement strand
ATATTTACTAAGATGCAAGAAAAGTTCGCTTGTATATATTACAATTCCCTTTTTAGAAAAGTCTTTTTCTTTTATATTAGCGGAAGAAACTAGCAAAACAGATGTAGTGGTTGACAAGATTTTATTCCTTAACTAAGGTTTCAGTGGTTTATAGGATCATTTCGCTGACAATACACATTCAGCAACTATAACACAATTGAGAATAAAAGCTTTGTATCTAAAGTACATATTTATCTATCTGTCATTATATAATATTAGGGTGTGATTCTCGACTATTCTGAATAAGTTAGCGGACAAGTAGCCCCATCATTTATGGCTGAACAAGTATTACATCAAAAACCTGCTGATTCTTCGATTATGTATAATGCAATCTGGAGTGGAGCTGGTCAGGTTATAGGATTTGCCTCAGCATTTATCAGCAGCATCGTACTAGCCCGTTGGCTTGGTCCAGAAGCCCGCGGGCTATATGCACTCATCGCAGCAACCAGCATCCTACTAGCAGATCTATTCAGTGCGACGGCTATCGTTCACGCCTTTTCTTTTTTGACTGGCAAACGGAAATATAGCTTACCCACTTTAGCAGGACACGCGCTTAGCCTCAGCATTGTTGGCTCAATTCTTCTTGGTGTACTAGCAGCCATTGCTCCAATCTCTTTGATTCATATATTTGCGCCCGAACTTGGACGAATCCATCTATGGATTACAGTTGCTTGGACTCTACAATTGCTGATGATCAATATGTTATCAGGCATTTTGATTGGGCTTAACCGCATCCGAACCATGATCATTATCTCAACGAGCTCTATTGTGCTCACACTGGGATTTCAGGTTGTCTTTTTAGTTATCTTGAACATGGGTTTAGAAGGCGCGGTTTTGCAGATTTTGGCGACAGCGGCTTTTAATTATGCGATGTTTGCTTATCTGATCATGGTAGACATTCGTGGGGTTCCTACCTTAGATAGAGATGTTGCCCGCGATCTTGCCTCTTATACAAGTCGAAATTATCCGTCCTATATTGGCAGTCAATTATTGGCACGCACCGATATTTACTTCATTACTTTATATGTCGGTCCGGCGGCCGCAGGTGTGTATGCTATTGCAAGGGGACTTGCAGAAATTATTAGCATCATTGATCTACCCATCACTAACGCTGTATTACCTCAAGTAGTCACTAGTGATCGAACCAAAGCCGCTATATTAATTGGACAGGCTTTCGCATTCTCGTTTTGGGGCAGCGCTTTACTAGGCTTGGTGGGTGCATCTACGAGCTTTATCTTCATTCCTTTGTTGTACGGCAATGATTTCGCTGACGCAATTGGGCTCTATATCGTGTTGCTGATTGGATCGTTGGCGCTCTCGTCGCGCACTATTCATCACTACTTTTTAGCGAGCCTCGGCAAACCCGAGATTCCAACTTATGTGATGATTAGCACAGGTATCTTGAGCCTGCCCACGTTGGCCATTCTAACCGCAACTTTCGATGAGATGGGCGCGGCGGTTGGATACAGCTTTCTTGCCTCAATGAGGGCAATTGTCATCTCAGCTATTTTCCTAAAGATGACCAATCAGCCTGTAAGCCTGTTATTCCGCATTTCTAGAACACAGCTTACCGACGGTTATTACTATACAGTACATCTTTTTAGGGAAAAGTTTAAAACGCTATGCAATAACAAAAAGAACAATCAACCACAACCTAAGCCCCATTAGCCAACACAAAAAAGCGGTGGTAGGGATATTCCGGAACTTGATAAGTTTTGACAAGCTGTAAGCCTGCTGCTCGCATAGATTCTTTGATGCGAGATAGTGGGTATCCCTTTAATCCGATCTCCCAATAATGCTGATCAGTTGAGAGGGGACGTTCCCAAACAAGCGGAATACGCAGTAAATGAATGTTGAGCTTCCATTGGCTGATACTGAACATCCAACGTAACGAAGGAGTGCGCTCTGGTAATGAGATGAGTACATGTTTTCTTGCCACACGTTTCAACTCTCGCAGAGCCTGCTCAAATCCTTCATAAGGAAGGTGTTCTAGCACCTGAAAAGCAACTGCAACATCCACACATTGATCGCTGAATGGCAAATGGCGTGCATCGGCTACCACATTAGGCTTCAACGCCCAATCAATATCCGCAGAGACTACATTATGTATCCCAAATACTGCTAATTGATGGCGAAGAAAATCTGCTCCCACACCAATTTCAAGCACAGAAGAAGGTTGAAGCTGTACAATTTCATCAAGTTGATGCCAATAACTCGCTAGGCGTTGCTTAGAAAGATAATTAGTATTGGTGTAGTGATCTGGTGAAACTCGTGGCATAGATTCCTCTGAGTGTGTTGAACAAAGCAAAACGCCACTAAATTTAGCATAAGATGAATGAGATGAAAACCACCTCCCAACAAAACTGAGAGATGGTTACAGTATGCCCTAACCTTCTAGTGTGCTAAGATCACCCTCTGGCAAGCCCAAAGCACGTGCCTTAAGCACACGGCGCATAATTTTACCAGAGCGCGTCTTGGGTAGAGATTGAACAAACTCTATCTTGGCTGGTACAGCAATTGGGCCAACTTCATGCCGAATATGCTCTTTGAGCTCTTGTTCAAGCTGCTCATTCCCTTCGTATCCCTGCACCAAAATGCAATAAGCATAAATAACATTTCCACGTAACTCATCAGGCACACCAATAACAGCAGCTTCAGCTACTGCAGGATGGCTCACAAGCCCTGATTCAACTTCAGCCGTTCCTAAGCGATAACCGCTCACTTTAATTACATCATCAACACGACCAATCACCCAAATATACCCATCCTCATCTTTGCGCGCTGAGTCACCAGCAAAATACCAACCTTGTTCTGCATAACGTGACCAATATTGATCGATATAACGCTGAGGATCGCCATATACGGTGCGCAACATACTTGGCCATGGTCGCTTAATCACCAGATAACCATCTTGTCCGGGGGGGCATGAATTACCTTCTTCATCTACTACATCAACCGACATACCGGGAAATGGTCGAGTAGCAGAGCCCGGCTTCAATGGGACAGATGGCAATGGCGTGATGACAAAACCGCCCGTCTCGGTCTGCCACCATGTATCCATAATGGGGCACTTCTCTTTACCAATAACACGATAAAACCAGCGCCAAGCCTCAGGATTAATCGGTTCGCCCACCGAACCTAACAGGCGCAAACTACTTAGATCATGGCGTTCTGGCCATGCATCACCAAAGCGCATCAGTCCACGTATTGCTGTTGGTGCGGTATATAAGATCGTGATGCCATAATATTCGATCATCTTCCACCAACGATTAGGATAAGGGTAAGTTGGCGCTCCTTCATACATAAAACTCGTCGCGCCTAAGATCAGTGGCGCATAGACAATATAACTATGCCCTGTAATCCAGCCGGGATCAGCAGCACACCACCAGCGATCATCATCTTTAATATCAAAAACCCATTCTAACGTGGTTGAAGTATAAACTTGATAGCCACCATGAGTGTGTACAACACCTTTAGGCTTGCCCGTTGTGCCACTTGTATAAAGAATAAACAAGGGGTCTTCTGCATCCATGACTTCAGTTTCGCAAACAGTACTTGCGATGGGCAAATTGATCAGGTCGTGGTACCAAAAATCACGCCCCGATTCCATATAAACCTCTTGCCCAGTACGTTTCACCACGATAACGGATTGAATACTTGGTGAACGTTGAATTGCCACATCAGCAATTTCTTTTAAGTTAACAGTCTTACCACGCAACCAAGCACCATCAGCGGTTACCAAAACCTTCGCTTGTGCATCGGCAATACGATCTGCTAGCGCTTGTTCAGAAAAACCACCATAGACAACGCTATGTATTGCACCAATTTTGGCACAAGCTAACATTGCAAACACAATTTCAGGAATGCGGCCCATATAAATCATAACCCGATCCCCTTTTTTCACCCCCATGCCACGTAGTATATTGGCAAATCGATTAGTCTCTTGCCATAAGCGCCAATATGTGAAGGAGAGATGATCGCCGGGCTCACCTTCCCAAATCAAAGCAACCTTATTCCTACGCCACGTTTTGACATGACGGTCTAGTGCATTAAGTGCAATATTGGTCTTGCCGCCCACAAACCACTTGTAAAAAGGAGCATCACTACTATCAAGTACTGTGTGCCACTTTTCATACCACTCTAGCTGTTCGGCTCGTTTTGCCCAAAATGCTTCAAAATCAGCTTCGGCTTCGCGCACAACTGCCTCATAATCTGGCACATGTGCATGTTGAATGATTTCATCTGAAGGATAGTACCATTCACTTGTGGGTGGTGAAAAATCAAGCTCGGACATTAAAAAACTCCTTATTAATTTTTAACTGTGGATAGGCTTTCACATTATTTGATCTAAATGATTACCAGTATCATACCTAAAACAGTTTGATTTAGCATCTAAAAGGCGCAAAGATCATTCATATCAATCAAGTTACACTAATCAAAGTATTATGTACTCTATTCTATATATGCTTTCTCATAAGCAAGCTATCCCACTGTATTATACATTGTTAATAATCCTTGACATTGGCATAGGCAACTAATACAATGAAACACAGACCAAGATATAAACACATTGCAAATATTATTCAGAATATGTTCTGTAATGATGGAATGTGGTGTGCAAATGTTGAGGGATGCAAAATCGCATCTGAACTCACATTGAAAGGAGGTCTGCCCAATTTTGATCATATGTGTTCTTAGAATCTATAGCACCACAGGGCAAAAGACCGATGACTCCAGAAAACCATAGAAATTACATCAATGCTGCAAAAATGTTGCGTATCAATGTGGGTTTTATCCTAGCACAGCCCGTTGGCTCTAGCAGCGAATCACAAGTTGAAATCCCCACACCACTTTTGGTTTCGGGAGATTTAATTCTTGAACATTTGTATTTGTCTCTACGACTCACACATGCACATCATGGTGTAGTGGTAAGAGGACATGCTGAAACCAGTGTGGAAACAGAATGTTCACGGTGTATGGATGAAATACCGCTACCTATCGAATTTGAATTTGAAGAAGTATTTGCCAGCGATTCAACATTAGACACACCCTATCGTGTTGATGATAGCGCCAACATTGACCTAGCGCCATTATTACGAGAAGAAACGCTCCTCAATATTCCAATGGTAACGCCCGTTGATGAGCAAAAGCGGTGTCTATTTTGTGAGCGTCGTTTTGAAGATATTCTACGCGAATATGGATTAATCGATGATATTGATCCGCGTTTTGAGGCACTGAGAAGTCTCTTAACCAATCAAGACGATACCGAAGAATAATATTTCACAGAATCGTTAAGCAACTAATTTAAGGGGGCTGCATGTCTAACCTGTATAAAAAAGTGGACGCAACCGATTTTCCGGACGAAGATGATGACATTATAGCTGAAACAGATATTGAAGAAGATGAGGCCGCGTTCGCTTTCCAGCAGGATGAAAACGAGGACGCAGAAGACGACGAGCTATTATTTGACGAACTAGATTTCTTCGATCTAGATGACGAAGATGAACTAGACGATGAAGACGATCTAGATTTTGGCGACGTTCCTTCAGACGATCCCGTGGGTCTCTACCTTAAAGAGATGGCTCGTGTCCCTCTTTTAACCAATGAAGAGGAAATCAGCCTTGCGATGCGTCTAGAACAAGGGCACATTGCAAGCGAGCGACTCGCCAAGCTACCTGAGGATGCCCCCGAAGAAGAACGTGAACAATTGCTACAATTGATTGAAGACGGGCTTGATGCTCGTGATCATCTGATTAAAGCCAATACACGCCTTGTTGTTAGTATTGCTAAAAGATATATGAGTCGTGGCGTTCCCTTCTTAGACTTAATACAAGAAGGGAATTTAGGACTTATGAAAGCCGTTGAAAAATTCGACTATACACGCGGCTATCGCTTTAGCACCTATGCTACATGGTGGATACGTCAGACCATCACACGAGCAATTGCTGATCAAGGGCGTACTATTCGCGTACCTGTGCATATGTCAGATCGCATTCGCAACTTATATAAAGCCGCACGCGAATTAGAACAAGAATATGGTCGAAAACCTACTCCTGAAGAAATTGCAAAAGTTTTGAATATTGAACCCCGTAAAGTGCAATGGATGTTAAAGGTTTCTTGGCGACCATTGAGTTTGGAGCGCCCAGTCGGCGAGGATGACGAAAATGAGCTAGGAAACTTCATTGAAGACTATAGTATGCCAACACCTCTACAGAGCGCCTACCAATCTCTGCTAAGAGAAAAACTAGAAGAAGTGCTAGCTACCTTATCCCCACGTGAAGCACGTATCCTTCGATTAAGGTTTGGCCTACAAGATGGTCGTGGATATACACTTGAAGAAGTGGGGCAAAAATTCGGCCTTACACGTGAACGTATTCGCCAAATCGAAGGTAAAGCATTACGTCGCCTACGGCATCCACGCCGTTCTCGACAATTACGCGATTTCACAATAGATCAGTAACAAGCATAGAAGACGGTTATCCATTGACTAACAATATTCCTTCATCAACTTCTGAACAATTAGTTGGGCGCGTTGTAAGAACTCAAAGCGGCTTTTTCTTTGTTGAGCTTGAAGATGAACAAATTATCCGTTGCCAGATCAGCGGTAAATTAAAATTAGAAGCCGATAAAGCTATTCACAAGTCAAAAGCACCACGAACAGATATTGTAGCGCTCAATGACTTTGTGACCATCGAAATTCATGAAGATGGTACAGGTACTATTGTTGATGTGAAACCCCGTCAACGAGTGCTCTCAAGAGTAGCACCGGGAGCAACTGTCGGAACCTCTCAAGAAGAACAACAAATTATTTTAGCCAATACCGATCAAGTGGTCTTTGTTTTAGCGGCTAAGCACCCCACTCCAAACCCACGCGCATTAGATCGCCTTCTTGTCATTGCAGAAAAAGCTGAAATCCCTTCTATCGTTATCTGCATCAACAAAATTGATCTTGTAAATCTAGAAGACATAAAACCAACGTTCGATATTTACGCTCAAATTGGCTATACAGTCATCTATTTAAGCGCTGAGCGTGGCAATAATATGGATATTTTGCGAAAACAATTGTTACATCAAGCGGGTATTGTATCTGCGCTAGTTGGGCCATCCGGAGTGGGTAAGAGTAGTATTTTAAACGCACTCAAAAGTGATCTAGGGCTTGAAGTTGGAGAAGTAAGCCAAGCAACCACCAAAGGAAAACACACCACACGCTTTAGCCAACTCATTAAATTTCCTGAAGGTAGTTATATTGCTGATACACCGGGCATTCGTGCTGTTGCCCCTTGGGATGTCGAGCCTGAAGAGCTAGATGGTTATTTTCGAGAAATGCGTCCTTTTGTCTCGTTATGCAAATTTGCTGACTGTTCACATCGGCACGAGCCTAATTGCGCCGTTGTAGAGGCTGTAGAAGCTGGAAAAATACCTGCCAGCCGCTACGATAGTTATGTGCGCCTGCGTGAGGAATTAGAAGAACAGTTTATCAACTAAAAAGCCCATGCATT
>RFGP01000025.1 GCA_003697365.1 Chloroflexota bacterium | reverse complement strand
TGCACTGTCTAAAGCTGATAACGTATCAGACTCGCTGGGTAAACTTTCTTCAGCTGTTAAAAAGAGATACGCTATACCAAACATTACACCCAAAAATAATAGAATACCCAATGTGCCACTAATGGCGAGCCATGTTGGAATATAAGGGGGCTCTTCTTCCGTAACTGATAAAGAGGGAGGGGATGGTTGTGGACGTGGTGGTGGCGGCGAGATTGGCATTGCTTGAACAGCAGGAGCTGGCAAACGACCACATCGCCAACATCGTTGACTATCCGCCATGTTATCACGATTTGCCCCGCAATGTGGACATGTAGGATACGCCATAGGCTTTTTCTCTACTCAAAACTTATGTTTTCAATGATCGGCTTTATATCATAATATAATAGTAGTCTAACGAGACCCCACGTTTAACCATTGATTAACCGACAAGATATTCTCCTCTTATGCAGTTGGCCCGATTACTGGCCCACCTAAGATAAGGGTGGGTTGATCAAAAGGTGTTTGCCATTTTGTCCATCGATCACTGCGATAGAAAGCATAATCGCCCACTGGGGGATGTTCGCTTAAAATACGATCAACTTGTTCGCGTGGTAAGAATAGCAATGGGTTTAGTAAATAAGTATCTTGGAGGCGAATCTCTAGATGCATGTGTTGCGCACCAAAATCCATCATGCCTACGATGGTATCAGGCGTTACGCGGGTGCCGCGGGCTAGGCGAAGTGGTTGTGAAATATGTCCGTAAATAATACGATGCTGGCCCACCAGAATATCGACACGATTTGGGCTAAATGCGCGTCCGCTGCCGCCGTAATCGTAGATGCCATGTACTCCAGCGAAGATTGGAATTCCTCCCGGATGACCATAGTCTAAGCCACCATGTAAACCTTGACTATAATTTTGATAACCATGTTGTCGTCCATATCGAAAAGCAAAAACAGTATTTCCAAAGTAATAAAACCATTTCAGTTGATCTAAATCGACAGGAGAACGCTCAAAAACAAACGCAGGAGGTGGCAGGTCTTCTTCTGTCTCAACCATGTAAACTTCGCTGTCATCAATACGTTTTTCTGCCGACCAACCGTTACGATGTCGCCACCATACAAAATTTTCATTTTCCTGACGCGAATTACTTAAAACTTCTATTTTGTCACCACGATTGAGTTGTGCTCCGGCGATCAGTGTGCGCGGGTCTACTTCTGGAGCTGTCCGAACATTCAGTACAGTCGTTGCAACAATGAATTCACGGGTGGGTTGTGTTTCAAATTCACGATCTGGCCCCGCGATGCTATTAGGATTAATACGACTAATGGCGCGACGGTCGGCTTCGGTTTCACTTCCTAAACGAAAATAACTTATGCCCATTGCACCTTTTTGAAAAGCATAAACGCCAGCCTCATAAGTGTCTTGTTCAGGTGGATTAGTGCCCGTTGCTGGATCAGGGTAAGCCTGTAGCATTGGAACAACTGGTTTGCCATAACTATTACATACGCGAAAGGCTTCATCGATATACTGTTTTGGCCCGCGTGTGCCTTCACTGAAATGCCAATGATAAACCATTGGGTGTAGACTATTAACATGAGGTAGCCATTCATGTATGTGAATATCGCGTGGATGGTTTCCGCGCGCATCAAAATTTAAGGCAAAGTGAAGATCGTTAGGAGCCGCATTGCGCACACGATTAATAAGACGGCGAGCATCGGTTGCTGTTTTGCCACCAAAATAAGCAGGGCCAGATTCTACATCTAAAATGATCGCTCGCACCCCACGTACTCGACAGGCTAAGCCTAAAATACGAGATTCTTCTTCTATGTCATCTGCACGAATGACCGCCCAAATATAAGTTTGCAGACCATTACGTGCCAGCGCTTTTGCCCATCGCAAGATGTCTTCTGGGCCATTAATGACCATATCATTGTTACTATCATAGCGTCCTTGCCAATAGTGACCGTCAGCAACTTTAATAGCGATGCCTTTTACATTTGGGGTGCGTCGCCGAACGTTGCGGATCAGTTCATCCATTGTTTTTTCAGGGACTTTTCGTCCCATCCAATGTATCCAAAAAATTTTTTTCTCGAAAACCATTGTTTTTTCCTTGAACCAATATTCTTAGAGAAAGAGAAGCAACACGTTATTTAGTATGCTTAATGTTATTCATTGTTACAATTATTGCGCAAATTTTAGGCATTTTTTTAATTGAGGAAAAAGATATGATCAATTACATTGAGCGATTAGAAAAGTTTCAAGCGCTTGTTGAAGCATCTGCGCATGTTGCCTTTTTACCTATTTCGGCAGATTTGCATTATCTCATGGGGATACCGCGTGACATTCCTAATTATGGGCGTGTTATGCATCCTGCTGCTTGGATAGAAGGTGCTTGGATAATCCCTCAAGGTGAACCTATCTTGTTATTATCGCGCATGACGGCAGAGTTTGGCGGTTTAAATAATTTAGGGGATGTCCAAGTAAAAGTGTTGGGAGATTGGGATGACCCGACGCTGCTTATACAAGAGATATTTAAACCCTTAGGTGATGTAGTACCTAAGGTTGCAATTAGTGATGAGGCTCGTGGTGAAACTATTACTGCACTTCATAAACTTTATCCTCAAATCACCTTTGTTTCAGCCACAAAATTACTACACCAATTAAGAGTTGTGAAATCTCCAGAGGAAATTGCCTTGATGCGTCGCGCTGGCGAAATTACAGAAGCAGCATTTAGAGATGTAGTGTGCCAGCTGAAGATCGGCATGACGGAATTAGACATCATTAGTGAAGTAGATTATCAATTACGACGACATGGAAGTTTGGGGCCATCTTTTACAACCACGCTTTACTGCTCTGGCCCTAATCATCCTTTATTGTTTGGTGAGCGATTAAAAACATGGCCAAGAAAACTCAATCCACCTGTGTCCGTATTGTTTGATTTTGGCGCAGCATACGAAGGTTTTTGTTATGATTTTGGCCGCACTGTCAGCTTTGGAGAACCAAGTGCTGAACAAATTCAAATACATAAGTTGGTAATGGCTGCACAATCTGCCGGTATTACTGCTATGAAGGCAGGGCAAGCTACTGCTGAAGCTGTTGATGCTGCGGCGCGCCAAGTAATTGAAGCAGGCGGGTATGGAAGTGCTTTTCGCCATCGCTTGGGGCATGGAATTGGTATGGATGTCCACGAGCCGCCTTTTTTGACACGTTCTGATCAAACTATTTTACAAGAAGGAATGCTATTTACAGTTGAGCCAAGCATCACTCAATTTAATGGTTTTTCAGCGAGGGTTGAGGACGTTGTGTTGACAACTTTTGCAGGAGGAAAACCACTGACTTCGGGATTTCAAGAACTTGTTGTTGTGGAGTGAAATAGAAGGATTCAGAATTGAAAGGTCATGGTCAAAGCGCTAGACTATAAATTATGCAAATCAATATTTGAAAAATTAGAAAGCAGCGCTAATGAACCGATTACAACATGAAACAAGCCCTTATCTTTTGCAACATGCCCATAATCCTGTGGATTGGTATCCATGGGGAGATGAGGCTTTTGCAAAAGCAAAGGAAGAAGATAAGCCTATCTTACTGAGTGTAGGATATTCGTCTTGCCATTGGTGCCATGTGATGGCTCATGAAAGTTTTGAAGACCCAGAAACCGCTGCCTTGATGAATGAACTTTTTATAAATGTAAAGGTTGATCGTGAAGAACGCCCTGATGTGGATGATATTTATATGCAGGCGACGTTGGTCTTCACACGTGGGCCTGGTGGTTGGCCAATGACAGTTTTTCTAACCCCTGAAGGAAAGCCTTTTCATGCCGGCACCTATTACCCTCCAGAACCTCGTTATATACATGGGCAACTTGCAATGCCAAGTTTTCGGCAGGTTTTGATTGCTGTAGCTGATTATTACAAAAACCGTCGAGAAGAGGTTGAGCGTATGGCTGCTGATGTTGTTGGGGCGATTCAAAGCGGTATGGGCATTCCACTAGTGACAGAAGATGCACAATTAGAGGCAGAATGGTTAAAGAAAGCGGCTCAAAAACTTATTGCCCAAGCAGATATGATTCATGGAGGGCTACATCGTAATCAACCAAAGTTCCCTTCACCTATGAATTTGGAGTTTTTGTTGCGCTATTATAGTACAAGCCAAGACCAGACGTTTTTAGAACCTGTGTTGTTTACCTTACGAAAAATGGCACATGGTGGGATATATGATCAACTTGGTGGTGGTTTTCATCGTTACAGCGTTGATCATCGTTGGCTTGTTCCACATTTTGAGAAGATGCTCTATGATAACGCGCAGCTTGCACGTGTATATCTCCATGCTTATCAAATTACGCAAGAAAAATTTTATGCCGATATAGTCCTTGACATTTTAAGTTATGTTCAGCGAGAAATGCGTGATGATTGTGGCGGATTTTACAGCGCTCAAGATGCTGATTCTGAGGGGGT
>RFGP01000186.1 GCA_003697365.1 Chloroflexota bacterium | reverse complement strand
GCTGGTATTTATATAGAACCAGAAGACCATGAAAGTATTGCGGATGGCATTTGGCGAGTGTTGAATGATGAAGACCTTGCCCATCAATTGCGCCAAAAAGGGTTACAACAGTCGACTAAATTCTCATGGCAGCGTACTGCACGCATTGCCTTAGATGTTTATCAGCAGGTATTAGAACGATAAAGTTTTATGACTAAAACAGCTATCCTCGCCCTCTTGATCAGTTTCGGGGGGCTGATTGCAGCATTATGGGTTTCTAATCATGCGTTTGAGCATATTCCTTACCTAGAAGATGAGCTGGCCTATACCTATCAAGCGCAACTATTTGCACGAGGCGACGTTTACCTAAGACAGCCAGATGCCGATTTACGCCGCATGTTTTGGAAGCCTTTTGTGATCAATTGTAATGATACTCACACTGCACAAGGGTTGAATTGTCAAGGGAAGCTGTTCAGTAAATATCCACCGGGCTGGTCAGCTGTACTAGCAAGTGGCTATTGGATGGGAATGGCTTGGGCTGTTAATCCGCTTATCTTTTTGTTGTCCATAGCCTTGACGTATCGTTTAGGGAAAGAAATTTTTGATGTGCGTGTGGGCATCATTGCAGCATTGCTATTGGCAAGCAGCCCCATTGCTTGGATTCAGAGCGGATCTTTTATGTCTCATTCTTTGGCATTGGGGCTAGTCCTCATTTTTAGCTGGGCGATGTGGCGAATAGAAGTTCGTGGCCATTGGTGGTGGGGAATTGTAGGCGGTGTAGCGTTGGGTTGGCTATTTGCAACGCGCCCATCTGTGGCGGTGAGCGTTGCTGTGCCGTTTGTTTTATATAGTGGGTTGCGCATTGGTATTGCTGGCCTTCGTGCACGCTGGAATTTTCAGCTGGTCTGGTGGGGAAAGCTGCTAATTTTGTTGGCAGCGCTTTTGTTCGCTACGGTTTTATCTGTTTGGGCCATCAACCAACTTCGCGATCCATCTGAGAAAAGTTTTCCTAATTGGCCTGTATGGCCAGTTTTAGCGATCAGCGGCTTAATCGCTCTGCAAATGGTATGGTTTACATTGAACCCTCCAATAAAGCGTCAAAATCCCCCCTTAGTTTTGCACGGCTTTGGGAAAACATTATTGCCATTATTGATTTTAGCTTTTGTGGCAATAGGTTTAGGGAGTATTCATTTTCTTTATAACTGGATTACCACAGGCGATCCTACTCAAAACTTATATCAATTAGTGTGGGAGTATGATCGCTTGGGGTTTGGGGAGGATCATGGGCGCTCAGGCCATTCATGGACACGCGCTAAGCGCAATCTGAATTGGGACATGGATTGCTATGCTCGTGACCTGTTTGGATGGGTACAAATGCCTGATAATGCCCCCAATGCCCCTGTCACAGGTAATCGATGTGCTGTAGGCGAGAATGCGGGGTTAAGCTGGTTATTCTTGCCTCTGGTTTTTATATTTGGTTGGCAAAGGCGCTGGGTATGGCTTTTCGGGCTTGTATGTGTGTCAGTAGTTTTTAGCACTATGTTTTACTGGATTAATGCTGGAGATTATAGTGCACGTTACTATTATGAAATGACTGCCTTCTTAGCAATACTTTCAGCAGCTGGTGTTGTGCATGTCGCTGATCTTGTGCGTCCTTTTCGCCTTCAGCCAGCAATATATGCTATTGTTTGCCTATTAGTTGGGACAACAATTATTGGTTATGGGCCAGACCGTATTGAAAAAATTACGCGCCTGACAGAATACCATCGTCAACAATATCACGTTTTAGAGCAAATGCGCATTTATCCCGAAAAAGATGTATTGATCATATCGTATGGCGAGTATGATACATGGCGAGAAATTAGTGCGCTTATGGCTCTGACAAGCCCATATTTGGATAGTGAATATGTCCTTGCGCGAGATCGCTATAATACCGTGCGAGATCGCTTACTGGAGATGTTTCCCAACCGCGAGGTGATTTATCATTACAACGGACAATTCACGCATATCTATAATGCAGAAGAATTAGTTCCCGTTGGGGGTTAGTTTTTGGACAGGATGACCACGACTAATGCGAAAGCGATCAAAGTCGCGTGCTACATAGGTGTTGGCGAAATAATGGCACGCTTCATCACGAATGGCGCGTTCGCTATTTCTACGCGATATATGTGTCAGGATGAGCGTTTTAACACCTGTTTCTGCGGCCATGCGCGCAGCTTCCCCCGCAGTAATATGCCCAACACTACGAGCAATATCGACTTCTTCATCTAAATAGGTAGCCTCAATGACTAAGCAATCTGCATGAGCAACAGTTGCATAAATATCATCATCCAAAACAGCAATATCACCGATATGCACATATTTTGAGCCCAGAATTGGGGGGCCTAAAACGTCTTCAGGAGTTACTACACGTCCATCAGCGAGTGTAATGTTCTCTCCGCGCACTAAGCTGGCGCGTTCTGGCCCCGCAGGAATGCCTAGTGCGGTTGCTTTTTCCTCTAAAAATGGGCGATGTTCATGCTGCTGGAAGATGAAACCAAAGTTATCACTTCCACGATGAATGACCGGAAAGGCAGAAATTTGCATATGCTTATCTTCAAAAATGACCATATGAGGTGAAAGTTCATGTAAGGTAATCGACATTGGGGGCACGAATCCACGTAGCGCAACCCCAAACACTAAATAGTGAACGCGCTCTAGTGTGCTAGCACCACCATAAATTTCAAGGTATTCAATACCTTCTTCCCAATTCGCAATTGTAGATAGTAGCCCACCCAATCCTAAAATGTGATCAAGGTGTCCATGTGTTAGGAGAATGCGATTCATTCTCCGAAAACCTACCCCACTCTTCAGAATTTGTCGTTGTGTTCCTTCGCCACAATCGACAAGGAATCGGTTTTCGCGGGCTATAACCATTTGCGCAGGCATCCCTCGATGAATACTGGGGGCGGCGGCTGATGTGCCTAAAAAAACGATTTCAAACATTTGGTTTAACCCTGTGGCGCTGTGATTGCAAATGGGGAACCAAGTAATAAATAATTTCCACGTATTATTGTTGTTTCTCCTTGTTCTTCATAAACAGGTAATTGATTTGTGGGAACAGTATCGAATACTCCTATAGTAAGTTGATATTCTTGAGGACGCAATGTCTCTGGTAATGGCAAGTAAGAAACTTGAACGACAATATCACGTGGCTGCAGCAAAGTTGCATCGACGGCAAAGCGATTGACTTCAGAATAGGGGCTGGCTTGGGGCGTATCATGTAAGCGAATGAAGATGCCTGTGTTTTCTAAGAGTGTACCATCAATACGCCAATAGGTAGTGATAGCTAAGATATTGCCTGCTGAAAGCGGTTCTTCAATTTGAAGAGGATCGTAGCCTAAGAGAGTCATGTTGCCCCCAAAGCGAATTGGGAATGTCTCAATTGGCTCTGGTGAATTGTCACCATTGCCGCCATTTTGAGGATAGAAAAGCGTTGACTCTCTAGCTAACATGCCACCTTTATCTGCTAGGCGTTGTTCAACTTCGATTTCATATAACGAACCATCAGGAAGTCTTTCTACGCTTAGGCTCACAGCTTGATTTAGCCAAGTACGTAATTGGGGGGGCATTGTCGCAATATCCGCCATGTCAACAAACACCACTTGCATCGTAGCTCCAGCATTGATCAGGATAAAGTCTTGGTTGCAATCAGCAATCCGATAATTGATTTCTTCGCCATGACGCATCCACGATAAAATCTGCTGATCGGATAGTGGTTGACTAAAATCTGAAATATCCGCACGTTGAATGCGGTTGGCACAAATCAAAATAGGAACTTCACTGTTTTGCTGATCAAGATAACGTGCAACATTGCCCAAACTTGTTTGGTAGGCTTGTTGGGTGTCTGAGCGAGTTGGCCAATCTTGAAAAATCTGTTGATAAAGCATCCATGTATAACGAGCAAAGATGAGCATGAGTAAAAACGCACTGATACGCACTATAGGCTGTGGCCAAGTGCCAAGTATGGTTTGTTTTTTAAGCCAAGCAAGCCGTTCAGGTGGTTCTGTGTTGTTTTGTAGGATATGAAATAATTCTACAACTCCCACCCCAACGAGTAAATAGACAATAGGCCCTATAAATGCAAGCGCGTTATAGTCTGGGCCGCCTTGTAGCCATAAGTCAGGTAGAAGACCGAGTGTGAACAGCAATAAAACGAAGGCATAGTTTGGCTTTCGCCAACGCAGTGCACAGATGACAACCCCTACTGCTAGTAATACGCCACCTTCTATTGATGAGAGTATGGGAATTCCCGGCACGTTATGGGTTGGATTACGATCTCCTCGTACAAAGAAAGCGAGCAATGTTCGCCCGATTGATTCTAACAAGTCAATAACTGATTCGGGGCGCTCTGCCCAAAAAGTATAAATTCCAGCGGCAGTTGGATTGCGCAATACCGATACAAGGTAAGGAATTCCTAAAATAAGTGCTAGGTTTAACGCATAACTACTATTCCACCATATATGATGAGATACAGATTGGCGACTGTAATAGAGATATAAAATGAAGGCGATAAACCCGATTCCTGCCAAAAGTCCGCTATAGTGCAAATAGGTGATCACAACAATTGTGATTGCCATGAGGGTATAGCGTAATGTGGTTGGGCGTTGGGGGCGGATGACATCTTGCTTGATATAGTAGGCATTGATGAGCGCCCACATAAACAGCAAAACACCAGCATTCATTAAGGCGACAGGAGTTGCCGTGCGAGCATTGATGACGGGCCAAATTCCTGCAATCATTGCAATAAGTGCCACATAGGCCACTTTCTGCCCAAATAGCTGTTTGGCCACTCGAAACAGCAATGCAAGGCTAAGCATCGCTGCCCAAACTGACAACATACGATAGCCTAATAAGCCATCACCTATAAAGAACGTGACTATGACTTGAATTAAATGGTATAGGCTTTCAATGCCGCGCGGGCCAGTGTCAAAAAAAACAACTATTGTTTCATCTTCTGCAATAGCTCGTGTGATACGAATACTTGTGATTTCTTCTTCTGAAAACCCTGCGGGATTAGCTGCCAAATCGGCTATGCGCACGGCAAAACCTGCTAAGAGCAGTATTACTATTCCCCATAGTTCTAACCGTCGCACCACACGAACTCCTCGTTTACGTTGATGAGTGTATATTCAAGATGTTCGCTTCATTATAGCCTAAACTGCCGTTGCAATAGCAGTAAAAACAAGAACAAAAATGCCTAAGACCAACATCCCGCGTAATAATTGGTTTTCTCTCTGAAGTGCTGCCTGTAGAGCTGTGCCATTATCTTTTGATGCCAATAGCAGAGCGCGCTCAATAGCAGGAACCACCGAAAATTGAATAATTGCCCCTAATATCATCATGCCACCGAATGCGAGATGTTTAAACAACATGGCAATTGTCCATGTGTTTTTGAAGGTCAGTAATCCTTGATAATGTTCATCAGCGCCTACTTGCAGCATTCCTGTGCCAAGAAGCATAACAAGGCTGAGATTAGCGATAGGGCGATAACGCTTGTTAAAAGCTAAGATGAATTGCTGATGGGTTTCATCATTAAGGTGCTTATGCGAGAGAGGCCAAATATAAAATACGATGACGAGTAAACCACCAATCCACGTCACGGTGGCGATCAAATGAATGAAGTGACTGATTGATAACAATGTTTCATTCATAATATATGGATACTACCTACTCAATTGGATTTAAGAACTCATCACGTGCAGGATGCGTGTAACTTGGTTCAGTTGAAATTTTGGGCATTTGAACAAGCGCTGGCCATGCAGGTCTTCCATCCATGCCATAGGGTAATGGCGCAACAGTCCCAATTGCCCACCAATACTCTTCATCCTCAGGTGTCCACTCAACATTGGGATAGTATAAGGCTACCATAAGCCCAACCCAAGGGCGATACATTTTTGCTGCATATTGGTAGGCTTTGGCAAGATAGTTACCCTGTGTTTCAGGCGATACACCAAACCAGCTATAAATAGAATCTGGTCTTCGATCTGTGGTATAACCGACCTCCGTAATCGCCATCTGCTTATGAGCATCGCCTTGAGCAACCATGATCGCTCTGAGGCGTTCAATGCGTCGAAAGCAGCGCCATTGTAAGCACCCTTCTGGGGATGGATGATTTGGATCAACTTCCGGTGGATAGCGAAAACCGGGGGTGTGGGCTGCTAGTATATCATACTGCTCATCAAGACCAGCTTCATAGAGCTTCCATAAAAATTCATCATCTGGCATTGCGCTAAAATCTCGATTGCCAGTTGGGGAGAGGCCAGCTGTGATGATGATCGCATCTGGATCAGCTTGGCGAATAGCATTGCTGCAATTGCTTAATAGTTTTAAGTATCCTTCTGGACTAGGGACGGTGTATGCCCATTCACGTGTTAAGTTGGGTTCGTTCCAAATTTGATAAGCTGCGATTTGACCACGATACCGACTTGCTAATGCACCACAATAATCAGTTAGACGTTCTAAATCAAAAGGTACTTCACCATAAGGTACAGCTGGACGCAGTGCCCATTGTGGTGGTTTGCTGATTCGCGCCACAACTTGTATACCTTTGCTTTGAATGTCCTGCATCATTGCATCAGCTTGTGCCCAATGATAGCGTTCAGGATCGTCTACGGCGCGATATTCTGTTTCAACATCTGACCAAGCGAAGACCTGTCGAATATGCGTAAATTGCATAAGGTTAATATGATCTAAGCCTAGTTGGCGATAACTTTCATGCCACCAAAAAAACGTGTGAATGCCATAGGTCAAAGATGGAAATACTTTGCTGCTGTTCATATCAACAGCTTCTGGCGCAAGATCGTTTAGAGGAGGATAGGTGGGAGGTGGCCCATAGGGCAGTATATCGTTTCGTGAATTTGGCTTTGAATTTGGTGCAATAGATTGTAATAACAGCGCGCCAAATCCAACAAGCCCAATAATCGCGATAAGCACAACAAAACGCTTATACATTGAGATTTCGACTTTCCATCATCTTTAAATAAAAGATACAAAAACGGGAACATCATTCAAGATGCCCCCGTTGAGTTGGTGTACGACGAACGCGATGCCGTCGAAATAGCTATTGCTATGGACGGCCGCGGAAATTCATATCTGCTATATAAGCCCAAACCGGCGCTGGAATATAATTAGGACGGATGAGTGAATAGGGCATATTATCACGATAGGGGCGCGATAAATCCCATGCGGCCTCTGCGCCATAGTTGAGGTTCCAAATAATCGCCAAGCGCACAAAACCCCATTCTTCCATCAATTCAATTGCTTCAACGGTGAAAATTCGTTGTTCTTCAAGGGTGTTGTCGTTGGCAAATTCAAAGTTAGGAATGGCACCACCGACCGAAGAAAGATCGAAGTCTTCAGTGACTGCCCAACCAAATTCAGTTACACATAAAGGAATGTTGCTGCCTGCGTTTGCAATTTTGGTCGCATAGGTGTTGAGTGTCGTATAGAATGACCATGAGTGATTGGGGTTATCAAATGGCCCCCGAAAACTTGCTGTAGGATCGTTAGGAACGCGATCAAACGGGACATTGGGGCCAATATTGTAACCGTTATGATGCGCACCATAACAATCGATGTAGTTTAATAAACCGTTGGCGATGAGTTGATCAGTGTACACAAAATCATCAATTGCCACTACGCCATCATTTACACCTGTAGGAGAAAGCGCACCGCTAATTATGATGATATTGGGGTCTAAGAAACGAATGACCTCTGAAACAGTTGCAAGCATAGCAACATAATCTGCTGCACTCAGCCCATTAGTACTTGTCCACTCTCTGGCAAGATTCATCTCGTTCCAAACTTCAACCGCATGAATTTGGCCGGGATAGCGTTGTAGCAGTGCCGCAACGAAGTTTGCAAAGTCTTGGTTGTTGGCTGGCGGCCCATGTTGTTCTAGATTTACACCGGGTTGGCGTGCCCAGTCTGGTGTGGAAACAATGCTAACCAATACTTTTAAATTCTTATCGGTGGCCTCTTGGAAGAAAAGATCATAGCCAAGAGCTTCCCAGTCATAAATGCCCGGCTGTGGCTCGGCAAATTCCCAGCGTACTTGTAGTTTCACCCAATTTAATTTAAGTTGATTGGCCGCCGCGTCCATATACCCTGCCATACGATCACGATCGTTACCAAAAGCAGGGACAACCTGAATTCCTAAATCGAATTTGGTCTCTTGGCGTGGAGGAATTGTTGGTGTGTAAGCTGGAGTTGGGTCTTGTCGAGATGGAGATAAGGGCGCTGACGGTGGAATGTTTTCTGTGATATTACGAGTTGATGATGATTCTTCAGCTATACGCTGCTCTGTATTGGGCGCAGGCGCTTCTTCAACAACTTTTACGTCATTTGTTGTTGGTTCTACGGACGCAGAAGTCTCTTCGATAATCGTTGTGGTTTCTGCATTATCTTCTTGCGCGATGACTATGACAGCACCATCATTGCTTGCTGTTGCTGTCTCAAATTTACCTGTGCCGACATAAATACCAACAAAAGTTGCCACACTCACCAAAATAGTGATGCCTAACCAAACCGCTACAAAACCACGTAGCTGTTGGCGTGTTCGGGATAAGTGTTGATTTTCAGAATATCCGCGGTTCGTCATACTAATACTCCTTAACGGGCTTTATTTTCATAAATGTATCTCATTATATCTTTGAGCAAGTATATATCACCAAGTTTGCTTCTGTTTTTAAGACAAAAGCAAACATTGGTTGATGTGTGTTGATTTACAATTGCTATCGTGGGAAATATACACATGCTGGGCAGCTTCCATCGGGGCGAATCATTGCATATCCCCCCATAGGATCGTCGCCAAAACTACCACTGAAGTTTAAATTCCAAATGATAACCATACGCACACCAGCATTGCGCGCAACGTCGATTGCTTGGGCAAGCCAAAGTGCATGTTCCGCTACAGAAGTATCTGCTGCCCATCCAAACGTGCCGGCCAGTCCTCCGAAACCTTCTGGAGAGAGATAGCCTAGCTCTGTGAAGCAAAGTGGACGTGTTGGGAAATAGCTGCGATAGGTGCGAATCATGCCAAGCAAATAACGGGTATAGTAATTGTCCCCTCGTGGATCGCCGCTGGTTTGATAGGGGCTTACGATCCCCTCGTTATAATGTGCTCCTAAGCAATCCATATAGGCAGCAGCACCTGCATCTCGCATCGATGCCAAGAAGCGATTATCGTTCCAAACGCGCTCTAGACCAAACGCGCCTTCAGCACCTGTTGGCGCTAGGGCAGCACTGATAACGAGCGTGTTTGGATTATTGGCTTTAATAGCATTAAAAGCTCGTGCTAGAAGTTGTGTATAATTTGCTCCGCTAATTTGGCCAGTGGGCCACTCACGATCAAGATTAGGTTCATTCCAAACTTCAATGGCATCTGCACCTAATGCTGCTACACCCCCAACAAAAGCGGCATATTGATCAAAGTAGCCTGTTCCACCAGCGGCAACATCTCCCGGATAACCTACGATGCCCAGCAAGATGCGAAAGCCTTGCGCATGAGCGGTGTTGATGAGGCCCGCTACTGAATTCGGGTCTTGCCCAACACCATAGCGCACTTGTACTTTCACCCATGTCATGCCCATGCGCGCCATCAAATCACCATTATTAAAATTGGCAACATGTGCACCATAAGTAAAGCCGCTAATTGGACGGGGGCTTGCCGCAGCAGCAGGGATGCTGCCACCACTAGATACCGCTGATGATTGAACGGGTACATTTTCAACGACAGGTAATGCATTTACATCGCCGTTAAGCGTGACAAGCGAGGTGAAAAGCCAGCCTTCTTGTCCATTTACGACCACACGTATCCATGCATTATTCGCTAAGCGACCGGTTGCAGTAAATGCGACACCGCCTTCTAGCCCTCGAATGATGCCAAAATTGGTGCCCGGCCCATTGCGAAAATTGATAGGGTTACGTGTGCTACCCGTTATGCCGCCTTCAACAGAAGGGGCTTCGGCGCTTATGGTTGATGATGTAGAGCTAGGATCAGCGCTTCCTGTAATGTTGATGACGGGCAAAGTTTCTATCACAAATCCATCTGGAAACAGTAACCAATCGGACAACACCCAACCACGAGTGCCACCATTTACAGGTTGTGCAAAAACCCATATGCCACCATTACCAAGCTGATCTTCACGTCCTTCAACATTTAATACTGTGTTGAGTGTGAAACGATCAATAATTGCCCCATTATCACCGGGCACACTACGTACATTTAACGTATCTGTTGTGACAGTAGCTTGTACAGCACCTTGTGCCTGAGCGGTGAATATGGTGGAGGGTGTTAAAATCAAAGCTGCGAGGAGAAGTAGAATCGTTATTGAAATGAACTTGAACTTCGATTTTGGCATTCTGTTCCCTATAAAACTTACTAATTTGACTGATAGATATTTTTAGGCTAGGGCAGTTTAGCATGGCCATTGGAGCGATGCAACTGTTTTTGCCCAACCGTTAGCTTATCGTAGGACTGGCTGGTGTCTTTGTTAGTTCAATTTGCGGCCACGTCCGAGATAAAGTTCGATTATTTTAACAATAATAGATATGCTAATCGTCAGCACGAGATATGTAACTGCAATCACATTATAGGCTTGGAAAAAGGTAAATGTTGCTGCAGCGAAGCTCTGACCAGAACGAGTAATATCTTGTACCCCTACAACGGAAACAAGAGAGCTTTCTTTCAACATTGCAATGAAGTCATTCCCTAATGCAGGAAGTATATTCCGAATGGCTTGCGGCAAAATAATCGTGAGCATGATTTGCCATTGCTTCATCCCCATGCTTCGTGCGGCTTCTCGTTGGCCTATATCAACGCTGTCTAGTCCAGCCCTAAAAATTTCTGATAAGAACGCCGCATAAGAAATAGCCAACGCTGCAATGGCACGATAAACCGTTGGTATATCGCGCGGCGTTAGTTCAGATAAGTAGATGACATGCTCTTCAAGAAAGGTGCCATTAATGGTGCCTCTATTCAGTAGAGCTTCACTTTGTGCATTGATCAAGTCCACAAGTTGCGGCACACCAGCCAAAGTGATGTAAAATACCAATACAAGAGTAGGAATACCGCGAATAATTTCGATTACGACGGTAGTGGGTTGATAGATAAAAAGATTATAAAAGATGGAATCTGATGGGCGACGCATCAACGCAAAGAAAAGCCCAAGCAGCAGAGCGATGCCATAGGCAACAAGTGTGACCCAGATTGTCGTCCAAAGGCCTTTGCGGACTTCTTCCCATGCAAGTTGATAAATAGGACGATCTTCAACTGCGTCTACAAAAAGTTTAACCAAACCTAGAATGACGAGTATCCACCATGGCCCGCGCGAAGCCTTTTGCATCATTAAACGATAACGTTGAGGATTGGGACGCGCTGGTGGCGGTGGTGTCGTAGCGACAATTTGTTGTGATTCGAGTTCTTGATTTTGCTCTGCCATGTTTTATATCCGTACTTTATTTGGATAACACAACCGGGTCGGTGAATTGATGCCGTACCCGGTTATGCCTTTAAACCAAAATCGTTTCAATCAAAAGGAACGCTTATTACTCAGCAGATGCTGGCTTAAAGCGTACTAGCCATTTGTATGCCAAATAGTCAAGGTAGCCATCTTCGTGCATGGTGGCAATGCCTGCATTGAACGCAGCCAATAATTCCGGATCGACATCTAAGGGGAAGATGATACCAAATTCGTCTTGGTCGAGGGGGTCGCCTGTTATGCGAACAGGGGCACCAATAGCGTTTACAAAGCCACCCACTGAAGAAGCATCAGCAGGAATAGCATCAATGTCACCAATGACCAATGCTTGTACGGCTTCAGCAAAACCGTTATAGACTACAACTTGATCTTCAGAAATGAGTCCGTCTTCAATATAGCCTTGAGCAAGCCAATAGTTTGCTCCACCGCTCACTACGCCCAGAAGGTTGTCATCATCCGCTACAAATTCTTCTAGGTTGCTAAAACGATCTTCATCTTCACGAATGAGAAGGTAAATTTCAATCGTGACATATGGATCGCTGAAGGTAACAATGCTCTTGCGTTCTTCTTTGATAGAGATACCGTTCACTCCAAGATCATATTGCCCTTCACCAACTGCTGCCATTTGTACTTCCCAGCTTGTCAGTTCGTAAACAGGCTTGAAGTTCAAACGCTCAGCAAGTTCTTCGATTAAATCATAGTCAAAGCCAATGGGGTGATCAACACGTGGATCATTGAATTGAAACGGAGCATAAGCGTTTTCTACTGCAACCGTTAACTCACGTCCTCCTAAGTCTGGCAGTTCAGGATAAACTGGATTCTGGGCAGACGAAGTTGAAGCGAGTGATGCTAGCACAAATACAATAACAAGAAGTAAACTAACCTTTTTGAACATGTGAAATACCTTTCAACATAATTTTATGGGTAACGTATAGTGTGTATGATGTGCCCCCTAAAAGGCAATAGCAAAGTCATTTTAACCGAAAAGTGCTTTTCCTTACACTCAAGAACGGAAAATTTGGTAAGCTCTCACAATTTTGAAAATTCCTATTGAAATTATTCTGATCATCGGCTTGAAAGCCGTTAATTTTCCGCTATGATTTTCTCACATCGTAATAGGTAATGAGGAAAAAAACGTGTCTAAACGTCAAAATCAATACTACTTGCTGAGTTTAGGGTGCGCCAAAAACACCGTAGATTCAGAATCAATGGCACAATTGCTCGATCAAGCAGGAATGCGTGGGGTTGGTGATCCGCGTTCTGCGGAAGTGTTGATCGTCAATACTTGTGGTTTTATTGGCCCCGCAAAAACGGAAAGTATTAACGCTCTACAAGAATTGGCAAACTTAAAATCATCAGATCAATACCTGATCGCTGCAGGGTGCTTATCACAGCGTTATGGAGATACACTTGCACAAGAGGTGCAAGGTCTTGATGGTATTATTGGCACACGCCGTTGGATGGATATTGTCGATGTTGTGCAGCGTTTGCGTAAACGCAAACATCCAGAACCGCTCTATCACTTGCCAACGGATGCTGTCACCGTAGGAACAGATGAACGTGGTGCGGCACGGGTCAGTGTTCAAGGCGCGAGCGCCTATTTAAAAATATCAGACGGGTGTCGTCGTCCCTGTGCTTTTTGTGCAATACCAAAAATAAAAGGGACATTGGTTAGTCGTCCTATGCAAGCAATATTGGACGAAGCGCGGATGTTACGCGATCAAGGTGTACAGGAGATCATCCTCATTGCCCAAGATTCTACTGATTATGGTAGCGATTGGGGGATGAAAAATGGGCTTGCTCAGCTGCTAAATGAAATGGTGAAAGCTGTGCCCGATTTGCCTTGGATACGGATTATGTACGCTTATCCGGGCTATGTGACTGATGAGCTTATCGAAACAATGGCAACACACCAGCAAATTGTGAACTACCTTGATATTCCGCTTCAACATGCAGATCGACGTACCTTATTACGAATGCGTCGCCCAGCAAACGTTGATTGGGTTTATAGTACCCTTACTAAAATGCGCGAAGCGATGCCTGATTTAACCATTCGCACAACTTTTATTGTTGGTTATCCGGGTGAAACAGATGAAGAATTTGAAAACCTCGTGCAATTCGTGAAAGATATTCAATTTGATCGTGTGGGCACCTTCACCTACAGTTATGAAATTGGCACACCAAGTGCTACGCTACCCGATCAAGTTGATGACGAAGTGAAACAAGCACGCCAAGATCATTTAATGGCTGTTCAGCAAAAAATCAGTCTGCAACGCAATCAGTCCCAAGTTGGGCGTATACTCGATGTGTTGATTGAAGGTCACGCTGCTGTAACGGATGAAGACGGAAACCCCACAGGTAGTACAATATCTTTAGGGCGTTCTTATCGTGATGCTCCTGAAATTGATGGCTATGTCATGGTTGAAGGTGAGGCCCCGATAGGAGAAATTGTTCCTGTACGTATTACGGGAGCTATGCTTTATGACTTGGTGGGAACGGTTGATTTGGCAGGGCCAACTATCATCCAACCCGGTCAAATTTTTGGAGCAGGTGATCTAAATCCTGATTAGTCGTGTATTTTAAGAGGTGTGCTACACTAGCACATAGAGCACCTATTCAAACTTCGATTTCTATATAAAACATGAGGAATTTGAATGACAAACTTAACTTCTACTGCACTTCGCTGGCTTATTAGTGGCCTAATGCTTATAGCATTGGTCGCTGTGCTAGCGCCAACAGTATTGCCTTCTCAAGCCCAAGAAGACCCCCGCACGCCTGAGCAATGGTGTGCAGATGCTGAGGTTACAGAACCTGAAACACGTCGCTATAGCGAGCCTGAGCAGGTTTTGGAAGAAGGGGTAGATTATTATGCGATCTTCTGTACAGGAAATGGCCCCGTTTACGTTGATTTGTTTGAACAATACGCTCCCGTGACTGTGAATAGCTTCGTATTTTTAGCGCAAAATGGTTTCTATAATAATTCAACATTTCATCGTGTGATCGAGGACTTTATGGCGCAGGGCGGTGATCCTGTTGGGAATCCTACAGGTACAGGTGGCCCCGGCTATCAATTTGAAGATGAATTTGTGCCGTTCCTAGTCTTTGATCGCCCCGGCTTGCTGGCTATGGCGAATGCTGGCCCTGCAACAAACGGAAGTCAATTTTTCATTACGCGCGTGCCAACCCCACATTTGAATCAACGCCACACAATCTTTGGCCAAGTGTTAGATGGTCAAGAAGTCATTGATACGATGACTAATACTGAAAATGGTGAAACGCCTGAAACGTTGGAGACTGTTCTCATCATCACTGATCCTTCTCTTGTCGTAACGGATTATGTTCCACCTGCACCTGCAACGCCTGATGAAGCACTTGAGGCCATCCAGACGATCTTTGAAAATGATCCTTCCCTAACCAGTGATGATGCTGCTACAGCGACAACGGTTGAAGAAGCTATTGCGCGCTTCAGTGGAGATGCACAAACAATCGCCGAAGAGCTATATAGCAATAATGGCTTTGTTTATGAAGCTGGCGGGCTTTGGACACTGAATGATTGTAGCGGTGATACTTCTTTGCTGGGCGTTGGTTTTCGCATGACAAATTGGGAAAGCAACGATGCAGCCTTAAATGTTTTAAATAGCGATTTGTTTGCTGAATTGATGGCTGAACAAGGCTTTGAATTTGTTGAAGATAACAGCAGCGTTCTAACTTTATCGGGCTTTGATTCTGAGCAGGTTTACAGTCGTAGCTTTAGTGATATTTGCGATGCCTCCGCAACCTACGTGCGTTATGTTTTTCCTGCTGAGCGTTTTACAATTGAGCTAGACATTATCATCAATGATTCTGTGTTTGATGGTGGCCAATTGCGGCAGGAAGACATTCCAGCTGTGGTAGCGAATTTTGGCTATCAAATCACACCTGCAGTTGCCTCAATTATTCTCCATAGTAATAACTAATTTCTCATGAGCTTTGATGTTGTCGCAGCTAACTATGATCAGGAATTCACACAACACCCCATTGGTCTTTGGCTGCGACAACGTATTCAAGCGCGCCTCGCTCAATTGTTTTCTGCAGGCGATGTTGTCTTAGAAATAGGCTGTGGCACTGGCGAAGATGCCATATGGCTAGCTCAACGTGGCATAAAAGTTGTGGCAACAGATGCTAGCCCAATGATGCTGGAAATTACGCAGCGTAAAGTATCATCTTTGGGGTTAGATGATTTTGTAACATGTCGCCTGCTCGATTTAAATCAATTGCCGCTATGGAAAGAATCCTTACGTTTTAATGGCGTATTTAGTAATTTTGGCCCCATTAATTGTACCGAACGCTATTCAGACTTAGCCGACTTTTTGATGAGGCACTTGCAGAGTGGTGCAAAATTAGGTTTTGGCGTTATGTCACCTTTTTGTTTGTGGGAGAGTGTTTGGCATAGCCTGCATTTAGATTTTAAGACGGCTTTTCGGCGTTTGAAAAAGCAGCAGTTGGTTACTTTTGCGGATGGTACACAGTTTTTGGTTTATTATCCTAGTGTAAAGCGCCTCATGAATGCTTTTATGCCTCATTTTAAGAAGCTAGGCGTTATGGGATTGGGGGTTTGGGTACCACCCAGTGATATATTTGGCGTTTTGGAAAGGCACCCACGCTTGTTAAGATTAAGTTATTGGTTGGAGCGTCAAACGGCCGCTTATTGGCCATTTCGCACTTGGGCCGATCATTATTGGTTGGAGATGGCATATGTTTGAACAAGAACCCTTTTTGTATTTGACGACCATAGGCTGGAAGACTCAAAACCCTCATGAAATAGAGATTTGGTTCGTATATCATGAAGGATGTTTTTACCTTATATCTGAAAAACGCGAAAAATCGCATTGGGTACAAAACTTACCAAAAGTGCGCCCAAAGCCCCTAGATTTATCTATGGGGATGTAGGGCGTTTGACACCTTGATGGCTTTAGGTTAGGATACTTGTAAGAATTCACTATAGGCAAAATCAGGAAGTCCTGAGAGTATATAGTGAAGAAAACGGGTTGGGGCATCAACCCTGTCGGAGACGGTGTAAGACGTGTTTCGCACGCGACCGTTGTGGATGGCAAGAATCCCCTGCCTT